>CAMYIZ010000069.1 GCA_947258585.1 uncultured Haliea sp. | reverse complement strand
CCGCGCGATCGCCGCCGGATCCGGCCCCGGCCGCGAGGGCAGCGGCCAGGGCGCGACCGCCAGGTGGCTGGCATCGGCCGTGATCACATCCTGGGGGATACTGATGTGCACCGGCCCGGGTCGCTCACTGGCGAAGATGGCGAAGGCCCGGGCCAGTACCCGGGGCAATTCGTCCGGGCGCAGGAGCCGGTGGCTCCAGACGCTGCACTCGGCCATGGCGGCCTGCAGGTTGCGGGTCTCGTGCAGGCGCCCCTCGCCAAGGCCGAGCTGGTGGCGGCTGTTGTCGGCCGAGATCACCAGCATGGGCACCGAGTCCTGCAGGGCCTGCCCCATGGCGGTGGCGATATTGAGCGCGCCCGGGCCGGAGACCGTAAGGCAGGCGGCGGGCTTGCCGGACACCCGGGCGTAGCCGTCGGCCATGAAGCCGGCGCCCTGCTCGTGGCGCGGCGTGATGTGGCGGATGCCGCTGGCGGGCAGGCCCCGGTACAGTTCGATGGTGTGGGTACCCGGGATGCCAAAGGCCAGCTCAATGCCGCAGGCCGCCAGCATCTGTGCCAGGTACTCGCCGCAGGTAAGCCCGCACTGTCTGTTCTCTCGTCCAGTCATGCGGCAAATGGTAGCCGGGCGCCAGTTGCGGCAATAGCGAAATATCCGGCATACTTCATTACCAAATTGCATGAAGTTGCCTGCTCATGACAACCCGGCTGCCCTCGACCCGCGCCCTGGCCTGTTTTCACGCGGTGGCCAGCAGTGGCAGTGTTACCCGTGCCAGCGAACAGCTCAACATGACCCAGGGCGCAGTCAGTCGCCAGCTCGCCAGTCTGGAGGAGCAACTCGGGGTGCGCCTGTTTCTGCGCCAGCGCCAGCGCCTGCAGCTGACCGAGGCCGGGCGGCAGTACGCGCAGCGGGTCGGGGATATCCTCGAGCGCCTGCAGCGGGCTAACGAGGAGCTCAAGAGCGCGGGCAAGCGCAGCCTGCGGGTGGGGGTTGAGCCCGCCCTGGCCAGCAGCTGGCTGATTCCGCACCTGGAGCAGTTCTCCCGGGAGCATCCTCTGCTCGACCTGCAGCTGATTACGGATATCGACAAACTGCACCCGCTGTCCAGCCATTGCGATCTGGCTCTGCTCTACGGTGACGGGCAGTGGAAAGGTGCCACTGTCCGGCGCCTGATGGGAGAGACCCTGGTGGCCGTATGCAGCAGTGCTCTGCTGCAGCGCCACGGCGCACTCGCAGACTACGCCGATGCCCTCCGCTACCCGCTGGTGCATCACAGCGGGCCCTGGTCATCCAGCGCCACCTGGCTGCAGCGGGCCGGCTGTGACCCGGAGCAGATCGCACGCCTGCCGGGCCCGCGGCTGGAGAACTTCGGTCTGGTGCTGCAGTGTGCCATCCAGGGCCTGGGACTGGCCTTCCTGCCGACTTACTTCGTGCTGGAGGCCCTCGCCCGCGGCAGTCTGGTGGAGGCCAGCGACCTGCGCCTGCCCAGTGAGCAGCACTATTACCTGGTACTCCCCCGGGACAGCGCCGGGACGCCCGCCGCAACCGCCTTCAGCGCCTGGGTGGAGGCACTGCCCCAGCTCTGAGCTTCAGCGCCGTTCCCGCAGCACCAGCAGCACCAGGACCAGGAAGAAGACACTGGCACTGAACATCGGCGCCAGTGCCGGGTGCACCTGGTACAGGGCGCCGGCACAGATTGGTCCGGCCACGAAGCCGATGGCGGGACAGGCGGCGACCAGGCCGGCCACGGAGCCCTGCTCATCGGGCGCCACCGCCAGTGAAGCGCCGGCGGAGATGGAGGGCATGGTCAAGCCGAGACCGGTGCCGACAAAGGCCATGCCCACGGCCAGCAGGGGGAAGTGGTCCGCGCTGGCGAGTATGGCGGCCCCGAACAGCATGGCCAGCAGCCCCAGGCGAATGAACTGGCCGGGCTCCAGCTTGACCCGTTGCATGACGGTAACCTGCACCAGGAAGGTAAAGGCCGCGGAGACCATTAGCGCCGCGCCGGTCATCTGGGCGGTCTGGATGCCGGTCAGGCCCAGCTTGTCCTGCAGGGTAAAACCCAGGGTCTGCTGGATACCCGAGAAGCCCACGAACAGCCCCACCCCCGTGGCCAGCAGGTGCCGGAAGCGGCGGTCGGTAAAGCGCAGGCGCACCCGCAGGTGGCGGGGCACCAGATCCCGCTGCGGGGTGCGCGGCAATTGCCGCCAGACCAGCAGGGCGGCGGAGGCCGCCAGCACTGCGGCAAAGTACAGCGGCGCGAGCAGGCCAAAGGTCGCCAGGGCGCCGCTCACCGCCGGCCCGAGAATGGTCCCCAGGCTGTTGGCGGTCCCCAGCCGGGCCATGGTCCGGGTCCGGTGTTCGGTACTGCTGTTGTCGGCGGCATAGGCGGTGGTGGCCGGACTGGTCGCTGACATGATGACCGCCTGGCCGCAGCGCGCCAGCAGGGCAACCCCGTACAGCAGGCTGCCACCCAGCAATCCCGCCAGGCCGGCATAGAATACGCTGGTGAAGACCAGGGTGCCGGCGGTATAGCCCAGCAGGCCGGTGATGATGATGGGCTTGCGCCCGACGCGGTCGCTGAGCCGGCCCCAGTGCGGCGAGGCGAGGGCAAATACCAGTGCCGAAAGGGCGATAATCGAAGTGATCTGCAGTTCGCTCAGTGCCACCTCGCGCCCGAGGGGCGCGAGGATGGCAAAGACCAGGGACTGGCCGATCCCGGTGGCCATCAGGGCCAGGATCAGCACGGTCAGCTGGCCGGTGGCGAGTTTCTTGTCCGTCATGGCGCGGTGGAGTCGGGACCCGGTATCACGCCGGATCGCCCCGGCCAACCTTGCCCAGCCCGGGCATGAACCGCGGATAGCTCACCGGGAACAGGCGGGCCAGCAGGTTGATGAACTTCGCGTCGGGGCCGAGGATCAGGCGCGGCTTGCGCCTGGCCACAGCGGTCACGATCTGCGCCGCGGCGGACTCCGCGGTAGTGCGCACGTGCTGGTCAAACAGGGCGGCTTTGTCGTCGGCGCTGACATCCGCCGGACCGCCGCGGCTGCGGCGCGCGATGTTGGTGCCCACGCCGCCCGGGTGTACGCAGCACACATGTACGTTGCTGCCCTCCATCTCCAGCCGCAGGGCTTCGGTGTAACCGCGTACCGCGAACTTGGCCGCGTTGTAGGCGGACTGGGTGGGGACCCCGATCATGCCGAAAATAGAAGAGATGTTGACCAGGTGCCCCTGTGGCGCGGCCTTCAGCAGCGGCAGGAAGGCCATGCTGCCGTGCACCACGCCCCAGAAATTGATGCCCACAAGCCACTGCACGTCGTCGTAGTTGCACTCGTCCACCCGGGCGCTGTAGGCCACCCCCGCATTGTTGACGACGATGTCGACGGCGGGTTGCCGTTCGGCGATGGCAGCGGCCCAGCGGTCCATCGCCGCCTTGTCGGAGACGTCCACCTGCCGCTGGTCTACCGGCAGGTCCTGGCGCTCAAGACTGGCCACGGTGTCCGCCAGGCCCAGGGTATCGACATCGCCGAGGAAGAGTGCGCAGCCCTCTCGGTTCAGCTGCCGCGCGAGGGCGCGACCGATGCCGGAGCCGGCGCCGGTGATAACGGCGGACTTGCCTGTGCTGTAGGCCATGGTGTGGCGACTTCCCTGTTAGTGGATCGACCCCACATCATAGGAAACCGCCTGCGCGACGCAACCGTTTTCTCGGCTCGGCACGATCGGTGCCCCTCGGTCACTGCCTGGCTTCGTTTACTTCGTTCCCCCGGAGGCTTGGCGGGCTTTTCTCCCTTCGTTCTACCGGCGGCCTTACGGCCGCTGCGTCGCTCCGCCACGGGTATGCTCCTTTTGCTCCACTGCGGGCGCATGCGGCGCGCGTTCCCGCGGTAATCTTGCGCTGCCGTCGGGCCGCGCACGCTGTGAGCTGTGACGCATCTGGCATGGCGCGGGCAGCTCCGTGGTCTCCTGTTCCCACTTTCTGGGCTGCAGGTTGGTAGCCTCTAAGCGGGGGCGGTGGGCGCACCGACGCCCTCCGGTCCGCAAAACGACATCCCCGCACCGGATCAACGCAGGTGGGAAACCGAGGCCACGGTACCCTGTTAGTGGAAGGAATGGGCAGTATTGGCGGCGTTCAAGCGACGCTGCTTCGCGTGACCACCACCGAGACGAAGTCGATGGTGACCAGGCCAAGGTGCCCCGCGTTGATTCGGGGGGCGGGGGCTTCGATGCGGACTTGGAGGGCGTCGGTGCGCTCGCCCAATTGTCTTAGTGGCTGCCAACCTCCAGCCCTGAAAGTGGGAACAGGTCAGCCCAACGGGCACCGTCGCCTTGCCAGGTGCCGGACCAGCTCACAGCGTACGCGGCCCAACGGCAGCGCAAGAACACTGAGGGAACGCGCGCCGCATGCGCCCGGAATGGAGTATCGGAGTCCGCGCCTCCCGGAGCGACGCCGCGGCCGTGAGGCCGCCACTCGAACAGAGCGACTTCGACAGGATCCCGGGGCGACGCAGCAGCCGAAAGGCCGCCACGGGAACGAAGGGCACCGAACCGACGCAGCGGCCGTAGGCCGCCAGCGGAACGAAGAGTCCCGGCTGGCGCTGGACACTGGCTGGGGTATCCCCTACAATCTTCCGCCAGATTTCACGTACCCGGATTGCGCCCCGGGTGTCGTCCGTAGCTGTGAATAACCAGAGCTGATTCTATGAGAAAAAGCGAGATGTGGCCTTCCCATCTCGCTTTTTTTCGGGCGCCCGCAGCAAAGGTTTGCCGCTGAATCTTGGAGGTGTTCTTGTCCAGTCCAGCCCTGTTAGCCCTTGAAGATGGCAGTCTATTCAGAGGCGTGGCGATAGGTGCTGAAGGCGCCTCGGTCGGCGAAGTGGTGTTCAACACCGCGATGACCGGGTACCAGGAGATCCTCACCGATCCTTCCTACGCCCGCCAGATCGTTACCCTGACCTATCCCCATATCGGCAACACCGGCACCAATGCCGAGGACGAGGAATCCGCGGATATCTGGGCTGCCGGCCTGGTGATCCGCGACCTGCCGCTTATGGCGAGCAACTACCGCAACCAGGAAGATCTCCAGAGCTACCTGCAGCGGCGCAATATCGTCGCCATCGCCGACATCGACACCCGCCGCCTGACCCGCATCCTGCGGGACAAGGGTGCCCAGAACGGCTGCATCATGGCCGGCGCCGACATCGATGCGGAAGCGGCGCTGGCCCAGGCCCGCGGCTTTGCCGGCCTCAAGGGCATGGACCTCGCCCAGGTAGTGACGGTTGCTGCGCCCTACGCCTGGCGCGAGGGTAGCTGGCAGCACGAGGTCGGCCACAGTGAGCGCCCCGAGCAGGAATTGCCCTGGCATGTGGTGGCCTACGATTACGGCGTCAAGCGCAACATCCTGCGCATGCTGGTGGATCGCGGCTGCCGCCTCACGGTGGTGCCGGCGCAAACGCCTGCCGCCGACGTGCTCGCGCTGCGCCCGGACGGGGTATTCCTGTCCAATGGCCCCGGCGACCCTGAGCCCTGCGACTATGCCATCCGCGCCATTCGCGAGTTGCTGGACACCGATATCCCGGTGTTCGGCATCTGCCTCGGCCACCAGTTGCTGGGCCTCGCCAGCGGTGCCCGCACGGTCAAGATGGGGCACGGCCACCACGGCGCCAACCACCCGGTGCAGAACCTGGACAACGGCACTGTGCTGATCACCAGCCAGAACCACGGCTTTGCCGTCGATGAGTCCGGGCTGCCGGACAACCTGCGGGTGACCCACAAGTCCCTGTTCGACGGCACC
This sequence comes from uncultured Haliea sp., assembly GCA_947258585.1. Taxonomy (GTDB): domain Bacteria; phylum Pseudomonadota; class Gammaproteobacteria; order Pseudomonadales; family Halieaceae; genus Haliea. Next base: position 8,703 of record CAMYIZ010000069.1, on the reverse strand, counting down.
CTGCAGGGCATCCACCGCACCGACAAGGCGGCCTTCAGTTTCCAGGGGCACCCGGAAGCCAGCCCGGGTCCCCACGACGCCGCCCCGCTGTTTGACCACTTCATTGAGCTCATTGTCGCAAGAGCAGGAAACCGCTGATTCGCCATGCCTAAAAGAACCGATATTCAAAGTGTCCTGATCCTCGGCGCCGGCCCCATTGTCATCGGCCAGGCCTGCGAGTTCGACTACTCCGGGGCCCAGGCCTGCAAGGCGCTGCGGGAGGAGGGCTACCGGGTGATCCTGGTGAACTCCAATCCCGCTACCATCATGACCGACCCCGCGATGGCGGACGCAACCTACATCGAGCCCATTACCTGGGCCACGGTGGCGCGCATCATTGAGCAGGAGCGGCCGGATGCCCTGCTGCCCACCATGGGTGGCCAAACCGCGCTCAACTGCGCCCTGGACCTGGCCCGGGAAGGGGTGCTGGAGAAGTTCGGCGTGGAGATGATCGGCGCCACCAAGGAAGCCATCGACATGGCGGAGGACCGCCAGCTGTTCGACCGGGCGATGAAGCGTATCGGCCTGGAAACCCCCCGCGCGGCGCTGGCCCACAGCATGGAAGAGGCCTTCCAGGTGCTGGACCAGATTGGCTTTCCCTGCATTATCCGGCCCTCCTTTACCATGGGCGGCTCCGGCGGCGGTATTGCCTACAACCGGGATGAATTCGAACAGATCTGCACCCGCGGCCTGGACCTGTCCCCGACCAAGGAACTGCTGATCGACGAGTCCCTGATCGGCTGGAAAGAGTTCGAGATGGAGGTGGTGCGGGACAAGAACGACAACTGCATCATCGTCTGCGCAATCGAGAACTTCGACGCCATGGGGGTCCACACCGGCGACTCCATTACCGTGGCCCCGGCCCAGACCCTGACCGACAAGGAATACCAGATCATGCGCAACGCCTCGCTGGCGGTGCTGCGTGAAATCGGTGTCGAGACCGGGGGCTCCAACGTCCAGTTTGGCATGGACCCGAAAACCGGGCGCATGGTCATCATCGAGATGAACCCGCGGGTGTCCCGCTCCTCGGCCCTGGCCTCCAAGGCCACCGGCTTCCCGATCGCCAAGATCGCCGCCAAGCTGGCTATCGGCTACACCCTCGACGAGTTGCAGAACGATATTACCGGCGGCGCGACCCCGGCATCCTTCGAGCCCGCCATCGACTATGTGGTTACCAAGATTCCCCGCTTTGCCTTCGAGAAGTTCAGCGCCGCGGACCCGCGCCTGACCACCCAGATGAAGTCGGTGGGCGAGGTGATGGCGATCGGCCGCACCTTCCAGGAGTCCCTGCAGAAGGCCCTGCGCGGGCTGGAAGTGGGCTCCGCCGGTTTCGAGCACATGATCGACGTGGGGAACCCCGACCTGCGCGAGGAACTGGTGGCGGAGCTCACCAATCCCGGGGCCGATCGCATCTGGTACATCGGCGATGCCTTCCGGGCCGGAATGACGGTGGACGAAGTACACCAGTACTCCGGGGTTGACCCCTGGTTCCTGATCCAGATCCAGGACATCATCGCCACCGAGGACGCCCTGAAGCCGGTAGCCCTGGCGGAAATCGACCGCGAGCGCATGTTCCGTCTCAAGCGCAAGGGCTTCTCCGACGCCCGCCTGGCGGTATTGCTGGGAGTCAGCGAGCGCGAGCTGCGCAAGCATCGCCACGGCCTCGGGGTGCGCCCGGTGTACAAGCGGGTGGACACCTGCGCGGCGGAATTTGCCTCCGCCACCGCCTACATGTACTCCACCTATGAGGAAGAGTGCGAGGCCGCGCCCTCTGACCGGAACAAGATCCTGGTGCTCGGCGGCGGCCCCAACCGTATCGGCCAGGGTATCGAGTTCGACTATTGCTGCGTGCACGCGGCGCTGGCCATGCGCGAGGATGGCTACGAGGCCATCATGGTCAACTGCAATCCGGAGACCGTGTCCACCGACTACGATACCTCCGACCGCCTGTATTTCGAGCCGGTGACCCTGGAAGACGTCCTGGAAATCATCGACCTGGAGCAGCCCAAGGGCGTGATCGTCCAGTTCGGCGGCCAGACCCCGCTGAAGCTGGCGCGGGACCTGGAAGCCCACGGCGTCCCCATCATCGGCACCACCCCGGACGCGATTGACCGCGCCGAGGACCGGGAGCGCTTCCAGCACATGATCCAGAAACTGGACCTGCTGCAGCCCGCCAACACCACGGTCCGCAGTGTGGAGGAGGCCATCGAGGGCGCGGCTCGCATCGGCTACCCGCTGGTGGTGCGTCCTTCCTATGTTCTCGGCGGCCGGGCCATGGAAATCGTCTACCGCGAGGAAGACCTGCTGCGCTACATGCGCGACGCGGTGCAGGTGTCCAACGATGCGCCGGTGCTGCTGGACTCCTTCCTCAGCGCCGCGATCGAAGTGGATATCGACGCCGTCAGCGACGGCGAGCAGGTGGTGATCGGCGCGATCATGCAGCATATCGAACAGGCGGGGGTGCACTCGGGTGACTCTGCCTGCTCCCTGCCCCCCTACAACCTGGCGCCGGAAGTGCAGGACGCGATGCGCGAGCAGGTGCGGCAGATGGCCCTGGAGCTGGGGGTGAAAGGCCTGATGAACGTGCAGCTGGCCTGGCAGGACGACAAGATCTACGTGATCGAGGTCAACCCCCGCGCCTCCCGCACAGTGCCCTTCGTGTCCAAGTGTATCGGCGTGTCCCTGGCCAAGGTGGCGGCGCGCTGCATGGCGGGCCAGAGCCTGGCCTCCCAGGGTTTCACCAAAGAGATCATCCCGCCCTATTACTCGGTGAAGGAAGCCGTGATGCCCTTCAACAAGTTCCCGGGAGTGGACCCCATCCTGGGCCCGGAAATGCGCTCCACGGGCGAGGTCATGGGCACGGGTGATACCTTTGCCGGCGCTTTCGCCAAGGCCCAGCTGGGAGCCGGCGAGCCGCCGCCCCGCAGCGGTACCGCCCTGATCAGTGTGCGCGACGTGGACAAGCCCGGCGCCGTGCGGGTGGCCCGTGAACTGGTGTCCCTGGGGTTCAAGCTGGCGGCCACCGGCGGCACCGCCAACGCGCTGGAAGCGGCGGGACTGGAAGTGCGCCGGGTCAACAAGGTACTTGAAGGCCGCCCGCATATTGTCGACATGATCAAGAATGATGAAGCGGACCTGATCATCAATACCACGGAGGGCCGCCGGGCTACCACGGACTCGGCCCCCATCCGCGCCAGCGCGGAACAGCACCGGGTGTTCTACACGACCACCCTGGCCGCTGCGGAAGCGATGACCATGGCGTTGAAGCTGGAGACAGACAAGACAGTGCGCAGGCTGCAGGACCTGCACAGGAGTATCGGTGTATGAGCAAAGTGCCCATGACAGTCACTGGTGAACGCCGGTTGCGGGAAGAGCTGGACAGGCTCAAGCGGGTAGACCGCCCGCGCATTACCCAGGCCATCGCCGAGGCGCGGGAGCACGGTGATCTCAAGGAAAACGCCGAGTATCACGCGGCCCGCGAGCAGCAGAGCTTTACCGAGGGGCGGATACAGGATATCGAAGGCAAGCTGGGCAACGCCCAGGTTATCGATGTCACCACCATCCCCCGCACCGGCAAGGTGATCTTTGGCGTGACCGTGGATCTGGTGAATATCGAAACCGAGGCGACGGTGACCTACCGGATCGTCGGCGAGGACGAAGCGGACGTCAAGAACAACCTGATTTCGGTTGGCTCGCCCATTGCCCGGGCCCTGATCGGCAAGGAAGAGGGCGATGTCGTGGTGGTGCGTGCGCCCGCTGGCGACATCGAATACGAGATTGATCAGGTCCGGCATATCTAGCCGCTCCCCAGGACGCTTGCTCATCCTGCCCGGAACGAGCTGGTACCTCTGCCGCTGGCGCCTGGTCGCGCTGTGCCTGGCGGCGTTGCTTTCCGCGCCACTGCCAGCGCTGGCACAATCCGCCGGACTGTCCTCCACCGAAGCCCCGGTCGGCCCGCACCGGGCCGGGCAGGAGCTCAGCCTGCAGTTGTCGGAGCAGGGCACCATCGCCCTGGTGCTGCCCTGCCCATCGTCCCACCAGGTGCTGCGACTGCACATCGGGGGTGCCGGGGCGATTGGGGTGGTGTCGCTCGAGCGAGTGCAGGGGGCCGCCGGCCGGCAACCACCGACGTGGCTGACCGGGCCCTTTCGGGATGGCGTGATCCGGCTGCCGCTGGCCGGGGCGGCAACCGTCCCGGCCGCGGACACCCGGTGTCGACTGGTACTGCGGGGGCAGCCCGCAGCGGAGGTCACCCTGGCCCCGATTGGCTGGCACCCGGTTACGCTGCTGACGCGCCTCAGGGGCGCGTGGGACGACTGGACCGCCTTTCGCCCCTGGGGCCTGGCGTCCATCAATTTTCACACGGCGGTCGTCCAGACCTGGCATGGCCTGTCGCCGAACGTGCTGATCGGTGTGTTGTTCGTGTTGGTCGGGCTGGCCGGCTACTGGCGCTGGCGCAGCCGTTTCCTGCTCTGGTGGATGCTGGCCTGCTGGCTTGCGCTGGATCTGCCCTGGCAGTGGCGCCTGCTGGAGCAGGTGGAAGCGACCCGGGACAGGTTTGCCGGTGTGGCTGCCGAGGCCAGGCCCGGCGTGGGCGAGGATGCGGCGCTGTGGGCTTTTGCTGAGCGCGCCCGGTCGCTGTTGCCAGCGGAGTCGCGAATCCTTGTCGCCAGCGCCAGTGACTATCGCGGTATGCGCATGGCGTATTACCTGTATCCCCTCAACGTGTACTGGCGCCGGGGCGGCCCTGAATTACCCGGGTCGTCCGGCGTGCGCGCGGGTGAGTACATTGTCGTGGTGCAGCCAACGCAGGTACGGGGCGAGCCAGAAGCCGGACAACTGGTACTGGGAAGCCAGCGCTGGAACGTGCGGCCGCTACTGGAAGCGGACGGTATCGTGATGTTTGAGGTGCGCTGAATGGAGTGGCTGCGACTTGCCCTGGCTATCGTGGTGCCAGCCCTGCTGGGTCTGCAGCTGGCTGCGCGCCATGTTCCGGCCACGCCCGCCAGGGGCTGGTTGATCGCCGGCTACGGCCTGCTGGCAGGACTGGTGCTATGGCCCCTGCTCCTGCGCTTGTGGGCGGTGTGCGGCCTGCCGCTCGGTTTTTGGCCGCCACTGGCGTTTGCGGTGCTGGTGCTGGTCGCTCTTCGGTGCTGGCCGGGGCGATATTCGCCTGCTGCCTTGCCCGAGACGGTACCGGCGTCGGTGCTGCCGCTGGGGCGCGCAACGCGGCTGCTGTGCATTCTGTTGCTGGCACTGCTGTCCCTGCGCCTGCTGTCCCTTGCCCTGGAGATCGTCTGGCGACCGCTGTTTCCCTGGGACGCGACCATGCACTGGGCCACCAAGGCCCGCGTCTGGTTCGAGTGGCAACAGTTTGTACCTTTTGTCTCCAATGACGAGTGGCTGGGTCTGGGTGAACAGGGTGTGTTTACCGATCACCACCCGGATTACCCGGTGACCGTGCCTGTCTGGCAGTACTGGCTGGCTACAGCCCTGGGTCGCTGGGACCCATCCCTGATCAACCTGCCGTGGCTGCTGTGCTACGCCAGCCTCGGCACGGCATTTTACGGCCAGGCAAGAGTAACGGGCGCGCCGCAGATGGACGTGCTTGTTTTTACGTTCTTCCTGCTCACCATGCCCCTGCTGAACACCCACGTGGCCCTGGCGGGCTATGCCGATCTGTTTCTCGCGACGGCCTTTGGCCTCACCCTCATGGCCCTGCACAACGGCAGCCGCGGCGGCCAGGCCTGGCAGTGGCGGCTGGCTGTGTTCTGTGCCCTGAGCTGCCTCCTGATGAAGAACGAGGGCTTTTTCTGGATGCTGACGGTACTGCCCGGCCTGTGGGTGGCCAGGCGCCGCGATGCAGCAAGTGTGCTATTGGCGATAGCGGGGATCGCTGTTGTGGTGGCATTGGTGCTGTGGCAGTTCCCCCCGGATGTAGCGGTGGTCGGGCACTCGCTGAGCAGCCTGGATTTGGGATATCGCCCCGGTGCCCTGTACGGAATCCTGCGAAGTCTGCTGGTGTTGGGGAACTGGCATCTGGCCCTGTGGTACCTGGTACTTCTCATCGCGTTGCTCATGTGGCGGCGGCCGGGCGTGCTGCCGGTCGCCGGGCCGCTCATCGTCTCCCTGTCCGCTGCCTGCATATTGTTCCTATGCCTGTTCACTGTGACCGAGTACGCCGTGGGCGCCATTCGGCAGACCGCGGCGGGGCGCATTGGACTGCACTTGATGCCAGGTGTTGTCTTCCTGCTGTTCGTGCTCCACGGTCAGCTGCGCCGGATGGAAGCTCGGTCGCCGCTTCCCGGGGCGCCCGGCTGATGATGGTTACGGCGCAGCGGGCTTGGCGACTGGCATGGCTGTTGCTGGGCGTCGTGTGCCTGCTGCCGGCCTTGCTGCCGCTGTCGTCGCTGCCGCTGTTGAGCGACTGGTTGCCGGCGCTGTCGCACCACGTCATACCCGAGAAAGCGCGCTATTCGCCGCTCAGCTACTGGTTGTTGTTGACCCTGGTCTGGCAGGCGCAACGCCGCTGGCCGGTAACCCCCGCGCCGTTTTTCTCGGTGGCATTTCGCCAGGACCTGGTTTGGTATTGCGCCAGCATGGGGCTGCGGCTGCTGTTCCTGGGCGCCTGGGCGCACGCGGTGGTGGCTTTCTACAGCCACTATCTGGGCTTTCTGACACTGCCGGGGGTGGCGCAGTGGCACCCCGCGGTGCAGTTCGTCCTCGGCGTGCTGCTGGCAGACTTCGCCCGCTGGCTCAGCCACCTGATACGTCACAAGGTGCCCCTGTTCTGGGCCTTTCACTCAGTGCACCACGCCCAGCGCGACCTCAACCTCTTCACCGATGCCCGGGTGCACCCGGTGGATCGCATGGTTTCCTCGCTGGTGACCAGCCTGGCCTTGCTGATCACCGGCAATGGTGTCCCTGCGGTCATCCTGTGGATGGTAATCGAGACGCTGTACCCGAAGTTCTACCACGCCAACGTGCGTCTGGACCTGGGCCCACTGCGCTACCTGTTGGTCACCCCCCAGTCCCATCGCGTGCACCACGGGGTGGAGCATCGCTACCACGACTGTAACTTTGGTTTTCTGTTTTCGCTGTGGGACCGGCTGTTCGGTACCCAGCATCCCGATCATCGCATCTGGCCCGCCACCGGCATTCCCGACGCCAACTTCCCGGTGGATCGCGACGGCAGCCCGCTCGGTCTGCTGCGGACCCTGTGCCGGCAGCTCGTCTATCCTTTCCTGTCGCTGCGTCGCCGGGCATGAAGATCGGCTTCCTGATCCAGCATTTTCCGCCCTACCTGGGGGGCGCGGAATGCCAGGCGCGCGACCTGGCAGAGTCGCTGGTGCGCCTTGGCCACACGATCGAGGTAGCCACAACCCGCTGGGACCCGGCGCAGCCGACACGCGAAATGCGCGAGGGGGTGGTGATACGGCGCTGGCTTACCCCGGGTTCGCGCTGGCTCAAATTGCCCTGGAACCTGCTGGTGGGTTTCGCCGCGGCCTGGCGCCTGAGCGGGCGCAGCGAGGTATTGCACGGGCACTGCCTGTCGTCCTTCGTGCTGGGGGGCTTGCTCGCCGCGCGCTGCCGTCGAAGGCCGATGCTGGTCAAGATCTGCTCCATGGGGCCGGCGGGGGATATCCAGCGCGTCCGGCGCCCCTGGCTGTGCGGTCTCGCCTGGCGGTTGGCGTCCTCGGCATCGGGCTTCCTGGTGCCAACCCGGGCGGTGGGAGACGAGTTGCAGGATGCGGGAATCCCCCCCGACAGGATTCATTACCTGCAATCCCTGTTTCCCCAGGCTGCTCTGCCTGCGGACGCATTTTCGTCCGAATCCGCTGCGGAACAACCCGTGGTCCTGTTCGTCGGCCGGCTCCACCCGGACAAGGGGTTGCGGACATTAATGGCTGCCTGGCCAGCCCTTGCCAGGAGATTGGACTGGCGCTGGATCATCGTTGGCGACGGGCCGATGCGCGAGGAGATCCTCGATTGGGTTGCGCGTGAAGGCTTGCAGTCCTCGGTGAGCCTGGTTGGCTATCAGGACGATCCCGGCCCCTGGTTTCAGCGCGCGGCGGTGTTCGTTCTCCCCTCGCGCTCGGAGTCGTTCGGCAATGTTCTGGTCGAGGCCCTGTTGCACGGCTGCCATGTGCTGGCCACCGATGTGGGGATTGTGCGGGACTGGCCGGAACATGCCCCGGTAGTCCGGCTTCCCCAGGCGGACCACCTCGCCTGGCAGGGCGCCCTCCTGGACTGGGCGGAGCTGACCGCAGACCAACGCGCGCGCCGTCGCCGTGCGGCCCGGTCATTCGCTCTGGAGCAGCACCACCCGGATGCGGTAATGCACCGTTTGCAGGCGCTGTACGCCGAACTGATTGGAGACACGGTGCCGCATCCGCGATCCGGAGGAGTTGAGTGATTACCGCCCGGCGTTTGCGGCGCCTGTGGTGGCAGCTGCGCTACCTGCGACCAGTGCAGGTAGTGCAAAGGCTGCACCTGCGCCTGCGACCACCCGGCCAGCTGGCGCGGGTGGCTGTGCCCGCCTGGCAGGCGCCTCCGGGGCCCTGGGCGGAGCCCGCGGCGCTGCCGGCCAACTGGCGGGAAGAGGGCGTGTTTTCGCTCCTGGGTAGCAATGTGCCGTGGTCTGCCGGAACGGTTTGGCGGGAT
>CAMYIZ010000068.1 GCA_947258585.1 uncultured Haliea sp. | reverse complement strand
TCGGCTCAGACACAATTCGAAATCATATATCCATTAAATGAATCGATGAGTCACTTGTTGTGTCTGAATAGTCGTACAACTATCCCAACAAGTGCCCACACATCTGTCTTCGTTTCTTTGTTAAACAGCACCGGCGCGCTGTGGCTTCCGGTTTCTCGTTGGTGGTTGCCCCCAACCGAGGATGCGCATTATACGTATCGCTGAAGGCCCCGCAAGGCCTTTTCAAAAAATAATTCAAAGTATTCCTGGCAAGCGCTGAAAAGCGGGGACACCCGCGGGCTCCTCAGTCCGGATCCTGCCGGGACTGGCGCCAGCGCTGCAGCTGCATGACCGGCCCGGAGGCCCCGTAAGCGAGGAACCCCAGCAGGAACATACTCGGCGGATCCAGGGTCACCAGACTGATCAACAGGATCAACACGATCATCGCCACGAAGGGCACCCGACCGCGGAAGTCTACGTTCTTGAAGCTGTAGTACGGGAAGTTGGCGATCATCAACAGACCGGTGATGGCGGTGAGAATGGCAACCAGCACGGCCACCTCCAGCGGCAGCTGCTCTCCCACCCAGCCGAGATCGTGGCAGACCCATACCGTACTGGCGATGATGGCCGCTGCGGCGGGACTGGCAAGCCCGGTAAAGAAGTTCTTGTCCGCGGTATCGATCTGGGTGTTGAAGCGCGCCAGGCGCAGGGCGGCGCAGGCCACGTAGACGAAGGCTGCGCTCCAGCCGAACTTGCCCAGCTCACCCAGGGCCCAGCTGAACATCACCAGCGCCGGAGCCACCCCAAAGGAGACCATATCCGCCAGGCTGTCATACTCCGCGCCGAACTTGCTGGAGGTGTTGGTCATGCGGGCTATACGGCCATCGAGCCCGTCAAAAACCATGGCGAAAAAGATTGCGACAGCGGCGCTCTCGAAATCGCCGCGCATGGCCGCGACGACGGCATAGAACCCGGCAAACAGGGCGCCGGTGGTAATCAGGTTGGGCAACAGGTACACACCCTTGCGGCGCACGGTACGACCGTTCTCCGAAACCTCCTCCTCATGCTCGTCGACGATCAGCTCCAGGGGTTGGGCCACACCGTGCAGGTCGGCCTGCGAGCCCTGTGCTGCGTCCTGGGTATTATCGTCCCTTGCGTCACTCATGATTATGCCTGGATCAAATGATGCCCGAGTATATCAAACGGGGGGGTCGTAGGTCTGCTGCGCCACATTCCACAGCGACTCGACCCGCGGGTCTTCCAGGCGCGAGGACAGGCTGACCATCCCGACATCCAGTGCCGGCAGAGGCTCCCATACCGGAACCGGGCTCACCCTGGCGGCCATGCCACTGGCCTGGATCACCAGCTCCGGCGCAATCCCCACCCCCAGGCCCAGTCCGACCATGGCAACAATGGCTTCATGTCCCGCAACCTGGGCATAGATGCGAGGCTTGCTGCCACGCCGCTCCAGCCAGGCATCCAGCATCTCCTTGGTCACTCCCCGCTCAGGGACAATGAAAGGTATACCCGACCAGTCGAATCCCGGGGAAGCCATGTCACCTGACAACATGCTGCGGCGCACGGCGCAATCCGCCGCCGGCATACACACTACCATTGGGGACTGCAACAGGGAGAGGAACGCGAGCCGCGGGGACAGATATCCCGGCCTGCCGCTGACTGCCACGTCATCCTGCCCGGACAGCACCCGCTCGATGCCGTCGGCCTGGTCGCCGGTGTGCATCATGATCTCGACACCGGGCTGGCGCAGGCGGAAAGCTTCCAGCACCGGCGCCAGAATACTGTAGCTGGCCGTCACCGAGCAGTACAGATTGACCTCGCCCGCAAGTTGTTGATCCCCGCGCATCTGCCGCCGCAGATCCTGCCACTCGGCGACACTGCGCTGAGCATATTCCCGAAAGGCGCGTCCCGCCGGCGTCAGCCGCATGCTGCGCTGATCCCGCTGCAACAGCACCTGCCCCAGTTCGCCCTCAAGCCTCTGCACCGTGCGGCTGACGGCACTGACGCTCAGGTGCAGACGCTCGGCGCTGCGGCTGAAATTGAGCGAGTCAGCGACGGAGAGAAACACCTGCAGGCCACGGATATCCATGACTCCAATTTTGCGCCTTACGCAAATCTGTTTCAACTATTTAGCGTTTTACGCAATACAAGGATTGCCGTAAGGTGGCGCCCTCTTGACAATCAACCGAGGTTTTCCCCATGGGCCAGAACTATTTCAATACCCTGCCGCTGCGCCTGCAGCTGCAGCAACTCGGCAAATGCCGCTTCATGAACCAGTCCGAATTCGCCGACGGCGTGGAGAAGCTGCGCGGCAAGAAGCTCGTCATCATCGGCTGCGGCGCCCAGGGCCTGAACCAGGGCCTGAACCTGCGCGACAGCGGCCTGGATGTCAGCTACACCCTGCGCGACAGCGCCATCGCCGAGAAGCGCCAGTCCTGGAAGAACGCCACCGACAACGGTTTTACCGTCGGCACCTACCAGGAGCTGATTCCCGGCGCCGACCTGGTACTCAACCTGACCCCGGACAAGCAGCACACCGCCGTGGTGACGGAAATCATGCCGCTGATGAAGCACGGCGCCTGCCTGTCCTACTCCCACGGCTTCAACATCGTGGAAGAAGGCATGAAGATCCGCGAGGACATCACGGTGATCATGGTCGCACCCAAGTGCCCCGGCACCGAAGTGCGGGAAGAATACAAGCGCGGCTTCGGGGTACCGACCCTGATCGCCGTGCACACCGAGAACGATCCCAACGGCGAAGGCCTGGAACTGGCCAAGGCCTACGCCGCCGGTACCGGTGGCCACCGCGCCGGGGTACTGGAGTCCTCCTTTATCGCCGAAGTGAAATCCGACCTGATGGGCGAGCAGACCATCCTCTGCGGCATGCTGCAAACCGGCTCGATTCTTTGCTTCGACAAGATGGTGGAGAAAGGTATTGAGCCCGGCTACGCCTCCAAGCTGATCCAGTACGGCTGGGAAACGGTCACCGAGGGCCTCAAGCACGGCGGCATCACCAACATGATGGATCGCCTGTCCAACCCCGCCAAGCTGCGCGCCTTCTACCTGGCGGAAGAGCTGAAGGACATCATGCGTCCGCTCTACGAGAAGCACCAGGATGACATCATGACCGGGTACTTCTCCAGCACCATGATGGAAGACTGGGCCAACGATGACGCCAATCTCCTGAAGTGGCGCGCCGCCACCGCCGAGACCGCGTTCGAGAACACCCCCAACACCAGCGCCGAGATCAGCGAGCAGGAGTTCTACGACCACGGCATCCTGATGGTCGCCATGGTCAAGGCCGGAGTCGAACTGGCCTTCGAGACCATGGTCGCCACCGGCATCATCGACGAGTCGGCCTACTACGAGTCACTGCACGAAACACCGCTGATCGCCAACACGATTGCGCGCAAGAAGCTGTACGAGATGAACGTAGTGATTTCCGACACCGCCGAATATGGCTGCTACCTGTTCGACCATGCCTGCCGGCCGCTGCTGGTGGACTTCATGGCCAACATCGACACCGATGTCATCGGCAAGGGCATCGCCGGGGACAACGGCGTCGACAACCAGGAGCTGATTGCGGTGAACGACAAGATCCGCAGCCATCCGGTAGAGCTGGTGGGCAGGAAGCTGCGCGGCTACATGACGGCGATGAAGCGCATCGTTTGAAGACACGCTAGTGAAGTAAAAGGGGGCTCCGCGGAGCCCCCTTTTTTATGCGCTAGAGCCTGAGGACCTTCTCGCCGCGGGAAATACCCGCCACGCCGGAGCGCACCACCTCAAGGATATCCGCCTCCGCCATCGCCGCGACGAAGGAGTCGAGTTTCTCTCCCGTGCCGGTGAGCTGGATGGTATAGGTGTTCGGGCCCACGTCCACGATCTGGCCACGGAAGATATCCGTGGTGCGCTTGATCTCGTCGCGCATCACGCCGCTGGCACGGACCTTGATCAGCATCAGGTCGCGCTCGATATGGGCCCCTTCGGTGAGATCCACCAGCTTGACCACGTCCACCAGCTTGTTCAGCTGCTTGGTGATCTGCTCCATGGTCTTGTCGTCACCGGTGGTGGTGAGCGTGAGGCGCGACAGAGTCACGTCCTCCGTGGGGGCCACATTCAGGGTCTCGATATTGTAGCCGCGCTGGGAAAAGAGGCCGATCACGCGGGACAGGGCGCCGGGTTCATTCTCCAGCAAGATTGAAATGATGCGTCGCATGTCAGGTCCTCTCGTTCTTGCTCAACCACATATCTTTCATCGCCCCGTTGGGCGCGACGTGCATGGGATACACGTGCTCCATCGGGTCAATGAAGATATCGAGGAATACCAGCCTGTCCTTCATGGCAAAGGCCTCATCCATGCAGCGGTCGAGGTCCTCCAGTTTGGTGACCTGCATGCCCACATGACCGTAGGCCTCCACCAGCTTGACGAAATCAGGCAGGGAGTCCTCGTAGGTGCTCATGGCGTAGCGGCCCTCGTATTGCATGTCCTGCCACTGCTTGACCATGCCCAGGTAGTTGTTACGCAGATTGATGATCTTGATCGGCGTGTTGTACTGGGTACAGGTCGACAGCTCCTGGATATTCATCTGGATGCTGCCCTCGCCGGTCACGCAGGCCACCTCCATGTCTGGAAAAGCCAGCTTTACCCCCATCGCGGCGGGCAGGCCAAAGCCCATGGTGCCCAGGCCCCCGGAGTTGATCCAGCGCCGGGGCTTGTCAAACTTGTAGTACTGGGCCGCAAACATCTGGTGCTGGCCGACATCGGAGGTCACATAGGCATCACCCCCCGTTGCCCGATACAGGCTTTCAATGACCTGCTGGGGCATGATGCGCTTGCTCTCGCCGTAGCGGCGCCCGGTCCACAGGCCGTGCTTGCCGCGCCAGTCCTCGATCTGCTGCCACCAGCGACCCAGCGCCGCCGTATCGGGAAGCAGGGGCTCCTTCTCCTGCAGGTTATCGATGATCTCCATCAGGTCCTGCAGCACCGACTGCACCGGGCCCACGATAGGGATATCCGCCGCCACGGTTTTGGAGATCGAAGTCGGGTCGATATCGATATGAATGATCTTGGCACCGGGGCAGAACTTGCCGACCGTGTTGGTGACACGGTCGTCGAAACGCGCACCGACCGCGAGGATCACGTCGCTGTGGTGCATGGCCATATTGGCCTCGTAGAAGCCGTGCATGCCCAGCATGCCGAGGAACTGCCGGTCCGTTGCCGGGTAGGCACCCAGGCCCATCAGGGTATTGGTTACCGGGTAGTTGAGCTTGCGGGCCAGGGTGGTCAGCAGCTCGCTGCTCTCGCCCATGATCACCCCGCCACCGCTGTAGATAATCGGACGCTTGGCGCCCAACAGCAGCTTGGCCGCCTTGCGGATCTGGCCGGTGTGTCCGCGCTGGGCCGGCGCGTAGGAGCGCAGCTTCACCGAGTCCGGGTAGTGATACTCGAACTTTTCATCGGGCCGGGTGCAGTCCTTGGGAATATCGATTACCACCGGGCCGGGGCGCCCGCTGGTGGCAATATGGAAGGCCTTCTTGATGGTGGACGGAATGTCCTCCGCGCGGCGGATCATGAAACTGTGCTTCACGATGGGGCGGGATATCCCCACCATATCCGTCTCCTGGAAGGCGTCTTCGCCAATCAGGTGGCTGGCCACCTGGCCGGACAGCACCACCATGGGAATGGAATCCATGTACGCCGTGGCGATACCGGTAATGGCATTGGTGGCCCCCGGGCCGGAGGTCACCAGCACCACACCGGGCTTGCCGGTGGCACGGGCGTAACCATCCGCCGCGTGGGTGGCCGCCTGTTCGTGACGCACCAGTACATGGGGGACCTTGCTGGTCTTGAACAAGGCATCATAAATATGCAGGACCGCGCCCCCGGGATAGCCGAACAGGTACTCGACGCCTTCATCTTCCAGGGCACGGGCGATCATCTCACCGCCGGATAACAACTCCACAATCTGTCTCCCAAATAACATAAACCCCCGGCGCGTAACCCTCGCCGTGGCAGTTCAAGTTGCTGTGTGGACGCTGCGAAGAAAGGTACCTGGACCGGTACCGGACTGGCGACGCCACCCCCTGGGCGCGATACAGTGCCTGTGACCTGGCCCGCCGGACATGACCCGGAAGGGCACTCCGCGGAGGAAAGCGATCACGAACACCCGTGTATCGGTCGCCCTGCGAGGTAGCGCAGTATCTGGCCCTCAACCCGGCCAGTATGGCGCGAGCTGAATACGGGACTCACAAACAGCCACAGCGAATGATCACATCACTGCGGTAGACCAGCGGCCGAGGGTACCCGGCAATAGTCATTACCATCTGCAAGACGCCGCTATTGTTGGCGGCCGGCGCCTGCTTGTCAACGGCCAGCAGCGGGAATATGCCCGTTTGCCCCACTGCGGATTGCGCACCCGGCGCGGCTGCGGTACTTTACAGGTGCACTATTGCAGGGGTAAGGGAACATGCGCGCGAAACAAGTGATCCGCAGGGGCCTGCAGGGTGGCCTCGTCCTGCTGCTGGCGGCAGGCAGCCTGCACGTCGGCGCGGCCGACACCTACTATCGCTGGCTCGACAACCGCGGCAACCCCGTGCACAGCGACCGCCCGCCACCAAAAGGCATTGACTACGAGGTGGTGTCACCCCAGTCCGGGCTGAAGCGTGTGGTGCCCGGCGATCAGGGTGCGGTGCCGCGGGAAATTGTCCCCACCGTCAGCAATGACTTTGAGCCGGTGGCTCGCAACCCCGAGGCGACCGTCCGCAAGAACCCTGAAATCTGCAAAATTGCCCGCAAGAACCTGGAGACCCTGGACACCTTCGCGCGAGTACAGGTGCGGAATGATCAGGGTGAATTCCAGTACATTTCCGATGAAGAAAGAGCAGCACAACGCAGCGAAGCAGTCGCCTTGATCGAGAAGCACTGCGAATAGCCGCTGCCTCAGGGGCACGCACCGGTATTGGTTGTGGTGACCGATGTGCGACCGATGTTGGTCACCAACACCTGTCGGTCCTGACCACCGACGGTGGGCTGCTGGCGGCAAATCTTGAACGTGGCTGCCGGCGTAACCAGCCCCGAGCCGTCGAACACCAGCGTATCCGTCGCTGCAGCCTCTGAGACCAGGAAACCCGGCGCTACCGTGGCATTGGAGGCAATAACCGTTGCTGGTGGCTCCAACACGATCCACCCTTCACCCCAGGTATTGGTGGTTGAGCAGGTGGCGCCGTCACTTGATGCACAGAGCGTGATGTTCACGTTCCGCTTTATTGCCTCGCCACGGGCCAGGTAGACGCTGGATACCAGCTCATTGCTGTAGTTGCTCAGGCGCGTGCCCAGAAAAACATTGGCAAACCCCGGGAGCCCCACTGCCAGCACGACGGCCAGGATGACCAGGACAATCATCAACTCGATCAGCGTAAACCCACCGGGCCGCAAACGGGACCTGCCCCCGCCAAGCCGGGACAGGCCGTGCTGACTCACCATGTTTTGCGGTTTGCAGTCTGTCACTTTTCAATCTTCCAATACACCCGGCTCTTGTGTTGCAGCCACTCTACCGTACTGGTGACCTGACTGCCGCCGATCGCCGAACCCTCTCCGCCACAGCCGATACAGAAGGGAACGATCTGGCCACTGTCGAGGATAACCTTGCCGGCGACCGGCGTCGGCACCAGGCCACCGCCAATGATGTTGTTCCTGATACCGGCACCGGTGTCAAAGCCAACATTGTAGGTTGAGGCCGTCCCGAGATTCGCCTCACAGGCCTCTGGATCCGGTGTGCTCGGGATCTGGGTGCTGAAATTCACCACACTCGACACCGTGAGCGCCCCCGACACCACCTGCTCGGTGGGCGCGAGTGCCATTTTCCAGCCCTTCTCGCTGATACTATTTGCAGGATCCGTGGGATCCAGACCCGCGGGACTGGTGATCGTGGTCAGCGAGTCCATGCACAGCATGTCAGCACCACAGTGCTCGGCCTCCGCGGCGTCGGGATCATCCAGCCAGTCCGCGAGCGCAGGAAAATCAAACAGTGCGAAGAAATAATTATCCACGGAGGCGGCCGCACCATAGTCCAGCAATGGCTTTTCACGATCGCCGGAGCCCACCAGGATCACCAGGCGATCCTGCACTCCCTGGTCCCGGACGACGTCGGGACCAAACAGGAACTTGCGATTGGCATCGCAACCTCCGCTCACGGTATCGCAGCCCAGGGACGCAATTTTCGTCAGGGTCCAGTCGCCCGGAGGCGTGCTGCCGATCGGCGCATTCGCGGTCAGACCCGATATACGATACACGTTGCCGCCCGTGTCGGCGGCGTAGGCATAGGTAATGTCGGCGTTGTCGTCACTGACAGGCACGACAGTGACGTTGCCGACAACCGGGCGCTCCGTGGCAAAGTTTTTCAACAAGGTACCCGTAACGCCGTCTATGACAAAAATGGAATTGCCTTTGAACGACGCTGTGCATGCGTGGTTTTCGTCGACATTGTTGTCGAAATCCTCGCAGGGGTCGTAACCGGCCCCGGTAATGATGATCGGGGTATCGCTGTCCTCAACGGTGGTTACGGCATTGGGGCTCCAGGTTTCCCCGATGTTCTCCCAGCCCGCTGAGCAGCCGGTGTCATCTGACTTATTGGGACAACCGCGACGCCAGAGGATTTCCGGAGCGGTGACATCCGACACGTCAAAGGCGTAGATAGAGCGACCGCCGCGACGCAGGCCGAAATAGATGTAGCGGTCCTCGCCGTTGTCGAACGCAGTGATCGCGCCGTCAACCCCGTAGGGCTTTTGTGTCCCGATCGCGCCGGCATTGGTACCCGTGGCCGGGAAACGAACCTTGGTGGTATTGTCCCGGTTGCGCTTTATCTGGGGCCAGAACTCGGGGGGCATGAAGGCCCAGATCTCCTTGCCCGCCACTGCACCGCTGTGGGTAGTACTGCGGTTACCGTTGATTGCCCGCAATATGCCGTCGTTGCCGCCGTAGAAGACAACCACCTCCGGGTCATCGGGGTCGCCGGCATAATCCACCGCCACCGGCTGGGAGTGAATGATATCGCCGTGAACGGACTGCCGCATATCCAGAGTGGAGCCGTTCCCGTTCTCGTCGTCCACGTCGTAGCCAATGGCCCACTGAATAAGCGCAGTGCGCTCGGTAGAAAGGGCGGGCACACCCAACAGTGCAGAGGAAATATTGGCGTTCAAAAGATTGAAATTGGCCGGATTACCCGCGCAGCCGGCCATGGAGGGCCCGCAAGTATACACCGTGCGCGTCGCCGGACTCTGGTTCCTGGTAACATAGGCCTGGGCACCCTTTTCTACCACGGGACCGTCGGGATAGTTGGACACCTTGGAGTCGAGCACTGCCTGGCAGTTACCGCGCTGTTCCGCGTCGGGGAGGAAGGCCCAATACGTGTCCACCGCAACCGGAGTCCAGAAGCTTTCCGCACATTCATCAATGAAGCCGGTACCTTCTTGAGCTTCACCGCGGGAATCTACGACCGGCTCATCCAAACGGTCAAGCACTCGTAGCACGTTTTGGTCATCGAAGCCCAGTTTGAACTGCTTCAAATTACCATACCAGCGCGGGTTCGCATTGCCATCGGGACGAAAGAGACCGATATACACTTGATTCAGGAAGGTACTCTGGGTGTTCGCGCTGGCCGGCAGGGCTACCGAGGCAAACACCGAGTTTACAGCCAGTATAGCGCTGAAGGCATCGTTAATGGCTCCGGCTATACCATCCACTGTGCCGGCGACGTCGTAATACCGACCGCCAGACTGGTTCGCCATGCTGCGCAGCAAGGCGCTCCAACCAGGACCCTGACCAGTTAGAACCTTGTTGATATCAATTGTGAACGTAGTGATCGCCTCTGGGCTTTGATACATAAACCGCGCCCACTCGTCAGCCATATTGCCAGCCGACCCGCTTGGCGTGATGGATATCGGGGTGGCGTCGCCACCCGCAGCTTCAAGAAGATCACGTGCCCTGCGGCTGTCATTATTGCTGTCCTGGGCCGCACCGTTGCCCACCCAAATAATGTAGTTCTTGCCACAAAACCCCGGCTCTATTGGGCTGCGATAGGGCGCCCCACTCTTGGATCCCAATGCGTTGCGAAAGACGCCATCGTCGGGAATACCGTATACAGCTTGAGACTGCAACGTACCAAAGGTATTGTTATAATAATCTGTCTTGTTTTTTCTGTTGCCTGCAATCGGATCTCCACCGGAAAAATAGCGGTAGGCTTCGGCCATTGTCAGACCTGCCTTGCCGCTGTTTGACCGATCCTGGATCGCATCGAAGCTGAGAATCAGGTCGGAGTACTTGGTCTTGTTGGCCGCCGTCATAGGTCTGACAGCCGCCCTGACATAGGCGCCGTCGACATTGCTGTCGCCACCGCCTGTTTCAGTGAACATCATGATCCCCACGTTGACCGAACCTTCGGGCAAATTATTGAAAACTGTCGACAACGCCTGCATCTCCGCGTTGAAGGGCGAGCTCCAGTTGCCGGTGTTATCAATGATAAACAACACATTGGGCGTATCAATTTCGCTTTCCGGCAGGCCCAGGAACAGATCAATATCCTCCGCCAGCGCGGGCTTCAATATGACCAGGAGACCCAGCGCGAACGCCACCCTGCTGACTATGTTTTTCATGACAACCTCTCATTGCCGGCCAAGCACCGACGTCAGGGATCCGGACAGGACAATTCTTTCTGGGTAGGATCCATTAATATGCGCACCGCCTGAATCACGCTGGCCCGGACACCGGTGTCGACTGCAGTGGCCACCGCGTTGATCTCCCAGACGGTGTTCCAGGCGCCCCCCGCCGAAAACCCCGGCAGGGACACGCTGCTGCTGGCAAGGGAGGCGACGAGCGTCGCCCTCACACACACCGGCTCCGGCACATTCACCAGATAGTCAAATACCCCATCACCATTAATGTCCACTTCGTCATCTATCCGGGCATTGGCAAGCACGATATCCTCACCGATGATCTGCTCGATCACATTCTGCGCGGCCGCTATCGCTTCATCGCGGGCCTGTACGTTGCCCACGGCGCGCAGGTTGGTCGTACTGAGGGAGAACGCCGCAACCACCAGCAGGGTAATCAATATCAACATGATCATGGCGATGAAAATGGTAATAACGCCGCGCTGGCTTCTCTGTGTCGGATACCCGGGCATCACGGCGTCTCCCTGCGCGCAGCTACGTTGTAGGCCCGCACCGAGGCACTGAACACGTGGCGCTTGAAACTGTCATTGAAGGCCGGGACCGCGAGCGAACCGAGGGAGTAGGCCTTGGTATCCACATACCCCGGAGTCTCCTCGCTGGCCCGCGCGAGCAGGAATACCTGTACGGCGACGACATTGACCAGCTGCTCCACCGTGCAGCCCGCGGCCGGACACACCACAAAGTTGCCATCGGGCACCCCGTCGCCGCGGTTCACCGCAAACCGCCTGTCGTCCGGATCATCCCAGACCACCTGGTTGGCGTAGTCCGCGAGCGTGACTGTGTCGCCCACCTCGTTCTCGTCGTCGATGCCGAGCTCGACCCGGAAGCGCTCAATGCCGGGAACCAGCGCTACCGGCGGCTGCTGTGCCAGGGCACCGCCCGCCAGGTCGAACTCGGATCGGACCAGGGTGGGAATGCCGTCACCGGCCGTGTTGGCCCAGCTGCGCACGTAGTAGATATGCTGGATGATGCGCCTGCGGTCCGCAACAACCGTGGGGTCTCGCTCACGCAGGTCCAGTGCCGCCGCCGTAGTGCCTATCGCGTAAACATTGCCGGCGCCGATTTCATCGGCATTATTCGATGACTGGAAGTACAGGCGGCCAGCGGTGAACGCATCACAGTTGGCGTCACCCGCGACACAGGTCTCGGCGTGGCGCACAACCAGGATATCGGTACCTGCGACCCGGTCTGTTATGACGGCGCCACAGCCCGTGGGGACCGCGCCGTAGACCATAATCGGGAGCCCGATCAGGGTGTTGATATATGCCGGCGTCCAGGAAGCAAATGCCAGGCAGGGGCTGGGAGTCACCGGAGGCGGGCCCGGAGGGTCGGGCTGCGGCGCGTCCGTCGGCACCGCTTCCAGCATCAGGTCGTCGAACTGCGGGATAAAGCTGCTCCAGTAGCCGGCGTGGACGATATCATTGCGCAGGAACTGCATGGCAAACCGCGCGCTCTCTATCTGGCTATTGGTCTTGGCCATCTCCCGGTTGGTCCGGGAAACATCGGCAAACAGTTGCGTCAGGGCAAGGACGATCAGCAGACCCAGGGCGGTCGCGATGAGCAACTCGACCAGGCTCAAGCCACGCTGGGAGGCCCTTGGCGGCGACGCCAGTTGGAAGCAGGGCTTCTTCATGGTGCCACCACCAGATCTGCGATCCTGACCAGAGTGGTCACATAGCGGCGACAGGCGTCTGCCACCGATTCACAATCGGAGCCTGCCGGCAAGTCGTAGAGACCCTCACCGCAGTCCACTTCCACCGGGGGAGCCGCAACCGGCGTCAGGCCCTGCCAGACCACGGTCACAAGGTAGGTATTGGGCTCGGTGCCAAAGGCGAAGGGCTGGACACAGCCCCGGCCGCCCACCATCGCACCGACGTTAGTGACCCCCGAGGTTTCCGCTGCGCCCTGCAGCTGCTGGCACCACTGGGCCATGTCGGTGGCCACCAGGCCGGCGGGCGCAGCTTCGCAAGTCATCCCGACACCAAGATAGGCCGGGCTCAAGCTGTCGGTCACATAGTTCGCCGCCACCAGCCGGTTGACCGTCATCCGGCTGGCCATATCGTTGAGCAAAATCAGCGCCTGGGTGCGCTGGTAGGACTCCATCTCGGACTTCTGCAGTCGCGACTGCACGTCCATCAGGCCCCAAAGACCGATCACCACAATGGCAATGGTCACCAGCACCTCGATCATGAGGCTGCCGCGCTGGCTTGCGCGCCTGGAGGAATGCATTACCGGTCCCACTTGGCGGCGGGGGTACCGACGCCCTGCTCGTTCAGGGTGAGGTTGCCGTCCTTTGCCTGCCTGCCGGTGGCCGTGAAGGTCACGACATAGGAGGGCACCGCGCCTGCGCCGAGTGCAATCGAATAGGTATAGTTGCGTGCCACATCGGCGTCGAGGGCGAATCCGGACGCTGTCAGAGCCGCCTTGTCGGCGTAGCTGCGGTCCGAGAGGAAGCGCTGTTGCTGCCGGTTGGCGATGTCCAGCATGACCGCCTGGGCCGCGGCGCGGTTGCCGCGTATGACCTGGTTCTGGTAAGCCGGCAACGCCACGCCCACCAGAATTGCCACGATCACCAGCACGATCATGAGTTCGATCAGGGTGAACCCGCGCTGGGCTCGGTTACCGGGGCCGGATTTTGGCATAAGACCACATCTCTCTTGCAGACAAAAAACCACATCTGAAGCATAGGGATTATTTTGTGCAATCCCAGCCCGGGCCGACAAACGGCGCTTGTTGGCCGACAAGCGGCGCAGTTACGGGCGCACAGCTCTGCGCCCGACCTGTTCAGCGCTTGCCAAACGCCGTCCCCTCACCCTCCACATCGACCAGAATGGTGTCGCCGGGGCCGAACTCGCCGGACAGGATGCGATTGGCCAGCGGGTTTTCCAGCTCGTGCTGGATGGCGCGCTTGAGCGGACGGGCACCGTACACCGGGTCGTAGCCCGCGGCCGCCAGGCGGTCCATAAAGGCGTCGGTGATCTCGATCTGCAGCTCCCGTTCGGCCAGCCGCTTGCGCAGGGACTGCAGCTGGATATCGGCGATACCGCGGATCTGCTCCGCCGCCAGCGGGTGGAAGACCACCGTCTCGTCGATGCGATTGATGAACTCGGGGCGGAAGTGCTTGCCGACCACGCCCATCACCGCCGCTTTCATCGCGCTGTAGTTTTCTTCCCCGGCCATTTCCTGGATCAGGTCCGAGCCGAGATTGGAGGTCATCACAATCACCGTATTGCGGAAATCCACGGTGCGGCCCTGGCCATCGGTCAGGCGGCCGTCTTCCAGCACCTGCAGCAGGATATTGAACACATCCGGGTGAGCCTTTTCCACCTCGTCCAGCAGCAGCAGTGAATAGGGGCGGCGGCGCACGGCCTCGGTCAGGTAGCCGCCCTCTTCATAGCCAACATAGCCGGGGGGCGCACCGATCATCCGCGCCACGGAGTGCTTCTCCATGAATTCGGACATGTCCACCCGCACCATGGCCTGCTCGCTGTCGAACAGGAACTCTGCCAGCGCCTTGCACAGTTCAGTCTTGCCCACCCCCGTGGGGCCAAGGAACAGGAATGACCCATTGGGACGGTTCGGATCCGACAGGCCGGCGCGGGAACGACGCACGGCGTCGGACACTGCCTTGACCGCCTCGTCCTGGCCCACCACACGCTGGTGCAGGGAGGCTTCCATGCGCAGCAGCTTCTCGCGATCGCCCTCGAGCATTTTCGACACCGGAATCCCGGTCCAGCGGGAAACGACCTCTGCCACTTCTTCGTCGGTCACCTTGTTGCGCAGCAGGGTGTGCTCCGCGGTCTCGGCCTCCTGCGCAGCCTGCAGCTGCTTTTCCAGCTCCGGCATCTTGCCGTACTGCAGCTCGGACATGCGGGTCAGGTCACCGGCGCGGCGGGCGGCCTCCATGTCCAGCTTGGCCTGCTCGATTTCGCTCTTGATGTGGGCGGCACCCTGCACGGAGGCCTTCTCTGACTTCCACACCTCCTCCAGGTCGGAGAACTCGCGCTGCACTTTTTCAATCTGCTCGTCGAGCAGCTCCAGCTGCTTTTTCGCCGCCGGATCCTTGTCCTTTTTCACCGCCTCGCGCTCAATCTTGAGCTGGATCAGGCGCCGCTCCAGGCGGTCCATGGCCTCGGGCTTGGAGTCTATCTCCATGCGGATGCGGCTGGCGGCCTCGTCGATCAGGTCGATGGCCTTGTCCGGCAGCTGGCGGTCGGTGATGTAGCGGGTGGACAGTTTGGCAGCGGCAATGATGGCGCTGTCGGTGATATCCACCCCGTGGTGCACTTCATAGCGCTCCTTCAGGCCGCGCAGGATGGCGATGGTGTCCTCCTCGTTGGGCTCGTCCACCAGCACTTTCTGGAAGCGGCGTTCCAGGGCGGCGTCTTTCTCCACGTACTTGCGGTATTCGTCCAGGGTGGTGGCGCCAACACAGTGCAGCTCACCGCGGGCCAGGGCCGGCTTCAGCATATTGCCCGCATCCATGGAGCCTTCAGCCTTGCCAGCACCGACCATGGTGTGCAGTTCGTCGATGAACAGGATGATGCGACCCTCCTGCTTGGACAGCTCGTTGAGCACCGCCTTCAGGCGCTCTTCGAAGTCGCCGCGGAACTTGGCGCCTGCCAGCAGTGCACCGAGGTCCAGGGACAGGATACGCTTGTCCTTCAGGCCCTCAGGCACCTCGCCGTTCACCACCCGCTGGGCCAGCCCCTCAATGATGGCGGTCTTGCCGACACCGGGCTCGCCAATCAGCACGGGATTGTTCTTGGTGCGTCGCTGCAGCACCTGGATGGTGCGGCGAATTTCATCGTCGCGGCCGATGACCGGATCCAGCTTGCCCTCCTCGGCGCGTTCGGTCAGGTCGATGGTGTACTTGTCCAGCGCCTGGCGGGACTCCTCGGCCTCCGGGTTGTCCACCGTTTCACCTCCCCGAACCTGTTCAATGGCGGCCTGCAGGGCGATGGCGGTAACGCCGTGCTCCTTCAGCAGGTCGCCGGCACTGGTCTTGCTTTCCAGCATGGCCAGCAGCAACAGCTCGCTGGAAATATAGGCGTCGCCGCCCTTCTGGGCCAGCTTGTCGCTGACATTGAGGATGCGCCCCAGGTCGTTGGACATATGCACATCGCCACCGTTGCCACTGACGGTGGGGAGGGCTTCCACTGCCTTGGTCGCAGCCGCAATCAATCCTGCGACATTGGCACCGGCCTTTTGCAGCAAGGGGCGCGTGGAGCCACCCTGCTGCTGCAGCAGGGCCGCCAGCAGGTGCACTGGTTCGATAAAGTTGTTGTCCTTGCCCAGGGCCATCGACTGGGCGTCCGCCAGCGCCAGTTGCAGCTGGTTGGTCAGTTTGTCCATTCGCATATTCATCTCCTTGCGCGCCGGCGTGGTCGCGGGCGACTCAATCTCACAATGATGAGTAAATGGGGTGAGAATAGCCCTATTTCAAGTGCGGGCTTGAGCGGGAGTCGCGGTTTACTTGAGCTGGATCAAGCTGGCCATGCGGCCTGTGATGCCAGTGTGGCGGTTGCATAAATTCACGGGATTACTGTCGTGAAGCCCCTCGTGCATGATCTCCCCTGCACAGGATGGCCGCATTTGATGGAAATCGACTCTTGGGGTTTTGCTGCGGCGCGGCTAAGATACTGTATATAAATACAGTATCGGAGGCTTTGTCATGGGCATGCCAGCGACTGTGGAAGACTGGCCCCAGCGCCTGAACGGGGCGCAGCTGGGGCGGGCGATCACGCTGCTATCGGCGCAGATCAACGCCGCGAATCACCGCCTGCTGCGGCTGATCGCCGAGTTTGATCGCTGCGGCGGCTGGCGCGAGCAGGGCACGATGCGTTCCTGTGCCCACTGGCTGGTGGCCCACTGCGGCATCACCCTGGGTGCCGCGCGGGAGAAGGTGCGGGTGGCGCGCCAGCTGGCCGTGCTGCCGGAGGTCAATGAGGCCTTTTCCGAGGGCGACCTCTCCTATTCCAAGGTGCGGGCCATTACGCGAGCGGCCACCCCGGACAACGAGGGCTTCATGGTGCAGCTGGCGCAGCAGAACAGCGCCGGTCATCTGGAAAGGCTGGTGAGCCGGTATGAACCCGTCGCGGAGCCGGGGCTGGAGGGCTTGCTGGACTGCGGGTCGGAGCAGCTGGCCGCGGGCGGGGGTTCAGGCGAGGCGGGTGCCGGTGGTTCGG
>CAMYIZ010000067.1 GCA_947258585.1 uncultured Haliea sp. | reverse complement strand
GTCTATGCCCAGGGCCAGGCCGCTGGTGATGGCGAGACCGCCCCGCGCCGCGGCGGCCGCCAGTTCCCGGGCCAGGCGGATACCGGGGGGACTGGCCTTGCGGCTGCCCACCACGGCCAGCTGTGGCGCCCGCAGCAGCTGTTCGCATCCGCGCAGATACAACAGGGGAGGGGGGTCGTGGATGGCCGCGAGCATGGGCGGGTAGTCGGCCGAGCCCAGGGCAATGACGCGCCCGTCGACCGCGAGCAGGGCATCGAGCTGGCGGTCGATATCCCGGGGCGCATCCGGATGCCGGCCGCGTGTGCGGGCCGTGGCCAGGTCGGCGCGCGCAGGGGCATCGACACCCGCGGCGGCCAGGGTATCGGCTTCCGCCTCCCAGATCGCCTGCGGAGAACCAAAGTGCTGCAGCAGGCGCCGCAGCCCGGGGTTATCGAGGTGGGGGAGGCTGTGCAGCAAGAGGCACAGCCGGGCATGGGCAGCATCCATACATCATCCTTGACGTCATGTCTGTTCCATTTCCACCTGCAGGCGACGACCGATCCGTGGTCGCCGCGGCCCTGTCAGGGGTTTTTGACCTTGTCCAGCACCTTGAGCGGCCGGCTGGCTCTCAGCACCAGCCCGTAGCTGGCTTTTTCGAACACTTCGAACACCATCAACAGGCCGGCACGGGTGTCAGGCAGGGTCACGTTCTGGCGCGCGACCTGGTCAAACACGACACCGCCGACCTGATAGATCGCCAGTACATGGCCAACCTCGACGCCTTCGCGCTCACCGCGGTTGAGCACCACGATATTGCCCTGGCCAATCTGGTTGATGCCGCCATCCACCGCAATCATGAAACCATCGGTAATCTCTACCCCCGGTGCACGCGGCTGGAAAGTGGCGTCCAGAACCTGCTCGCGCTGGGGCAACAGGCGATCCGCAATCCGCACCTCTTCCGTCACCCGGGTAATATCCAGCTCGGTCACCTCGTCGCGGTTACTGCTGACGAGGCGGGCATTGCCGATGTCCATGGCCTGGTAACCGAGCAACTCGTTGGTAATCGGGTCGCGGTAGGTGTCCCCGGCGCGATAGATACCGTAGCTGCGCTCGCCATCCGGGAAGGGGCCGCGGCCGTAGACCCGATCACCCGGGGCGGCGATCAGGCGATTCTGGTCGCCCGCCACCACATAGGCCGAATTGTTCAGATCGTCGGCATCAAGTATGCGGTGGCGCTTGAGAAATGCACCAATCTGGTCCAGCGGAATCAGCGGGATGGCCAGGTCCAGGGAAGAAACGCGCATGCCGGGCTCAAGCTTGATGTCCCGTCCCCGGCGCAGCTGCAGCCTGGGTTCGCCATTGACCCAGGTGAGGTAGAGTTCATCGCCGGGGTAGATCAGGTGGGGATTGTTGACCTGCGGGTTGACGTCCCAGAGCTCCGGCCAGCGCCAGGGCTCGCGCAGATACATGCCGGATATCCCCCAGAGGGTATCGCCTTTCTTGACGATGTAGGTATCCGGGACATTCTCGTTGAGTTCTACCGCAGCGTGCAGCCAGGAACTGAGCAACAAGCTGCCGAGCAATACCAGGTAAACCGAAAAAGACTTCGCTCTCATGATCCCGTCCAACCTGCCCCTGTTATCTTCCACCCGCCAGACCGGCGCAGCGACCTCCCCCCCTGCAGGCAAGTACGCAGCCGGAGGCGGCGCTGGGCACTACCTTGCCAGCAGTTATATAATAGCCACAGTTTGCGGTGGGCATGGGCCCGTGGCAAGCCCCAATGTGACTAATTTACCATCCGCCGGCAGAGTCCCGAAGGCAGCTAACACCATGGCAGTACTAGACATTCTCGAATTTCCCGACCCCCGGCTCCGCACCAGGGCCACGCCGGTGGAAGCGGTCACGGACGCCACCCGCGCCCTTATCGACGACATGTTTGCGACCATGTACGCTGCGCCGGGAATTGGTCTCGCGGCAACCCAGGTCAATGTCCATCAGCGGCTACTCGTGATCGATATCACTGAAGACCACAGCGAGCCGCTGGTATTCATCAACCCGGAGGTCACCGTACTCGACCCCACCCTGGGTGAATATGACGAGGGCTGCCTCTCTGTCCCGGGCTTCTATGAAACCGTGGAGCGGCCGCAGCGTATCTCGGTCACCGCCCTGGACCGCAACGGCAAGTCTTTTACCCGCGAGCTGCAGGGTCTGCTTGCCATCTGCCTGCAACATGAAATCGACCACCTCGACGGCAAGCTGTTCGTGGATTACCTGTCCCCCCTCAAGCGCCAGCGCATCCGCCGGAAGCTGGAGAAAGAACAACGGCGCCAGGCCTGAACGGTGACCAGTGAACCGTTGCGCCTGATTTTTGCCGGCACGCCCGAGTTTGCCGCCATCCACCTGCGGGCCCTGCTGAGCAGTCCCCACGAGCTTGTCGCAGTCTATACCCAACCCGATCGCCCGGCCGGCCGCGGCAAGAAACTGCAGGCCAGCCCGGTCAAGGAGGTCGCCGCGGCGGCAGACATACCGGTATTGCAGCCGCCCAGCCTGCGCAGCGCCGAGGCCCAGGCCGAACTCGCGGCGCTGGACGTCGATGTCATGGTGGTGGTGGCCTACGGCCTGATCCTGCCCCAGCCGGTGCTGGACGCTCCGCGCCTCGGCTGCATCAATGTGCACGCCTCGCTGCTGCCGCGCTGGCGCGGTGCCGCGCCCATCCAGCGCGCCATCGAGGCCGGGGACACCGCAACCGGCATCACCATCATGCAGATGGACGCAGGCCTGGATACCGGGGCCATGCTGGCGCGGCAAAGCCTGCAGATTGCAGCGGGCACCAGCGCCGGGATGCTGCACGATCAGCTCGCCGAAATCGGCCCTCCTCTCCTGTTGCAGGTACTCGATGACCTGCCCGCACACCGCAGGGCCGCCACGCCACAGGATGAAACCGGCGCCACCTACGCCCGCAAGATAGAAAAGTCCGAGGCCGCCCTGGACTGGAGCCGCGACGCGCACGAGCTGGCCCGGGCAGTGGCTGCCTTCAATCCCTTCCCGGTCTGTTTCGGCATCCTCGGGGGTGAACGGGTCCGGATCATGGAGGCGAGTGCGGAGCCGGTCGACCCGGGAAACCGGGCCAGCCCGGGCGTCGTCCTCAGTGCCGACCGTGAAGGCATCCTCGTCGCCTGCGGCGAGGGCGCCCTGCGCATCCGCCAGCTCCAGCTCGCCGGCGCCAGGGCATTGCCCGCAACCGATATCCTCAATGCGCGTGGCGCCCTGTTCGCCCCCGGCTCCCGATTCGAGCCCGTCGCCCCCCGGGAACACAGCTGATGGCCGTCGATACGCGGGCGGCGGCGGCCCTCGCGATCGCCGGGGTGCTGGAGGGCGGCTCCCTGAACCAGTTGCTGCCGCCGGCTCTGGATACGGTCAGCGAGCGTGATCGCGGGCTGCTGCAGCAGCTCTGCTATGGCACCCTGCGCTACTGCCCCCGCCTGCAGCCGCAGCTGCGGCAGCTGCTGGGCAAGCCCCTGAAAAATCGCGACCGGGACATCGAGGCGCTGCTGCTCCTGGGTCTGTACCAGCTGCAGGAAACCCGGATACCCGACCACGCCGCAGTGGCGGCCACGGTCGCCGCCACCCGGGCCCTGAACAAGGTCTGGGCCAAGGGGCTGTGCAACGCGGTATTGCGCAGCTACCTGCGGGAGCGGGTAAACCTCGACCGCAAGCTGTCTCCCGCTGCCAGCGCCGCGCATCCAGACTGGCTGCACGCGGCCTTGCAGCAGGACTGGCCGGAGCAGGCGGGCGCCATCATGGCAGCCAACAACGAACAGCCGCCGATGGTGCTCAGGGTCAACCGCCGCCACGGCAGTCGGGAGGCTTACCTGCAGGCGCTTGCGGCGGCCGGGATTCCGGCCACGGCAGGCAGGCTGGCCCCGGATGCGATTTACCTGCAGCAGCCGGTGGACGTCTGGGTCCTGCCGGGTTTCGCCGCCGGCTGGGTGAGCGTGCAGGACGAGGCCGCGCAACTGGCGGCTCAGCTGTTGCAGGCCCGCGCCGCCGAGCGGGTGCTGGATGCCTGCGCGGCTCCCGGGGGAAAGGCCTGCCACCTGCTGGAACTGGAGCCCGGCATCGCCCTGACCGCGATGGACGTCGATGCCTCCCGGCTGGACAGGGTTCGCGACAACCTGCAGCGGCTGTCGCTGCAGGCAGAAGTTGTCCAGGGCAATGCGGCCGCACCGGCGGCGTCCCTGCAGGCGCAGAGTTTCGGCCGCATCCTGGTGGACGCTCCCTGCTCAGCCACCGGTGTCATCCGCCGCCACCCGGATATAAAGCTGCTGCGACGGGCCGAGGATATCGCCGCCCTGGGCAACCAGCAGCTGTGGATCCTGCAGGGATTGTGGCCGCTGCTGCGACCGGGGGGCACGTTGCTGTATGTGACCTGCTCGGTACTGGAGGCGGAAAACAGCGCCGTGATTGAGCGCTTCCTCGCCGGTACCGAAGACGCCGCCTTGCTGCCAGTCCCGCTCGCAGGGGAGCAACGCGCCTGTGGCGTGCAGTTGCTGCCGCAGAGTGGTGGCCCGGACGGACTTTTCTTCAGCCTGCTGCAACGCCGCCAGTAAAGGCGGCGGGACATGCACTATTTCAGTTTCCGCCACTTACAATCCACCGGCCTTTTCATTAAGGTGCAGGAAATCTACGGGGAACAACCCCAGCAATGAAGATCATCATTCTCGGCGCCGGCCAGGTTGGAGGCACTCTCGCCGAACACCTCGCCAATGAGCAGAACGACATTACCGTCGTGGACACGGATGCCGATCGCCTGCGGGAACTGCAGGACCGGCTGGACATCGGCACCGTGGCGGGCGGCGCATCCCATCCCGACACCCTGTACCAGGCCGGCGCCGAAGACGCCGATATGCTGATTGCGGTGACCAACAGCGACGAGATCAACATGATGGCCTGCCAGATCGCCCACTCGCTGTTCAACACGCCCACCAAGATCTCCCGGGTGCGCTCGCCCAACTACCTCGCCTTCCAGGAACGCCTGTTCACGCCCGAGAACATCCCGGTGGATGTGATCATCGGGCCCGAGCAGCTGGTGACCAAGTCCATCGTGGAGCTCATCGCCAACCCCGGCGCCCTCCAGGTACTGGACTTCGCCGAGGGCCGGATCCAGCTGGTGGCGGTGCGCGCCTATCACGGCGGCCCCATCGTCGGCCACGAGCTGCAGGATATTCGCGAGCACATGCCCAAGGTCGACACCCGGGTGGCGGCCATCTTCCGTCGCGATCGCGCCATCATCCCCGAGGGGGACACGGTGGTCGAGGCGGATGACGAGGTATTCTTCATCGCCGCGCGCAAGGACATCCGCAAGGTGATGTCGGAGCTGCGCAAGGTCGACAAGCCCTATCACCGGGTGATGATCGCCGGCGGCGGCAATATCGGCGCCACCCTCGCCCAGAGCATCGAGGGACGCTACCAGGTCAAGGTCATCGAGCAGTCCTATCCCCGCTGCCGGGTACTGTCGGAGTCCCTCAAGCACACCATCGTCCTCCACGGCAGTGCCTCCGAGCCGCAGCTGCTATCTGCCGAAAACATCGAGGCTACCGACGTCTTCTGCGCCCTGACCAACAACGACGAATCCAACATCATGATGTCCATGCTGGCCAAGCGCATGGGCGCGAAGAAGGTCATCACCCTGATTACCAATCCTGCCTATGCCGACCTGGTGGGCGACGAGATCGATATCGCCATATCACCGCAGCAGATCACCATTGGCAGCCTGTTGACCCATGTGCGGCGCGGCGATATCAGCAATGTGCACTCCCTGCGCCGCGGCGCCGCGGAAGCCATCGAAGTCACCGCCCGCGGCGACACCTACTCCTCGAGGGTGGTGGGACGGCGCCTGGACGAAATCAACCTCCCGGAAGGGGTGACCATCGGCGCCATCGTGCGCGGCGACGAGGTACTGATCGCGCATCGACATGTGGTGGTCGAAACCGGCGATCACGTGGTGCTGTTCCTGCTCGATCGCAACAAGATCTCGGCCGTGGAGAAATTGTTCGCGGTCGGTTTCGGCTTCTTTTCCTGATCCCGCCGCTGTGCACCTGACCATCTCGATGCGTATCCTCGGGCTGCTGCTGATGCTGTTCAGCAGCACCCTGCTGGTGCCGATGGGATACGCCCTGGTGGATGACGACCACACCCTTACCAGCTTCGCCAGCGCCCTCGGGCTGACCTTCATCGCCGGGCTGGTGCTCTGGCTGCCGGTGCAGCATGTCCGCCACGAACTGCGGATTCGCGACGGGTTCCTGGTCACCTCGCTGTTCTGGACCGTCCTCGGCATTGCCGGTTCGCTGCCGTTCATCCTCACCGAAGGGCTTCAACTCAGCCCCATGGATGCGATATTCGAGTCCATCTCCGGGCTGACGACAACCGGCGCCACAGTAATCACCGGGCTCGACGACCTGCCGCGGTCCATCCTGATCTACCGGCAGCTACTGCAGTGGCTGGGGGGCATCGGGATTATCGTAATCGCGGTGGCGGTGCTGCCCATGCTCGGCATTGGCGGCATGCAGCTGTACCGCGCTGAGATTCCCGGACCCACCAAGGACCGCAAGCTCACCCCGCGCATAGCGGAAACCGCCAAAGCGCTGTTTTTCGTCTATCTATCCCTCACCGTGGTCTGCGCCCTGGCCTATTGGGCGGCGGGCATGAGCGGTTTTGACGCGGTAGCCCATTCCTTCTCCACCGTGGCCATTGGCGGCTTCTCCACCCACGATGCCAGCATGGGCTACTTCGAGAGCAACAGCGTCCTCCTGATCTGCAGCCTGTTTATGGTGATTTCGGGCCTCAACTTCGGCCTGCACTTCCTCTCCTGGCGCCGGCGCAGCCTGAACGGCTATCGCCAGGATTCCGAGTCGCGTTTTTTCCTCGGGGTATTGCTGGTCGGCATCGCCATTACCTGCAGCTACCTGATCCTGAGTGACGTCCTGCCCGTTGAGGACAGCCTGATTCACGGCCTGTTCATGACCATCTCGATCGCCACTACCACCGGGTTTGCCACCCACGACTTCAGCGCCTGGCCCACCTTCCTGCCACTGATGCTGATCATGTTCTCCTTTATGGGCGGCTGCGTGGGCTCCACCGCGGGCGGAATGAAATCGGTGCGCCTGATGCTGATCGCCAAGCAGGGCATTCGCGAGCTCAAGCAGCTGGTCCACCCGAAGGCGGTGATCCCGCTGAAGATCGGCCGCCATCGCGTCGAAGCCACGGTGGTAAGCGCAGTCTGGAGCTTCTTCGCCGTTTACATGTTCGTCTTCGTGACCATGATGCTGGCCCTGCTGGGCACCGGTCTCGACTTTACCACCGCCTTTTCCGCCGTGGCCGCCTGCCTCAACAACCTCGGCCCGGGGCTGGGCGAGGTCGCCGCCAACTACTCGGGTATCGGCGGCGTCGCCAAGGCCCTGCTGTGCCTTGCCATGCTGCTGGGGCGCCTGGAGATCTTTACCCTGCTGGTGCTGTTCACGCCGATGTTCTGGCGGCTGTAGGCTTCATCGCGAGCCCGGCCCGATTCAGTACCGGGGCCAGGTTCCCCAACACCCACCGTGGACGGGACAGCGCTCCGGTCCAGGGTTTATTCCAGTAATTTCGTCCGTACTAATCCCGAAAAGCATCTGTACTTTTACCTTGTGGGGTGACTGGGAGCGTATTACTGTGAATGCAACGTGAAACGCGGCCGGTCCCACGGTTCCAGCACGAGTTCGTGGAGTACGGGCCCCGGTTCGGAAGCCCGTCCCCGGACGCAGGGTTGCATGAATGCAACACTACACTACTCACAGGAGTTCACCGAAATGAACGCTTTGTCAAATAGCCGGACGACCGGCAAGCCGCTCTCCCTACTCGCGGGAGTTGTGGCCGTGATACTGCTCACCGCCTGCAGCAGCGTACCGGAGCCCGTCGGCGAGATGGCCTCCGCCCGCGCCGTGGTCCGCAATCTGTCAGACACGGAAGCGCGGACCTATGCCGCGGTCGAGGCGGACCGCGCGCGCACCAAGCTGCAGCGGGCCGAGGCCGCCTTGCAAGCGGAGAACTACGACGAGGCCCGTCGCCTGGCCACGGAAGCGGAAGCCGACGCCGAGCTGGCGCGGGCCAAGACCGATGCCGCCAAGGCAACACGCGCAGCCGCCGAACTGGAACAAAGCATACAAATCCTGCGCAGCGAGATCGAGCGCGCGCAGTCCAAACAGTAACCAGCGTAGCAATACGGGAGCACGGATCCAATGAGACTACACCACAGGTTTCTTCTCGGCGCCACGGTTGCCGCGTCAGTTTTTCTTGCTGGCTGCGCCGGAGCGCCACAGCGCAGCGAGGCATTATTGTCAGTCGAACAAAGCTACGAGTTGGCGAAAAATGACCCCGCGGTAATCAGGTTCGCCGCCGAGCCCCTGGAGCGAGCGGGAAAGACGCTGGAGGCCGCTCTCGCGGCTCGCGACAAGGCAGAGGCTGATTCGCTGACCTATGTCGCAGGCAACCAGCTCGCCACCGCGCGGGCAATTGCCGCGCGCCGCGCCGCGGATGAGAAGATCAGCGAGCTCAGCAAGGTCAAGGATCGTGTGCAGCTGGAAGCCAGGGAAGCGGAGCTCTCTACCGCAGCCAGCAGGCTGGAAGAGGCTCGCCGTCTGGAAGCGGAAGCCCGCAGCAAGGAAGCGGAAGCCCGCAGCAAGGAAGAGGAGGCCCGTCGCAAGGAGGAGGCTGCGTTGCAGCAGTTGGCCGATATGCAGGCGAAACAAACCTCACGGGGCATGGTGCTGACCCTGGGCAGCGTCCTGTTCGCCACCGGTCGCTCCGAGCTGTTACCCGGCGCGCTGGGTTCCGTGGATCGCCTGGCCGCCTACCTGGAGGAATACGAGGACAAAACCGTGCTGATCGAAGGGCACACGGACAGCACCGGCAGCGATACCACCAACCTGGTTCTGTCCCAGGCACGCGCCGATGCCGTGCGCGTAGCCCTGATGACCCGCGGTATTTCCCCGAGCCGTATCGTTGCGACTGGCCTGGCCTCCAGCCAGCCCGTTGCCACGAACGACACCTCGGCGGGCAGGCAGCAGAACCGCCGCGTGGAAATCATTATCCAGTGATTCCACAGCAGGGAGTGTCGGCGCCGGATGGCGCCCCACTCCCAACTGGCTGACGCAGAACGCAACAGGCGTCAGTCGGCTCCCTCCAGCAGCCGGCTACCCGGCAGCGCAGCGCCGAAACACAACCCTCACTGATCTCCGGGCGTCACTTCCGGCTGCGAGAGACCAGCTCGTAAGCCGCGGTAATCTCCTGGGACTTTTCCGTGGCCACCTTGAGCATATCCTCGGGTACACCGCGGGCGATCAGCTTGTCCGGGTGGTTCTCACTCATCAACTTGCGATAGGCCTTCTTCAGGTCGCGATCGGACACATCAGCGCTGACTCCGAGGGCGGCATAGGCGGCCTCGAGCCGGTCCGGGCCGCCGGCAGCGCTTCCCCCGCCAGGCCGGTGATGGAACTGTTCCTGGGCCTGGGCCATACGCAGCAGATGCTCGAGCTGCACCGGGTTGAAACCCAACAGTCCGGCGATGTTTTCCAGTACCCGCCGCTCTTCCGGCTCGATCCCGTGGTCAACCAGCGCCAGCGATACCAGGAACATGAGCAGGGTCTGGCGCAGCTGCGGCTGGCGCCCACAGAGCTCGAGAAATGCCGAGATCGTTGCTCGCACGTCGAAGCCCGCTGCCGCCCCCTGCTTGAACAGGGCGATGGCGCGCTGGCGCTGGTCAGCGTCCAGGCCCATCTGGCGGATGATCATTTCTGTGTGGTCAACTTCCTGCTGGGAGATGCGCCCGTCCGCTTTCGCCATATGTCCCAGCAGCAGGAAAATGGTTTCGAAAAAACGGGTCTTGAGACGAGCGATATTCTCCGGGGAATTGGCCTCCATGGTCCGGCGCAGACCGCGGTCGAACTGGTGACCGACAAATATGCCCAACAGCAGGCCAATCGGACCGCCCACCAGCAGGCCGAGAAGACCCGTCACCACTTTGCCGTAGAACATGGAACTCCTGTCGCCGGTGCATGCCGCACCGCTGGTTCGTTTCGGGGAAGGCTGGAGTGCGCATACAATGCGCGCCAAAGTGCCTGTATACTAACCAGCTTTTTTGCAAACCGCGAACAGGAATCACCGTGGCCACAGCCCCAATGACCTTCCAGGATCTGATTCTCACCCTGCAACAATTCTGGGCCGAGCAGGGCTGCGTTGTCCTGCAGCCCCTCGACATGGAAGTTGGCGCCGGCACCTTCCATCCAGCGACCTTCCTGCGCGCCATCGGTCCGGAAAGCTGGAACGCCGCCTACGTCCAGCCCAGTCGCCGACCTACCGACGGTCGCTACGGTGAAAATCCCAATCGACTGCAGCACTATTACCAGTTCCAGGTAGTGATGAAGCCCTCTCCGCCGGAGTTCCAGGACCTGTACCTGAAATCCCTGCAGGCGCTGGGCATCGACAGCGCGGTGCACGATATTCGCTTTGTGGAGGACAACTGGGAGTCGCCTACCCTGGGGGCCTGGGGCCTCGGTTGGGAGGTCTGGCTCAACGGCATGGAGGTGACCCAGTTCACCTACTTCCAGCAGGCGGGTGGCCTGGAGTGCTACCCGGTAACCGGTGAGATCACCTACGGCCTGGAGCGCATCGCGATGTACCTGCAGGCGGTGGACAGCATCTACGACCTGGTGTGGGCGCGGGGCCCCTCGGGCACCGTCACCTACGGTGATGTCTACCACCAGAACGAAGTGGAAATGTCGCAGTATAACTTCGAGGAAGCAGACATCGACTGGCTGTTCGGCCAGTTCGACTACTGTGAGCGCGAGGCCCTGCGCCTGATAGAGCTCAACCTGCCACTGCCGGCCTATGAGATGGTGATGAAAGCCTCGCATACCTTCAACCTGCTGGATGCGCGCCACGCCATTTCGGTCACCGAGCGCCAGCGCTATATCCTGCGGGTCCGCACCCTGGCGCGGGGCGTGGCCCAGGCCTATTTTGACGCTCGGGCGGCGCGCGGCTTCCCCATGGCGGAGGAACGCCTGCGGCAGGAAGTGCTGGCGACAGCGAGCAGGGAGGCAAGCGCATGAGCAGCACCGAAACCCTGCTGGTCGAACTCGGGACCGAAGAGCTGCCGCCCCGATCCCTGAAAACCCTGGGTCTCGCCTTTCGCGATGGCATTGTCGCCGGCCTCGGGCAACGGCAACTGGAACACGGCGAGGTAGAGTGGTTCGCCTCCCCCCGACGGCTGGCAGTGCTGGTGCACGATGTCACCCTGCAGGCCCCGGATCGGCAGCAGGAAGTCCAGGGCCCACCCGCCGACAAGGCCAGGGACGAGAGTGGCGCTTGGACGCCGGCCGCCCTCGGCTTTGCCCGCAAGCAGGGCCTGGAACCCGAGGCACTGTCCATTGTCGACACGCCCAAGGGGCCGCGCCTTTGCGTGCAGAATACCATCCGTGGCGCCAGCGCCCGGGACTGCCTGAACGACCTCATTCACGACAGCATCCGCGACCTGCCGATTGCCAAGCGGATGCGCTGGGGAGCGTCCCGGGTGGAGTTCGTGCGCCCGGTACACTGGGTCGTCGCCATGCTTGGCACGGACTGGAACCACGGCGAAATACTCGGCCTGCCCACCGGCAACATCACCCGCGGCCATCGCTTTCACAGCGCCGGGGACATCACCCTGAAGCGGCCCGAGGACTACCCGGGCCTGCTGGCCGAGGCCCGCGTTATCGCCAGCTTCGAGGAGCGCCGGGCCATGATTCGCGAGCAGGTGGAAGTGGAGGCCAGCGCCCTGCAGGCCACCGCAGTGATTGATCCCGACCTGCTGGACGAAGTGACCGGCCTGGTCGAGTGGCCGGTGGCCCTGACCGGGAATTTCGAGGAGCGCTTCCTGGCAGTGCCCGCCGAGGCCCTGGTGTCCTCCATGAAGGAACACCAGAAATATTTCCACCTGGTGGACGGGGAGGGCAGGCTGCTACCCCATTTCATTACCATCAGCAACATCGAGAGCAAAGATCCGATTCAGGTCATTCGCGGCAATGAGCGGGTTATTCGCCCGCGTCTGAGCGACGCCGCATTCTTTTTTGAAACCGACAAGAAACGGTCGTTGCACAGCCGGATCGACGGCCTGCGCAACATCGTCTTCCAGCAGCAACTCGGTACCGTCTATGACAAGTCGCGACGTGTTTCCGCCCTGGCGGGGCGCCTGGCGGAGATGCTGGGCACTGACGTTGCGGCGGCAGAACGCGCCGGCCTGCTCTGCAAGGCCGACCTGGGCACGGAGATGGTCCTTGAGTTTGCTGATATGCAGGGGATAGCGGGCGCTTACTACGCCCGTCACGATGGCGAGCCCGACGGCGTCGCCGACGCCATGGAGCAGCAGTACTGGCCACGGTTTGCCGGCGATCGCCTGCCAGAGGGCCTGACCGCCGCCGCCGTGGGTCTGGCCGACCGCCTGGATACCCTGGTCGGTATCTTCGGCATCGGTCAGCCGCCTACCGGCTCCCGGGACCCTTTCGCCCTGCGTCGCGCCTCGCTCGCGGTGCTGCGCATCCTGGTGGAGAAATCGCTGGACCTGGACCTGCGCGATTGCCTGGCCCGCGCCGTCGCCGGCTACGCTTCGGGGACCCTGGCCGCCGGTACCGCGGACCAGGTTCTGGACTATATGCTGGAGCGCTTCCGCGCCTGGTTCGAGGAGGAGTCGATACCGGTCGAGGTATTCCGCGCCGTCAGCGCCAACAGTCCGAGCCGGCCCCTGGATATCCAGCGGCGCGTCTATGCCGTGCATGCCTTCAGTCAACTACCCGAGGCCTCGGCGCTGGCGGCGGCGAACAAGCGGGTCGGCAACATCCTGGACAAGCTGGACCCGGACTTTGATTTTGGCCCGGTCGACAGGCAGCGCCTCGCCGACCCCGCGGAGCAGGCTCTGGCGGAACGCATGGCCGATCTCGCGCAAATCAGCAGCGGCCATCTGCAGCGCGGTGCCTATACCGAGGCTCTGAGCAGCCTGGCCACACTGCAGGCGCCGGTAGACGCCTTCTTCGACCAGGTGATGGTAAACACAGAGGACGATGCCCTGCGTCGCAACCGCCTCAACTTGCTCTACGCCCTGCGGCAGCTGTTCCTGGAGGTCGCGGATATCTCCCAGCTGGTCGTCGGCCGCTGAGCGTCTAACCCGGGCGATGCGCTACACTGGCGGCGTGACACAGGAGACCGCATGCCCGCCGTTTCGATTCCCGCGCTAGACCAGGCCTGGGTGCTGCCCGCCGCGGCCCTGGTGTGCGGTCTGGCGCTGGGAGCGATCATCGCGCTCAT
This sequence comes from uncultured Haliea sp., assembly GCA_947258585.1. Classification (GTDB taxonomy): domain Bacteria; phylum Pseudomonadota; class Gammaproteobacteria; order Pseudomonadales; family Halieaceae; genus Haliea. The sequence continues at coordinate 102,893 of CAMYIZ010000067.1, read as the reverse complement.
CTTGCGGCTGCGCCAGCTGCACCGGCAGCATGACGAGCAGGCCCAGCGGCTGGCCCAGCTCGGCAATCGGCACCAGTCCCTGCGCAGCGAGTACGACCGGCTGCTGGCACGGCAGCGGGAACAGGAGCGCCTGCACAAGGCCCAGCTGCAACTGCTGAAGGACAATCGCGAGCAGCTGAAGCTTGAGTTCGAGCATCTGGCCAACCGTATTTTCGAGGCGCGGGGCAGACAGTTCAACGACAACAGCCGGGCCACGCTCAGCGACCTGTTGCAGCCGTTTCGCGACCAGATCACCAGCTTCCAGCAGCGCATCGACCAGGTTCACTCTGAATCCATCAAAGGCCATGCCCTGCTGGAGGGTGAGCTGCGCAAGGTGCTGGACGTTGGCCTGCAGATGACGTCCCAGGCCAGCAACCTGGCCAGCGCCCTGAAAGGGGACAACAAGACCACCGGCAACTGGGGCGAGGCGCAGCTGGAACGGACGCTGCAACTGGCCGGGCTGGTGGCCGGGGAACACTACGAGACCCAGGCCGCAATGCGCGATGAACAGGGCAGGCGCAGGCTGCCGGATGTGCTGATCAAGCTGCCGGACAATCGCCACCTGGTGATCGACAGCAAGGTCTCACTGGTGGACTACGAGCGCTCCATCGCCGCCGAATCGGAAGAGCAGCGCCTGGCGCTACTCGAGGCCCACGCCCGCGCCGTGCGCCAGCATCTCGATGACCTGGCGGGCAAGGCCTACGCCAACCTGCCGGGACTGGGCAGTCCCGATTTCGTGCTCATGTTCATGCCCGTGGAGCCCGCATGGCTCGAAGCCATGCGACACAATCGCGACCTCTTCAACTACGGCTACCAGCGCGGCGTGGTCCTGGTATCACACAGCACCCTGATGCCGGTGCTGCGGACGGTCGCCAACCTCTGGATTGTGGAGCGAGGCAACCGGGAGGCGCAGGAAATCAGCCGCAGCGCCGGCGATCTTTACAACCAGGTCTGCACCGTCGCCGAGCGCTTGCAACGCCTCGGCAACAGCCTGCAAGCGGCGGCCAATCACTACAACAGCACGGTGACCAGTCTCGGCGGCAAGCAGGGCCTCGCCGGCAAGGTCGAGCGGTTCCAGCAGCTGTCGACCTCCACCAGCAAGAACATGCCGGCACTGGAGCCCCTGCACCTCGACATCGATACCGACCGGCTGGGGTTCGGTAGCGAGAGTTCCGCGGATGGCACCGGCGGCGCCACCCCGGACGGCGCTTAGGGTCTCAGGCCGCGTCGTCCGCAGGGCGTCGCTGGCCGTCGCGAGCGACCATGCGGATGGTACGCTGGCAGGTCTCCAGCCAGGTGGCGGCGGGTTCGGTTTTCAGGGCCCGTACGCATCCCCGGTCGGTGACACAGGCAATGCTGGTCTTGTTCGGTGTCCAGTCCCCCTCGGAGAGCCGCGGCTTGCGTTTACTGTAAAACCACAGGCCGCGTTGATCCTGCATCACGTAGTGAGCATCCTCGGGCAGGAAAACCTTGCGCCCGTCGATCACCGCGAAGACCTCCAGGTCCTGGCTTTGGCTGCGCTCCAGCGCAGCGGTAGGAGTAATTGTCAGCATGTTGGCCCCCTTCAAAACACTGAGTTCTGCGTCCTGTCTGCGAGACAGTGAATTCAGTAAAGGGCAGCGCCCGCCGCCTGACAATCGGTCGCCAAGCATTTTTCCGGGGTAATTGCCTGGCGACCGGCCAGGACGACCATATTTTTACAGATCTCGGGGGTTTTGCGCTCGGTATTACGGCTCTCTGGACAATTTTTTACCGGACTGGCTGTGTAGGGTCAGCGGCCAATGCCAGTTGCAGGGCGCCCAGGTCGGGCACTACGCAGCGCTCTCCCATGAGCTCAAGGACCGCCAGGGAGGTGGCGGCCTCGTCATCCCCGGGGACAGCCTCAGTGAGATCGGCCTCTGTCAGCAGCCGGTACGCCAGGGTGCGAGCCTGCAGGCTCACCGCCCAGTGACCACCGGCCAACTCACGCAAACCCCGTATCACAGCGTAGGCGCCAGCCGTCGCTGCCGCGCCCGGTTGGGGCGGCGGGTACACCGGCAGCTGGCAGCCGCGCCAGGACAGGTACCCCGATCGTGCTTCGCCCGCAACCAGCACCTCGGCGATGCTGTTCAGCGGTACAAGCCAGGTTTCCCCCGAACTGCAGGGCAGCAGCACACAGCGCAGCTGGGGCTCGACGAGGGGCGCCTCCATCTCAGGGCAGCTTCAATTTCTGGCCGGTGAGCTGGGCGATCTGGTCCACCAGCAAGGGGAAATTGAAGGGTTTTCCCATGTAGCCGCTGCAACCTGCCTGTTCCGCCAGGGCGCGGTGCTTGGGCCCGGTGCGGGAGGTGACCATGATCACCGGTATCGACCGTAACCGTTCCGAGCGACGGATTTCCCGCAGGGTCTGGATGCCATCCTTCACCGGCATCTCGATGTCCAGCAGGATGACGTCCGGCAGGCGGTGGGCGCTGGCCAACAGTTCCATCGCCGCGAGGCCGTTTTCCGCGGTGATCGTCTCCAGGCCTATACCCTGCAGCTGGCTGGTGGCAACCATCCGCTGGGTGCGGGAGTCATCCACTACCATCACCAGCAGGTTGACGTCGGTGACCGGCTCCAGGGCGAGGGACGGCAATCCCTGTTGCGGCTGGCTGGCGACCAGAAGATTGAGGTTGAGGGCCACGATCGCGCGGCCATCGGCACTGGTGGTGCCACCTGCGACCCAGGGCAGGCTCGCGAATTGGCTGCCCAGGGAGCGTATCACCAGCTCCAGCGCCTGTTCGACCCGGTCGACGGCAATGGCCAGGTAGTTTTGCTCGCTGCCGGCGATAATCACGGGTACGGTGGCTCCCCAGTGGTCGCGGTCGGGCAGGGGGCTGCCGGAGCACAGGGATGCCAGGTACGAAGGCTCGCAGCGCCTTCCCAGCAGGGGCAAGTGAGCGCGCTGTTCCACGGCGTCGAGGAACTCCCCCACCGGTACATGCTCGACACCGATCAGGCCGTCGAAGGGAATGGCGTAGGCCGCATCACCTACCGTGACCAGCAGGGCGCCATTGACGCTGATATTGGACGGAATACGTATCCGGAAGGTGGTACCGCGACCGGGCTGGGACTCAATCTCGATATCACCGCCGATCCGCTGCAACTCACCGAGCACGATATCCATGCCCACACCGCGTCCGGAGATCTCACTGATGGCGGCAGCAGTGGAGAAACCGCGGTGGAATATCAGGCGCTGCGCTTCCCGATCAGTGAGACTGTCGGGGTCCAGGTCCAGGCCTTTCTTGCGCGCCTGGTCCCGCATGCGCCGGGGATCGATGCCGCGGCCGTCGTCGCTGAGCGAGACAATGTAATCGGCCCCCTGCTTGCGGACATCGATACTGATCAGGCCGGTATCCGGCTTGCCGGCGGCCACACGCTCTCCGGGGGCCTCGATACCGTGATCCAGCGCGTTGCGGACCATGTGCTCAAGCACGATCTGGCAGCAGGCGTGACTGTCGCGGTCCAGCTTGCCGGCCTCACTCAGGACCCGGAACATGACGGCTTTGCCCAGTTCGGCGCTGACAGTGCGAACAATACGGCGCAGTCCCGGCATCAACCGGGAAACCGGGACGACCCGCGCCGCGCGAATGGATGAGCCAAGTGTACCCACCACCCCTGCCTGCTGTTTCAACAGCGCTTCCGCAGCGGAGGTGTGGCGGCTGGAGAGGCGGGCCAGCTCGTCCAGGTCATCGACCGCCTCCCTGAGAATGCTGGCGGCTTCGTGAATATCGGTGTACTGGTCCATCTCCAGTGCATCGAGATTGCTGCTCGGCGGGCCGCCATGGGCCGTCACGCTGAGCAGCGCCCGGTCGGATATCCTGCCAATGTGCGTGCGCAGGGAACCCAGGCGCCCGAGGAGTTCCCCGGTGGCGCGCTTGCTCTGCAGGGTGCTCTGCGATGCACGCACGCCGAGTTTCTGCACCTCGTTGCCGAGATTGTGCAGGTAGTCCAGGGCGTCGGGGCTGATGCGAATGGTCTGCTGGGCCCCAAGGGCCTGCGCGCCCTCGTCGGCCAGCTGCCTGTCCTTGCGCCGGTCAGCTGCCGCCAGTGGCTGTTGCCTGGCTGTCGGTGCCGCCTCGGCGACATCGGCATGGACCACCGGCACCGGCCCGTCGGCACGACTGGGTAATTCGCTGGCCACGTCGTTGCGGGTCGCCTGGATGTGGTCGTAGCCGCGCACCGCTGAATCCAACCAGGCGTTGACGATGCGGAAGAACTCCTGCTCCTTGCCCGCCGCGCAGGGAAGGCGATCCAGCAATGTCTCGAAATTGTGGATCAGGGTGCCGTAGCGCTGCAGGCCAACACCTTTGGCGATGCCCTTGAGGGTATGCAGTACCCGCGATACGGTTTTAGGTGCTTCCAGCGCAGGCGGGTCGCGTTCCCAGGCGCCGAGCGCATCCTCCAGTTTCTCCAGCTCCATGCCGGCTTCCTCGATAAAGGCGTCGAGGAAATCCTTGAACAATTCGCTGCCGCCGCGAGTGCTGTAGTTGAACGTAATATCGCCCGGCACGCACCAGGACAGGTCTTCCCCGGCGGACTCCACGGCGTCTGGATGCGGCTCCGGGCGTGATTCCGGTTCCGGTTCCGGTTCCGGTTCCGGTTCCGGTTCCGGCTCGGGTTGGGGCTCCGGTCCCAGTTCCAGTTGCGGCTCGGCTTCCGCTTCCAGCCCCGGTTCCAGCTCCGGTTCCAGCTCCGGTTCCGGTTCCGGTTCACGCTCCTGCTGTGGCTCCGGTTCCAGGTCCGGCTCCACTTCAGGCACCGATTCCACTGCCGACCCCAGGTCGACCGCCGCGGAAATGGCCGCCATCGGAGTGTCGCCCGCACCGGAAGCTTCTTCAGATTCGGCGTGGGATTCAGCTTCCGCTACCGCGCCGAGCGCTGCGGACAGCTCGGCTTCCTGGCTGCTCGTGTCCAGATCGAGAACGTCTGGCGGCGGCCCCAGGTTCAGCAGGTCCACCCCCGCGAGTTGGTCCAGGTCAACGCCGGGCAGATCCCTGCCAGAGCCGTGCACATGACGCACCGCAATGAATCCCTGCCGTCCGGTCCCCTGCTGCGATTCATCACGGCGCTGCTGGTCCCCGTAGATTCCCCTGGAATCATCGACCGAAGTCAGGACAATTTCCTCTTCAATGAAGTCTGCCAGATCGTCTGCCGCGGCGCCCCCAAGCATATGGCGCGAGCCGAGCCGGAGCTCCTCCTCCGTCAGCGCCGTGGCGGATGCCTGCTGTCGGTCACGGGACAGCGCAAAGACTTTTTCCTCTGGTTCATCAAGACGCCTGTCCAGCAGCCAGAGCAAGGCCTGTTCCCCCCATTGCTCCGCCAGTTCACGCGCCCAGGGTTCAGCCAGAATGGCATCCCGTGTCGAGTCCATGTCTCTGCCCTCCATCGGCGCCGCCTCTACCGCAACCCGGCGCAACGGCCGCGAAGGCTGCGCACAGTAGCCATGTTGAAGTCGCCGGCACCGCCACAGCTTGCCACCAGCCCGGGGAGGGCGGCGATAACCTCGCGCAGCAGGACAGGTAACTCGGCGGCAACCGGTCCCGGGCTTTCCAGCACCCGGTCCAGCATGTCCTGCACTTCCCGCCCCAGCTCGGCCAGGGAATAGATGCCCACTGCATTACCGTTGCCCTTGAAGGTGTGGAAGTGGCGGCGGATCTCCCGCAGCTGTTCATCTTTGGCGGCGCTGGCCTCCCACGCAGGCAGCAGCGTCTGCAGCCGGTCGATGATCTCGGCCGACTCCTCCAGGAAAACTTGCCGAAAGTCCTCCGAAATAGTTTCGCTCGGAGACGCGGTCGCGGCCGCAGCTTGCTCCGCTGGAGGCGTTTCCACCGGGGAATCTGTCGGGACCGGCACCGCAAGCCGGGCGGCGTGTTGTTCCGCCAGCGCCAGCAGCTGTTCGAAGTCCTCCACGGGATCGAGCAGGCGTCTTTCCAGATACAGGGTGAGCCAGACCAGCGTGTCGGCAAACGTGCGCAGTTCGGGGGTATCGGCGGCGGCTTCACCACGGGGGCTGATGCTGCCCAGCCAGTGGCGACAGGCGGACGCGACCGCGGCCTCTCTGGACAAGCCGGCAAAGGCCAGGACCTCAGCCATGACTTCCAGGGTCTCACAGGATGCATGCAGGGACTGTGCGTCCAGGGTCTGCTGCAGCTGGTCCTGTATCTGCGTCAGCTGCTTGCAGGTGGTGGTGACCAGGCCGTCGAGACGGTCGAACGCCTTTACTTCAGGGGGGACAAAGCCATTGTGGCGGAGTCGGTCAGCGAGCGCTATTTCAGTGTCTACCATGGCACCGGCAATGGTCGCGACAAGCTGGCGGCCGCGCTGCACATCCTGATTGAAACGGCCGGCAAACACCTGCTGCAACAGCTCGTGGGCCGACTGCATGTCCTCTGCATGTTCGATCTCATCCGCCGCGATCAGCCGCAGGCGTATGTCCTCGATAACCGAATCGAGATCGGGCAGGGGTGTGGACCGCCCCTCGACCGCGGCGAGCAGATCGACAGCCTGAAGCCGATTCACCAAGCCCTCCAGCAGTGCGCGCGCGCCTTCCAGCGCAGCGATCAGGGCATCGTTGTGAATAAGGCCCCGCCCGGCTTCCTGCAAGGTATTTTCCTCAATACCAAAAACCTGCCAGATGTGCCCGACGTAGAGGGGGCGGGCCCTGCACGACGCCATGTAGTAGAGCATCTGCTGCAGGTAGTTGTCGTAGTCCATGGCTGGATTCGCGGCGCTGCCGTGCTCGCGCGCGTATTTGATCATGAACGCGCCCGTCTTGAAGATCTGGGCTATGCTCTCGTCGGGCTCCACCAGCCTGGCGGCAATGGCTTCGCAAAGCCCAACCAGGAGCAGCCAGAAGCGCTCCTGCACCGCACCGCGGAACAGCCCGTGCATTTTGTGCGCGATCCGCGCGACAGTGCGGACATTTTCCACGTTGTGTTGTGGCCCCAGGGCCGACTTCGCTCCCTGCAGATAGGGTGGCAGCAGCACATCAGCGCTACGCCGAATGGTTTCGGACACCGGCTCGGGCGCACCGACACTGATGCCACAGCGATCCGGCAGCGGCATGTAGAAAAACAGCGCAGGTGGACGGATACGCTCGCCCTCCCAGCGCCGGAGATTATTGACGCAGGGCTCCAGGCCCCTGCCGGTGTCGATGCGTACCCGCTGGACATGGTCGAGATAGGCGGGCAGGGTCTTGATGGCGCGCATCAATCCACCCATGGTCAGATTGCGTCGCTCGGCGACCACCTGCTCGCGCAGCAGGCGGAGGAACCCGCGCTCCATTTCCAGCGCCAGCATCTCCGCCTTGTGCAGACGAACGGCAGCGAGGCCCGCGGTAATATGATGAACCGCCCACAGGCATTCCAGCAGCGCTTGCTTGCGCGAGGTATCCCGGCTGTATTCGACCAGACCGGCCTCCAGCTGGTCTATCGACCCCAGCAGGGACGGCAAAAGGCTGCGCAGCCCGATAATGTCGATGGTCCTGGCGCCTCGCCGGTAGTCCATTTGCTCAGCCATCTGCCAGGAAACCGGACGCACCGGTTCCGGAGTCACTACGGTGGTCTATCCGCAAGCGCGCCAGGTTCCGCCCCAGGGTGGAAAGGGTCTGCTGCAGTGCCACAACGCCCTGCTGGAGCGACGCGGCGCTATCACCCAGGCCTCGATTTTGCTCGCGAACACTATCCAGTACCGCGTTGAGCTTGCGCACGGCGTCCGCGGACTGGGAGGTGGTGGAACCCATGGAGTCGACAACGTCCAGCATCTTTCCCGCACCCCGGTTGATGTCCTCCAGGGAGCCGTCGATCCGCTCCACGAAGTCCAGGATCGTTACCACGGCGCCTACCGTATGCTCGAGGCTGTTCAGGTTTTCCGCCGACAGATTCTGCAACAGGCGCACTTCGGTCGTGATCTTGCGACCTTCTTCCTCGGCCTCCCGCAGCAGGTCCCCGATAGCTTCCGCAATACCCAGGAACGGCCGGCCGTGCTCACCCGCGCGCTCAGCCTCAATGCGGGTGTTGATCGCGACAACCGATATTTTGGTATTGAGGGACTGGATGTATTCAGCTGCCGTGGTCACGGACTGGATCAGCTCACCCTGCCGCTTGGCAGACTTCGAGGTCTCCTGGATGGATTCCCGGACATCCGTGGAAGCGCGGGACATGTCTGCTGCCAGGCCCTGGCCCCGGCTCACCAGCTGTCGGTGGTGGTTCATGGCTTCCCGTGCCTGCTGACTGACCGCGACGACACCCTCGACTGCGCTCAAATCCTGCGCCAGCGAGGCCCCCGCTTCCTGCACATGGCGCTCAAGCCGCGCACTGAGTTCCACCCCATCGCTGCTGTGCTTGCCGAGTTTGTGCAGATCGGTCACCAGCCCCTCAAACGGACTACGGATACTGGCTACCAACGCTCTCTGCTGTTCGAGCGCCGCGTTCAATTGCGCTGCGAGGGCCGCTCCCGCCGCCGAGTCACTGCTCGCCGAGACGGTGAGATCACCCTCGGCCAAACGCTCCAGGGCGGCCGCAATGCCCGCGAAGGTGCCCGGGCCAGCGCCGCCGGCCCTGACCTGCCAGAGCAGCAAGCCGGCCCCGACCAGCAGCAGGAGAAGTACCGCGGTCACCAGCAACAGCAAGCCACGCGCGCCGGAGTCCCCGGCGCCACTGCCCAGCGCGATTCCCAATCCGAGCAGGGAGCCCAGCAGCCCCAGGACAATCGCGGCCAGCCCCGCAACCAGGGGTATGGAAGGAGAAGTCTGACTCATGATGCATGATCCTCGGCATTGGCGTCCGGCCGTGCAGCCGTGTCTGAGAGGGCGCCGCCTGTTACCAGCCGGCTGATAGCAAGTAGCCCCAGAAAACGTTCTCCCTGCCAGAAACCGCCCTCACAGCAAGGCGCAAGCGGGCCATCCATCGGGGTGTCCGGAACGTACTGGTCCGCAAGCAGTTGGATATTGCCGTCTACCCGGCTCAAGGTGATGCCGACATGGCAGCCCGGCCGGTTAATCACCAGACAGTACTCCCGTCGCCGCCCGGGTGGCAGGCGCTGCCCGAACAGGCTGTCGCCACAGTAGACTGGCAACAGGCCGCCCTGATGACTGGCAACCCCCAACACCCGGTTCCGGGTACCGGGAATCTGTGTCAGCGGGGGCACGGCAATGACGCCCTCGATATCGCCGGCCGCAACCAGCAGCGGAACGCCGGCGATGCCCAGCAGCGCCCCTCGCCAGTATTCCGGATCGGGCAACACCGGCGGCATGGCGGACGCACCGCCAGCGTAACGCGCCTGCAGGGAAGTCAGCGCAGTATAGGCACTCATCTACGCCACCTTACCCGCCCGCGTATTTTCATAGATCAGCTGGCGCAGGACCGGATCGGGGGGAATCTTGCTGACGTGGGCGGTAGCCCCGCGGGCCTGGCCGCGGGCGATATCGAATACGCCGTCCGATGACGAGAGCAGCACCACCGGCAGATCACGGGTGTCCTCGCCGTGGCGAATCAGGCTGCAGGTCTGGTAGCCGTCCAACTCGGGCATGCTGATGTCGAGGAAAACTATATCCGGGCGGAACCGCCGCAACAGGGCCAGTCCGCGGTAGCCATCCTCCGCCGTTTCCACCTGGCAACCCATCTGTTTGAGAGTGTGTGACATCATCATGCGGATTGTCTTGGCGTCGTCGACGATGGCGACGCGAATACCCTTGATGTCCTGGACTTCTGCTTGTTCGCTCATTGTCGTCCTCATCTTTTGCTGCGGCAGACAGTATTTTGGTTGTAGCGTGGGCTCTGCAAGTACTATTTGTTATTTTCCCGATTTGTGGCCACGGCGCCAACAGCGACCGATCAGGGCTCTGACGGAAACATGACGCTGCGAAATGGCTCCATATGGCCGGCCTGGAAGTCCTGCCACTCGTAAATGTTGAACTGTTGCATCAACTGCAGGCAGCGCTGGAAAACCACATCGGCATCATAGCTGGATGACGGAATCCCGTAACGCTCCGTGAGCCGGGCAAAGATCCGGGCAGCGATGTCCCGCCGCCCGCGATCTTCCCGGTACAGCAAGTGCTCCACCGGTGATGCCACAATGGGTGACCCGTAAACCAGGAAGGCCTCCCAGCGCTGTGGATCGTGCCCGGGTCCAAGCCGGGCGACCAGCAACCGCACCAGCGCCTGCAGGTGCCTGCGCGGAGGTACCTGGTCGTGGTGCAGCCAGCGCCGGACCTCCGCCTCCTTCCACTCCGGGTTGATGGCGAGCACGCCCAGCATACGCCCTTCTATCCGCGACGGGACGATGGCGGCGAGATCCAGCAGCAGGTTGAGGCGGGCGGAAAACCCCAGTGGATCCGGGTCCACCTCCCCCAGCAAGACCTGGTATTCCGCGGCCAGTTGCCCTGGGCCTGGGGTAGCGGTCACCGGCTCCTCGCTCCTGTCTTCAGCCATGGGCCACTGCCGGGGCATTCGCCAGGGCGGCAGCGCGCCACTCCCGCAGGCGCTTGCCATAGGTAGGTCGGGAAACCCCCAGCAGCTGCGCCCGCAAATCCACCGTGGCGGTATCGCAATGGGCCTCCAGCAACTCAAGCAACAGACTCTGCCCGGCGAGCAGGGGGCTGTCGCCCGCGCTGCCCAGCCCGCGGACCCAGTCAGCGACCAGTCGTGCCGGTTCCTGCCACAGAGAGCAATCATCTCGCATGCCCTGGCGAGTCGCGATGGCCGGTAACCAGCGCGCGATATTGCGCCGGCTGGTGCGCAGAAACGCGGCGCTGGGGCCGTGCTGGCCCTGGTAGCGGGCCAGTGTCGCGAGCACGATCTGGTCCTCCAGCCAGGTGCCCAGTGGCAGCGGCCTCCGCGTCGACAGCAGCTGGTTGACCCTCTCCGCCAGCACCAGCGTAAGCTCCTCCCAGGCCGTCGGACTGTAACTCCCGCCGGCGCATTCGTAGCCGGGAGAACCCTGCAAAGGCAGCTCCAGGCTGCCGCTCGCCACCTGGTCACCCAGAAAGAGCTGGAGATCCACGGGGGTGAGCCATTCGACACCGGGCTTCTGCTCCAGCGCCCTCACCACCCGCTGGCGAAGCTCGCTGATATTGCCGTGCCAGGGATGCTGCCGCATGGCCTGCTCGGCTTCCGGCGTAAAGCCTTTCACCTCGATGCCGCGGCTGGCGCATTCCTGGGACAGGATTTTCCGGGCCCAGCGCAGGATGGCCTGCTGCCGGTGGCGCAGCGGTGGCACCCGGATCGGATAGGCCGCGAGCACACTCGCCAGTTTGCGCTGCAGCACGCCCTCGGCAACCAGCCGCTGCAGGCTATCGGGCAACAGGGCGACGACGCGCACCGAGGGCAGGTAGGTTGGCGTCTCGGCATCGGCCAGCAGACGGGTCGCCAATTGCCGTGCCAGCTTCAACTGGGCTTCGGCGCCCATCAGCTGCGGTGACTTGAATACCAGGGTTTTGCCGGCGCCGGCCAGCAGCGCCTGCCGGATGCGTCTGTTTGCGTCCTCGCGGCTGCGGAACTCCCGGCAGTCGATGGCAATCAGGCTGTCGGGGCTGCCGCCGGCCTTGGCGTGGAGAATGCGCGCAATGTACATCTTGCCGGTGCCGCGTGCGCCAATAATGGCAACGGGGGTCTCTGTTCCTGCCAGGAAAGCCGCCTGGTCGACCGCCCCCTCCATGTTGTCGAGGACATAGCCATCCAGCTTGTCTGCAGACCTCAGCAAGTGTTCACCCGCATTTGGAGTCCGCGCAGTTCAGGCAGGTCATACACCCATCCAGCAGCACAACCGCGCGGGTATTGCACTTGTAGCAGAGACTGGCCCCGGGCGGAAAGGGCGAGTCTTCCCCTTCCGTGGGCTCGGCTCCGGCGCTATCCGGATTGCCTGTTTCGCCCATGATTTCCCGGCGCTTTTCCTCAATGAATTTACGCTGGTGATCGTCCAGCTTCGACTCTATCAGGCCAATGTGTTTCATGTGGTCTTCAATGGCGTAGCCGATCTCCGCGACGATCGAGGGCATGAACACGCCGCCCTTCTTGAAATAGCCGCCGCGGGGGTCGAACACCGCCTTCAACTCCTCAACCAGGAAGGTGGCATCGCCCCCCTTGCGGAATACCGCCGAGATCAGCCGGGTCAGGGCCACCACCCACTGGAAATGCTCCATGTTCTTGGAGTTGATAAAGACTTCGAATGGGCGGCGCAACTCGTGCTCGGTGCCCTCATTGAGGATGACGTCGTTGACCGTGATGTAGAGCGCGTGCTCGGACATGGGCGTCTTCACCTTGTAGGTTGATCCCACCAAACGCTCCGGCCGCTGAAAGGCCTCGTGCATATGAACCACGTTGCTGGCCGGGACCGCTTCGCGCTCGCCCGCCACCGGCTCCGGTGTGGCGCCCTGCTGCAGGACCTTGTAGCTGACAATCTTGCTGCCGATCTTTACCGTCATTGCTTTCTCCGGGCTCAGAACTTGCCGTAGTAGCCTTCTTTCAGGGCATCGAACAGGTTTGCCGCTGTGTGCATTTCGCCATCGTATTCCACTTCCTGGTTGCCTTTCAGCTCCACCACCGAGCCGTCCTCCAGGGTAAACTGGTACACCGTGTTTTCCAGATCCTGGTCCTTCACCAGGACGCCCTGGAACGCCTCCGGATTGAAGCGGAAAGTGGTGCAGCCCTTGAGTCCCTTGGCGTGGGCGTAGAGGTAGATATCCTTGAAGTCCTCGAAGGGATAGTCCGTGGGTACGTTGGCGGTCTTGGATATGGAAGAGTCCACCCATTTCTGGGCGGCGGCCTGGATGTCCACGTGCTGCTTCGGTGTCACGCTGTCGGCAACGATGAAGTAGTCCGGCAACTTTTCCTCCTCGACTTCGCTGTAGGGCATGGCGCGGGGGTTCACCAGGCTGCGGTAGGCGAGCAACTCGAAGGAAAACACATCGACCTTTTCCTTGCTCTTGCGGCCCTCGCGAATGACATTGCGCGCGTAGTGGTGGGCAAAGCTGGGCTCGATACCGTTGCTGGCATTGTTGGCCAGCGACAGCGAGATGGTACCAGTGGGCGCGATGGAAGAGTGGTGGGTGAAACGCGATCCCTTGTCCGCCAGCTCGTCCACCAGTTCCGGCGCCAATTCGGCCACCCGCTGCATATAGCGGCTGTAGCGCGCATGCAGGACCTTGCCGGGCAGCCGGTCACCGACCCCGATGCCATCCCGCGCCATTTCCGGGCGCGCAACCAGCATTTCGGGAGTGACTTCGAACAGATCCTCCATGATCGGCGCCGGACCCTTCTCCCGGGCCAGGGCTACACCCTGCTGCCAGCCCACCAGCGCCATTTCCCGGGACACTTCCTCGGTAAACTGCACCGAGGCCTCATCGCCATAGGACATCCCCAGCATGGTGATGGTCGAACCGAGGCCCAGGAAGCCCATGCCGTGGCGGCGCTTGTAGCTGATTTCATGGCGCTGCTGCTCCAGCGGCAGGCCGTTGATTTCCACCACGTTGTCGAGCATACGGGTGAACACCGCAACCACATCGCGATAGCGATCCCAGTCGAAGCGGGCCTTGTCGGTGAAGGGGTCCAGCACCAGCCGGGTGAGGTTGATCGAGCCCAGCAGGCAGCTGCCGTAGGCGGGAAGTGGTTGTTCGCCGCAAGGATTCGTAGCGCGGATATTCTCCAGCCACCAGTTGTTGTTCATCTGGTTGACCCGGTCGATCAGGATAAAGCCCGGCTCGGCAAAGTCGTAGGTCGACGCCATGATCATGTCCCACAGCCGGCGCGCCGGGACTGTCTTGTAGATCCGGCAGGCGACTTCGCCGCACTCGTTGCTGACATAGCCCCGGGTGACCGGGAACGGGCGCCAGAGCAACTGCGGATCATTGGCCAGATCGATGCCGGACTCCTCCACCTCCCGCGCGGTCACCGGGAAGCTCAGCGACCAGTCCGCATCGGCCTTCACTGCCTCGATGAACTCATCCGTGATCAGCAGGCTCAGGTTGAACTGCCGCAGCCGGCCGTCCTCGCGCTTGGCGCGAATGAAGTCCATGACGTCGGGGTGATGTATATCGAAGGTTCCCATCTGCGCGCCGCGGCGACCACCGGCCGAAGACACCGTGAAGCACATCTTGTCGTAGATATCCATGAACGACAGCGGACCGGAAGTGTACGCCCCGGCACCGCTGACGTAGGCCCCCCGAGGCCGCAGGGTGGAAAATTCGTAGCCGATGCCGCAGCCCGCCTTGAGGGTCATGCCGGCTTCGTGATTCTTCTGCAGGATATCATCCATGGAATCGGTGATGGTGCCCGACACGGTGCAGTTGATCGTCGAGGTCGAGGGCTTGTAGGCGCCGGCGCCGGCATTGGAAATGATCCGGCCCGCGGGAAGGGCACCGTTCTGCAGGGCCCAGTAGAAGCGCTGGTACCAGTGCTTGCGGGCGCTGTCGTTGTCCTCGACGTCAGACAGCGCCCGCGCCACCCGTTTCAGGGTATCGGCGATGTCGCGATCGACCGGCTTGCCGTTGCGATCCTGCAGACGGTACTTCCGGTCCCAAATGTCGAGGGAGGCATCCTGCAGGCCAATATCGACTACCGTGTGCAAAGCCTTGACGACTTCCCCCATGACTATTGCTCCTGTGACCCGCGAACCCGGGGTAGTGTGCGGGAAGGTCGCGGTCCCAGGCAAGCCAAAACGATATAGGAGGGTAAATTTGCCCGACAGACACCAGATATAGTGCCTGGCGGTGTCTACCGCCGCGAACGCCTGAGACGGGGTGAACTCACCCCAGCAACTCCGCCGCCGCCTGCCAAAGCAGGCGCAGGGCCAGCAGCGTCAGCACGATATTCAGGATAAAGGCGAAACGGTGATCACTGATGCGCCGCAACAGGTGGATGCCGATCCAGGTCCCCGCCAGTCCCGCCGCTATCATCGCCGCGATAAAGGCCAGCCAGTCCCGGAAGACAAATCCCGCGAAACCGAATACCAGCGCCTTCGGCGCATGCTGCAGGGTCATCGCGGCGGCGAAGGTCGCCACGGTGGCAAAGCGGTCGCTGTGAATCTGTTTGACGAAGGCTGCCACCAGGGGACCGGTGGCGCCCACAAACATGCTCGCAAAACTGGTCAGCGCCGCGGCGACGAAGGTTCCCGGCATCCCCACGACCACGGTCGGCAAGCGCGGGCCCCAGCACAGATAGAGGACAAAAGCCGCAATGCTGGACTGCCAGAGCCAGACCGGAAGCTCCACCAGCAGCCAGGCGGCGAGCAGCGCTCCGGCGACAACACCCGGGGCAAAGGCCGCTATCAGGCGCCAGTCAATGCTGCGCCAGGTAAGCAGGACCCTGCCACCATTGGAACCGAGCTGGATCATGCCATGTACGGGTATCAGGGCCGCCGGCGGTAGCCAGAGCGCCATCAGCACCAGCAGCAACAGGCCGCCGCCGGCTCCCAGACTGGCGGTGATCATCGAGGTGACTACCGAGCTCAACACCAGCAGCAGGGCCGCAGCGGGCTCGATTGCCGGGGGCAGCAACGACTCCAGCAGACCCATGTGCTAGGGGGCAGGGGCCAGCTGGCAGGCAGGCTGTGAGGATATGAATAAACATGCTAGCATGCGCGCATGATACTGCGTCTGTTGCTCACATTGTTACTGGTTCTGCCTGCCGGCCTCTCGGCGGGGCAGCATCAGGACTGTGGGCCTGCGCGTGACGCCGCTGCGCTGGACGGCAGCCTCCCGGGGCAACACGAGGGCCACGGCGAGCACAGCGATGCAGTCCTTGCCGCGCAACCGGCAACCGACTGTGACGGCTGCGACCTGGGCTGCAAGGTCAGCTGCGCTGCAGTGGCATTGCCGCTCACGGTTTTTCAGGGCGCAACTGCGCCCATTGACGCCATGGTCCGCGACCCGGCCGTTGCCGGGCTGCTCGAACCGCATCCCCTCCCGCTGCTCAGACCCCCAGCCTCCACTCCAGCCTGATATTGCGAGCGCCCCCGGGATTACCCGGGCTCCTCTCTCTTAGCTGGAGAACCTACAGATGAAATTCTCAGACTGCGTCCGCCGTACAGGGCTGGCGCTACTTTTGGCAACGCTGGCCGCCTGTGCCAGTCAGCCACCGGACCACGGCCTCGAGCAGGCCCGTGAAACCCTGCTGGCCCGCGGCCTGGATACAAGTGCCACACCGGAAAAATTCCGCGGCACCCTGAGCCGGCCACAAGCAGTCCAGGCGGCTATCCTGCATCACCCCGCTGTGCGGGCGGAGTATGCCCGGCTCAATATTGCCGCGGCAGACGTTGTGCGCGCCAGTGAACTGCTCAACCCGAGCCTGTCGCTGAGCTGGCTGGATGTCAGTGGTGGCAGCAACGAACTGACTGTGGGGCTGGCCCAGAGCCTGGCCGCCGTGATGCTGCGTCCGGCACGCCAGCGAATCGCCGCTGCCGACTACGAGCTCGCGATTCTCAGCCTGGCGGATACCCTGCAGGAACTCGCCCTGGCCACCGAGACCGCGTGGTTTGATTTGGTTGCGGCGGAGCAGGGGCTGCAGGTACAGGCCCGTGCTTCCGACACCGCCCTCTGGGCTGACCAGTTGGGTACCCGCTTTGCCTCCGCCGGCAATATGACGCCGCTGGAACGCGCTGAGCTGGCAAAGGGTGCCGCCGAGGCGCGCCTTGCGCTGCTCGAAGCCGAGCGACAGCGGGACCGTGCCAGGACCCTGCTCGACCAGCAGCTGGCACTGCCCCACGAAGACTGGTCGGTGCCGGGATCCCTGCCGCTTCCGGCCACCGAGCAGCCCGACCCGGAGACGCTGATAGCCCGGGTACTCGACACCCATCCGGCGCTGCAGGCCCTGGCCTGGGAGCGCAAGCGCCTGTTGAGCGTCGGCGACGAGGCGAAGACGGAGAGCTGGCTGGACGATGCCGAAATCGGTGTTGAACACGAGCGCGCGGGTGATGAGCGGGGCACCGGGCCAGAGCTCGCCTTCCGCCTGCCGCTCTGGCACCGCAATGCAGGTACCCGGCTGGCGCTGGTCGCCGAGCTGGAGCTGCTCGACGCGCGCGAGGCGGAACTGCGCGACCAGCTGCCGCGGCAGCTGCGCATGCAACTGTCTGAACTGGCCCGCCTGCGCACGGCCGTGCAGATCCGGGACCAGGAGCTGTTGCCGGCGCTGGCCGATGAGGTCGCGGCCCGCCAGGACCGGGTCAACTTCATGCTCGACGGGATATTCAACCTGCTCGCCAGCAAACAGTCGGAACTCAACGCCTGGCGCGACCACGTCGCGACGCTCGGCGAGTACTGGCATCAGGAAGTAGAGCTGGCTGCCACCGCCGGGCGTGCAGCGACCCCCGCCGGCAGTGGCCTGCTGGACGTATCGGTGATCGCACCCCTCAGGGACCGCAGCCCGGAATCGCAACCACAGAACCATCACCAGCATGGGAGACACCACTGATGAAGCGCAGAGATTTCCTGTTAGCCAGCGGCAGTGTACTGCCGGCACTGGCCATCACCCGGGCAATGGCGGAGAGCGGCCATGTCCACCACAACCAGGGCGAGCCCACAGCGCACGAGCGCGATCCGCAGGGCTATACACCCGTGCATACGCCGAATGGCTGGACCCTCCCTCATCGCATGGTCGACGGAGTGAAGGAGTTCCACCTGGTGGCGGAAGAGATCGAGCATGAATTCGCCCCGGGATCGAAAGCGAAGTGCTGGGGTTACAACGGCACCAGCCCCGGACCGACCCTGGAGGCGGTGGAAGGGGACAAGGTCAGGATCCTGGTCACCAACCGACTCCCGGAACATACCAGTATCCACTGGCACGGCCTTATCCTGCCCTCCGGCATGGACGGCGTTTCCGGCCTCACCCAACCGGCCATTCAGCCCGGTGAAACCTTTGCCTATGAGTTCACCCTGCAGCAGCACGGAACACACATGTATCATCCACACGCCGATGAGATGGTACAGCTGGCGATGGGCATGATGGGCATGTTCATCATCCACCCCAAAGCAGGGGAACCGGAACCCGTCGATCGCGACTACGCCATACTCCTCCACAATTGGGCAATGCATCCCGGCACATCGCGTCCCGATCCCGCGGTCATGCAGGAATTCGACCTGTGGACCATGAACTCCAAAGTATTCCCCGCAATCGACACGCTGGTGGCCGGCAGCGGGGAACGGGTTCGTATCCGCGTCGGCAATCTCTCCATGTGGAACCACCCCATCCACCTGCACGGCGTGCAGTTCCAGGTAACCGGCGGCGACGGTGGCCGCTGGCCGCGTGAGCAGTGGCGCAACGAAGTCACGGAGATTATCGGTGTCGGACAGATGCGCGATATCGAGTTCGTGGGGGTCCCTGGCGACTGGGCTTTCCACTGCCATATGTCCCATCACACCATGAACCCGATGGGGCACGACCTTCCCAATACCCTGGGCGTGGACCAGTCGGGTATAGAGGATGAGATACGCACGCTCCTGCCGGGCTATATGGCTATGGGGGAGCACGGCATGGGTGAGCACCAGGATCACACTGACTCCGGGCACATGACCGGGCCGCCGAATACCCTGCCAATGATGATGGGCAAGGGCCCCTTCGGCAACATCGAAATGGGAGGCATGTTCACCGTGGTCAAGGTCCGGGATGGGCTGGCAGCAGGGGATTTCCGCGACCCGGGCTGGTACCAGCACCCCGCCGGTACTGTCGCCCAGCGTATCAGTGGGAATCCGGACTACGGCCAGCCAGCCCGACGCGGTAGACTGGCGAATCCGGCAAGCAAGGATTTACCGGTGCCCAAGCGGCAGGGTCACCAGCACTGACAAAGGAACCGATGGAGACAGCAGGCTACACCCAGATGCTAGGCCCGTTTGCCAGTTTGGCCATGGCGCTGGGAATCGGTCTGCTGGTCGGCAGTGAACGGGGCTGGCACCACCGGCGGCACGCTGAAGGTGCCCGGGTCGCGGGTATCCGCACCTTCTCCCTGCTGGCGCTGCTGGGCGGGGTCGTGGCTGTTGCAGGCCGGGCCCTGCTCCCGGAGTACGCGGCGCTGGTCTGCGCGCTGGTATTCATCCCGGTCGGCTTGCTGTTGACCGCCGGCTATGTGCAGGAATCCCGTCGCGATGACGATGTGAGCATCACCACGGCCGTTGCCGCCATGGCGACCTACTGGCTCGGGGTCATGCCCGCTTTTGACCTCGCATTGCCGGCGGCGGCCAGCGCTGTGCTGCTGGCGCTGCTGTTGCACCTGAAGGACTCCCTGCACCGCTGGCTAAGGGTGCTTGCTCGCCAGGAACTTACGGGGACCCTGCAGTTTCTGGTGGTGTCGGTAGTGATGCTGCCACTGCTACCGGACCGGGGTTTCGGGCCCTGGAACGCGCTCAATCCCTGGCAACTGTGGTGGATGGTAGTGCTGGTCTCGGGTCTGTCGCTGGCGGGCTACTTCACCATGCGCCTCACCGATCCCAAGCACGGCATCCTGCTGACCTCCTTTGCCGGTGGTTTTGCGTCCTCCACCGCCGTGGCTTTCAGTCTGTCGCGCCTGTCCCGCCAGGTCAGCCAGACACGGACCCTCAGTGCGGGCATCCTGGTCGCCTGCAGCACCATGTTTGCGCGGGTGCTGGTGGTTGTTTTTGTGCTCAAGCCGGCACTGCTGCTGCCGGCACTGCTGCCGCTCGGTGGTGGCATGCTGGCGCTGCTGGGGGCTGCCCTGTGGTTGTTGCGCCACCGCGAGCGGGGCGAAACAAAACCGCCCACCGTCCGCAATCCATTCCAGCTGTTGCCGGCTCTGCAATTCGGCGCTCTCCTTGCCGTGGTAATGCTGGCGGTCGAAGCTCTGCTGGATTGGTACGGCGAAAAAGGACTCTACCTGTTGTCGACCGTCACCGGGCTCGCCGATGTCGACCCCATTGTACTGTCGCTGGCACCGAGAGCAGGCGACCCGCTATCGACCGAGCTGGTATTGCTGTGCATCTGCCTGGCAACGGCCAGCAACACATTGGCGAAGGGGGTTTACTGTCGAATGCTGGGTGGCGCCGAGCTCGGCAACACCGTTCTGTTGCCCGCTGCTGCCGCTGCAGCCCTGGTCATGGGCCTGGGGATCGCGGTCACTGCCCTGGGCTGAACAGCGCTCCGCGCTGGCCGAGGGCGATTTCACCACCTGACAGGACGCGGCAGCAGACGCCGCCCCGCCAGTCCGGATCCAGCGCCGCGCGCAATCCCGGGCGCGCCCGGTCCATGCGCTCACAGGGGTCGGTTTCGCGGGTTATCTGCAGCACCAGTTCACCGATGCGCAGGGTGCTGCCCACATGGGCTGCGGTAAACTCCAGCCCGCTGATGAACAAGTTGGCCCGGCGGGTCATCCAGGGCAGCTCCTCCCCCAACTCAACACAGGCCCTGTTCCAGCTTTCCCGGCTGAGTACCGTGACCTGCCGCTTACCGGGCTTGCCCCGAAAGTCTCCCTCTACCCCCCGTTCCGGGGTGACAAGTACCCGGTCGAGAGTCTCCATGGGTGCCTTCGGACGGGCACGTCTGGCAATACCGCAAAGTTCTATCATTCAGCTCGCCTCTATGAAGCCATGGGCCAGCGCACTGCCGTCGTCGCACCAGGCCTTCCAGCGTGACCCCTCAGCCCGAAAGCCTCGACCCGGATCAGACGTCCAGGTTGGCGACCGACAGGGCGTTCTCCTCGATAAACTCGCGGCGGGGTTCCACCTGGTCCCCCATCAGGGTGGTGAAAATCAGGTCCGCCGCCATGGCGTCCTCCACCGTTACCTGCAGCATGCGCCGCGCGTCCGGGTCCATGGTGGTTTCCCACAGCTGCTCCGGGTTCATCTCCCCAAGGCCCTTGTAGCGCTGGATGTTGTAACCCTTGCGGGCTTCGGCCATCAGCCAGGTCAGGCCCTCCTCGAAGCTGCGGGTGGGCAGGGTCTTGTCGCCACGCTGGAAATAGCCGTCTTCATCGATCAGGGTATTGAGCGTCTCGCCCAGTGCCACCATGCTGCGGTACTCCCCCGAAGAGAAGAACTCGTGCCGGTACTCGGTTTCGGTCTCCACACCGTGGGCGAGCAGCTTGATCACCGGGAAGTGGCTCTGCCGCTCATGATCCTTGCGTACGGTAACTGTATACAGAGCACCCTTGGGCGCAATCGTAAGTAAGCGCTCACTTAATTGTTCTGCGAAGGCAATAACGGCGGCTTCGTCCTGCATCTGCTCGGGCATCAGCGTGGCACCGTAAACCAGTTGCCACAGTACCGGGGGTGCGTACAGGCGACCCAGGCGTTCGATGGTCGCCGCGACCTTGCGGAATTGGGCGACCAGCTCCTCCAGACCCGCGCCGGTAATCGGCGGCGCCTCCGGGTTTACGACAATAGCGGCACTCTCCAGCGCCCCCTGGGTCAGGTAGCGGTTGAGCGCTTCATCGTCCTTGAGGTACTGGCTCTGCTTGCCGCGGGAAATCTTGTACAGGGGAGGTTGTGCGATGAAAATATGGCCGCGGTCGATAAGCTCCCGCATCTGACGGAAAAAGAACGTCAGGAGCAGCGTACGAATGTGAGAGCCATCGACGTCCGCGTCGGTCATGATGATGATGCTGTGATAACGCAGCTTGTCGGGATTAAACTCGTCCTTGCCGATACCGCAGCCCAGAGCGGTGACAATGGTGCCGACCTCAGCAGAACCCAGCATCTTGTCAAAGCGGGCTTTCTCGACGTTGAGGATCTTGCCTTTCAGGGGCAGGATAGCCTGGAACTTGCGATTGCGCCCCTGTTTGGCCGAACCACCCGCGGAGTCACCCTCCACCAGGTAGAGCTCGGACAGGGCAGGGTCCTTTTCCTGGCAATCCGCCAGTTTGCCGGGCAGCCCCGCTATGTCCAGTGCGCCTTTGCGGCGGGTCATTTCCCGGGCTTTGCGCGCCGCCTCGCGGGCGCGGGCGGCGTCCAGCATTTTGCCAACAATGGCCTTCGCTTCGCCGGGGCTTTCCAGCAGGTAGTCGTTGAAGCGGGTGTTCATGGCCTGTTCCACCGCCGTTTTCACCTCCGAGGACACCAGCTTGTCCTTGGTCTGGGAGGAGAACTTGGGATCGGGCACCTTGACCGAGATAATCCCGGTCAGGCCTTCTCGGGCATCATCACCCGTGGTCGAGACCTTGGCCTTTTTCGCCAGTCCTTCACGGTCGATGTAGGTGTTCAGGCTGCGGGTGAGGGCTGCGCGGAACCCGGCGAGGTGAGTACCACCATCGCGCTGGGGAATATTGTTGGTGTAGCAGTAGATGTTTTCCGAGAAGGAGTCATTCCACTGCAGGGCGATCTCGACCCCGATACCTTCATCCGTGTCCAACTGGAAATGAAACGGCTTGTTCACCGGGGTCTTGTTGTGATTCAGGTAGTCTACGAAGGCCCGCAGACCGCCGTCGTACTGGTAGTTCTCCTCGCGACCCGAGCGTTCATCCTTGAGGCGAATATTGACGCCGGAGTTCAAGAACGCCAGTTCCCGCAGGCGCTTGGCGAGTTGGTCGAAGTGAAACTCAATGTTGGTAAAGGTCTGCGGTGACGGCTTGAAGCGGACGGCGGTCCCGGTGCCCTGGGTCTCGCCGATAATAGCCAGGGGTGCCTGGGGCACGCCGTGGCAATAGGTCTGCTCATAGCGCTTGCCTTCACGGCGAATGGTCAGCACCAGTTCTTCCGAGAGCGCATTCACCACAGAGACGCCCACGCCGTGCAGTCCACCGGACACCTTGTAGGTATTGTCGTCGAATTTTCCGCCCGCATGCAGCACCGTCATAATAACTTCAGCAGCGGACACCCCTTCCTCATGCATCTCAGTCGGTATGCCGCGCCCATCGTCACTGACCGTCACCGATTCGTCGGGATGAATAACGATGTCGATGCGAGTGCAGTGGCCAGCGAGGGCCTCGTCAATGGAGTTGTCGACAAGCTCGAAAACCATGTGGTGCAAGCCCGTACCGTCATCGGTGTCACCGATGTACATACCCGGCCGCTTGCGGACCGCATCCAGACCTTTGAGGACCTTGATGCTGGAGGAATCGTAATTTTGCTCATTTTCGCTCATCAAACAACTCTCATTTTTCAGCTTTCAGGTAGTTAAACCTTCGTTATGCGACTTCCTGCCAGGTGCGCATGGAACCTTTCTGATCGTCTCTAACCTGGCATCAGCCAGAAACTGCGGTGTCCTCTCTCCCCGCCGCTGCAGACACGGTACCGTGTTCCACGTGGAACATGGCCGGTTGTACGGGCGCAGGCCACATCTCCTCGAGGTCGGACCTGGCCACACAGGTTATGAAAACCTGGGATTCCAGCTCGGCGAGCGCCTCGCACACCAGCGCACAATGTCTCTGATCCAGTTCAGCCGGAAGATCGTCGACAAGGTATACGCAGGCCCCCTGCCGTGGGCCGGCTATCAACCCTCCCTGGGCCAACTTCAAACCACAGACCACCAGCTTCTGCTGACCGCGGGACAGAGTTTCGGCAGCAGAATATCCATTGGCGGTCACCTTTATATCCGCCCGCTGGGGGCCGATATGGGTATAACCCTGCTCGATATCTGCTGGCAACCCGGCCTCCAGCGCCTCGCTGTAGCTCAGCGACTTCTCCCAACCCTTACGGTACCTGAGCTCCAGCGCCTGGAGCGAGGGCGCCAGGCGGTTCATAATCGCCCTGAAGCTGGGCGCCAACAGCTCGAAGTACCGCAGTCGGAACTCATGAATCCTGTCACCGCTGTCCGCGAGCTCACGCGTCCAAACCGTCAATTCAGAACGATCCAGTTTACCATGACGGAGCAGCTTGTTGCGTTGTTTCAAGCATCGCTGAAACCGCTGCCACTCCACAAAGAAGCGCTGTTCCACGTGGAACACACCCCAGTTGAGGAATTGCCGTCGCGCCGCCGGCGAGCCTGTGAGTAACTCAAAGCTCGCTGCATTAAGGACCTGCAGGGGCAATTGTTCTACGAGCTCAGATACCGACCTGACCGCCTGGCCACCAAGCTTGATCTGCACATCGCCAGTCGTCGACCGGCGAACAGCAACAGGGACACGGCTTCGAAAGGATCCCTCGGACGTCACCCCGTATACCGTGCAATCCGACTTGCCGTGCGTGACCAGGGTGCGAGTTGCCCCGGGGCGAAAGCTCTTCGCCATGCCGAGCATGTGAACAGCCTCAAGCACGCTGGTCTTGCCACTGCCATTGGCGCCAAAGAAAATATTGATTCGCGCCAGACCCTGCAGCGTGACCTGCTCCAGGTTCCGGACGTTATGAATCTGGAGTTGGGTTAACAAAACACCCTGTCAGAGTCGCATGGGCATGACGACATACAGCGAGTCGCCATCGACCGACTCCTCGAGCAGCGCACTGCTGTTGGGGTCAGACATGGACAGCTTGACCTTCTCCCCACTGAGCACACCCAGCACATCCAGCAGGTAACTGACATTGAAGCCAATTTCCACGGAATCACCCTGATATTCGACAGAAACCTGCTCTTCTGCCTGTTCCTGCTCAGGGTTGTTGGCAACGATCTCAATGACATCGGCGCCCAGCTTGAGGCGCACGCCGCGATATTTTTCATTGGATAGAATGGCTGTGCGAGTAAAGGCCTGGCGCAGATCAAGACGCGAGCCAATGATAATCTTGTCGGCTGCCCGCGGGAGGACGCGCTCGTAATCGGGAAACTTGCCGTCAACAAGCTTGGAGGTAAACGTGAATTCCGCGGTAGTTGCACGCAAGTGATTGGTGCCCAGTACTACCGAGATATCTTCTTCTTCGTCCAGCAGCAGGCGCGCCATTTCCAGTACGCCTTTGCGCGGCAGGATCACCTGGATGTCGTCGTCCACAGGTACAGGGTCGGGGAGGGTGCACATCGCCAGCCGGTGGCCGTCGGTCGCGACCACCCGCAGGCGTCCTCCCTTGACCTCCAGCAGCATGCCGTTGAGGTAATAGCGCACATCCTGCTGCGCCATGGCAAATCCCGTGCGCTCGATCAACCGCTTGAGCTGGCCCTGCGCAATGGTAAAGCGGTGGGTGCCTGCGGCCTCTTCGACACTGGGAAAATCCCGGGCGGGCAGGGTAGACAAAGTGAAACGACTGCGGCCGGAGCGAACCGTGACCTTGCCTTCCTCGACTGTGAAATCGATCTCACTCCCTTCCGGCAGCGACTTGCAGATATCCACGAGTTTGCGCGCCGGTACCGTGACTTCACCGGGCGCTGACGAGGGCTTCTCGAGCTGCACCCGACCGATGAGCTCTACCTCAAGATCAGTGCCGGTCAGGGACAGCTGATCACCCTCCAGTACCAACAGCACATTGGACAGGATCGGCAGGGTCTGACGCCGCTCCACTACGCCCGCCACCAGATTGAGCGGCCTCAACAGTGCATCCCGTGCAATCGAGAACTTCATAGATCCAGGTTCCTTCTGTACGCGCCTACGTCGTCAGAGAGCGCAGCAAATTTTTGTAGTCTTCCCGAATATCGGAATTCGTTTCGCGAAGTTCCTTTATTTTACGGCATGCGTGCAACACTGTCGTGTGATCTCTGCCACCAAAACTGTCGCCTATTTCCGGCAGACTGTGGTTGGTGAGCTCCTTGGCGAGCGCCATGGCGACCTGCCGCGGCCGGGCGACCGAGCGGCTGCGACGGCGGGACATCAGGTCGGCAATCTTGATTTTGTAGTACTCCGCGACAGTGCGCTGAATATTATCGAGGCTGACCTGTTTGTCCTGCAGTGCCAGCAGATCCTTCAGGCTTTCCTTGATCAGGTCGACATCCACCGCCCTACCTGTGAAGTGAGCACTCGCTATCACGCGCTTCAAGGCGCCTTCGAGCTCTCGCACATTGGACCGGATACGTTGTGCAATGAAAAACGCGGCGTCAGGCGGCAGCTCTATCCGTGCCTGGCTGGCCTTGTTCATCAGGATCGCTACCCGGGTCTCAAGCTCAGGGGGCTCCACCGCAACGGTCAGGCCCCAGCCAAAGCGGGACTTAAGCCGCTCTTCCAGGCCATCAATTTCTTTCGGGTAGCGGTCGCAGGTCAGAATCATCTGTTGGCCACCTTCAAGCAGGGCGTTGAAGGTGTGGAAGAACTCCTCTTGCGACCGGTCTTTTTTGGCAAAAAACTGGATATCATCGATCAGGAGCGCGTCCACGGAACGGTAGTAACGCTTGAAATCGCTGATGGCATTCAGCTGCAGGGCCTTGACCATATCCGCCACGAAACGCTCGGAATGAAGATAAACCACCTTGGCACCCGGATTCTGCTGTTTCAGCGCATTACCCACAGCATGCATCAGGTGGGTCTTGCCCAGACCCACGCCCCCGTAGAGGAACAGCGGGTTGTAGGACTCCCCCGGATTCTCCGCTACCTGCCTTGCAGCCGCCAGCGCCAACTGGTTGGACTTGCCTTCCACGAAATTATCGAAGGTATAGTGATCAACCAGGTTGTGCTGCTGACCGGCCTCGTCAGCTGCGGGCCTGGCCCTTGCCTGCGCAGCTTCGCGATCGGGACCGGCAGAACCAAATCTTTCCCGGTTTGGCATCGCCGGCGCCATCGCCTGCATGGCCGAACCCGGCCGGAGCTCCGCTACGTTGCCCCCGCTAACCGCATACCCCGAAACCGCGGGTGCCACAGACATGGCCTGGTTCTGGGCTACGGCACGCGGCTGCTGGCCCTGTACACTGAGTTCTGCAGACTGCTGGGTACCGATCTCGAGCACCAGGTTGACTGCCTGCCCCGTTTCAAGCTCCTGCAGTAATTGGCAAATGCGCGACGCAAACTTGTCGTTGACGAAGTCCTTGATAAAACGATTGGGGGCAAACAGGGTGAGCTGCTGCCCGCTGTGCCTTGCCTGCAGCGGTCGGATCCAGGTATTGAACTGCTGCGAAGGCAATTCATCCTGAAGCCTGCTCATGCATTGCTGCCATATTACATCAGGCAAAACTGTCCCCCAGGACTGTTGATAACACTAGTCCTTCTCCCAAAGCTGTTTGTTGACGTGCGACTGCTAAGTCTTGTTAGCAACCCGGTTCTCTGCTGGCCGGACGAGCGATGATACTCCCCTTTTCACGAGTTATCCACACCTCAACGAAATTTCATCTACAATTTTTTATCTTTATATTTCAATGCGTTGAAACAGAATCGTGCACTTATTGACCACCCAGGTCAGGAATCCACAGGAGTATTTTTTTCTGTGTATAAGCTGTTAATAGTTTTGGGGCAAGATGTGTACTGATGGCTGCAGCCCGCGCTATTGCTGGGTTTCCACCGTGCCGGAAAAGCACCCGGCCAAGGCGCCCAAACCCGGCTGTGAAGTTCCCGCCAGGTCCCGTAAATAAAGGCTGGGGTACGCATTGAATTACGCGCCCCATTTCTCTAGAATACCCAACCTTTTTTGCAGTCTGCTTTTCCGGGGCCCGCAAGCAACACCCAGGCGTCCGGCGGCGACTATCTTCTATCTATACACACTATTGGATTAGCGTCATGAAAAGAACATTCCAGCCCAGCGTACTCAAGCGCAAGCGCACACACGGCTTCCGTTCGCGGATGGCCACCAAGAACGGCCGCCTGGTCCTGAGCCGCCGCCGGGCCAAAGGTCGCAAGCGTCTCGCCGCCTGATGAGCTGTTTCCTGCGTGGGCGCCATCGCTGATTGCGAGAAGACCTCTGCCGGATTTGACAAGTCCCGGCGCCTGCTTACAGCAGCCCAGTACCGGGCTGTCTTTGATGGTGCTGTAGTCAAGGCCTCGCATCGGCACCTGCTGCTGCTGGCCCGCCACAGCGAAACGCCCAGGTCCCGACTGGGGCTGGTTATTGCAAAGAAAAACGTTCGCAAAGCTGTCCAGCGTAACCGGATCAAACGCGTCGCCCGGGAACTGTTTCGGCAACTTCCTCCGGCCGAGCCACCGCTGGACATCGTTTTCCTGGCTCGCAGGGGGCTGGACGAGCTCGACAACACCGCGCTGTTCGCGACCCTGGGGGAACAGTGGCAGAAGCTGACCCGCAAGGCCGCCATGATCCCGCCATCCAGAGGCAACTGATGCGCAAGCTACTGATCGCTGTCATTTCCGTGTATCGCTATGTCGTCAGTCCCCTGCTGGGGAACAATTGCCGGTTCCATCCCAGCTGCTCCCACTATGCGCAGGATGCCATTGCCCTGCACGGCGTGTTCAAGGGCAGTTACCTGACGCTGCGTCGCATCGGCAAATGCCATCCCTGGCACGAAGGCGGCTTCGACCCGGTACCGCCCTGCAACCACACTCACTGACAAAAGCTGACCACTGCTTATGGATTTGCAACGCACTCTGCTGATCGGCGCCTTCGCCCTGCTGTCATTCATGTTGCTGACCGAGTGGGTCACTTTCAAGGAAGCCAGAACCACTGCGTCCCAACCGACCGCAACGCGGCTGCTCAATGGCGCTGAAGCCCCCGGCAACTCACTCCCGGAACTGCCCTCCGTTGAGGAACCCGCGGTTGCCAGCACAAATGAAGACCTGCCGCGCGCACCGCAATCCGCGGACGACGCACAGCCCGCCAGTGTCGAAACCACCGCCACCGCGGAACAACGAATCGTCTTTGTGCGCACCGACGTTGTACAAATGGCAATTGATCTCGCCGGCGGGGATATCATCGAACTGGCCCTGCCAGAACATCTGGAGGACATCGACAAACCCAACCAGCCCTTTGTGTTGCTGGAACAGAACGAACGCCGCACCTATGTCGCCCAGAGTGGATTGATCGGCCCCGATGGAATCGACAGTCAGGAGAGGGCGCAATTTACCGCCGCCGCCCGAAATTACGAACTTGCCCCAGGCCAGGACACACTGGTCATTGATCTGCTCTGGGAAGGCCAAGGGGCGGTCAGCATAAGCAAGCGCTTTACCCTGCGCCGGGGCGACTACCTGCTGGACGTCAGCTACATCGTCGACAACCAGAGCTCCGAGCGCTGGCAGGGCAACCTGTTTGGGCAAATCAAGCGCGACAACAGCAAAGATCCCACGGCGGACACCAGCGGCATGGGCCTGAAACCCTTTTTGGGTGCCGCCATTACCCAGCCCGATGAGCGCTTCACCAAATTCAGTTTCAAGGACATGAGAGAAGAGCCCTTCCGCGAGCAGCTGCCTGGCGGCTGGATCGCCATGATCCAGCACTACTTCCTCAGCGCCTGGATTCCCAACCCGGACCAGAGTCACAACTACAGCACCCGCGTCACCCCCGGCGGTTTTAATATTGCAGGCTTCACCAGCCCGCCCCTGACTCTGGACCCCGGCCAGCAGGGTTCCGTCGGCGCGCAATTCTATGCCGGTCCAAAGGACCAGTACCGGTTGGAGGAAATATCGCCCTTCCTGGAATTGAGCGTGGACTACGGCTGGCTCTGGTGGATTGCCCAGCCCCTGTTCTGGCTGCTGACCAGGATCCACGATCTGCTCGGAAACTGGGGCCTGTCAATTATTGCCCTGACGGTTCTCATCAAGGCGGCCTTCTTTAAACTGTCAGCCACCAGCTACCGCTCAATGGCCAACATGCGCCGGGTGGCGCCGAAAATGCAGGACATCCGCGAGCAACACGCGGACGACAAGACCAAGCAGTCACAGGCCATGATGGAGCTGTACCGGAAGGAAAAGATCAATCCCATGGGTGGGTGCCTGCCGGTGCTGGTGCAGATGCCGGTTTTCATCGCCCTGTACTGGGTGCTGATGGAGAGCGTGGAACTGCGTCACGCACCCTTCTTCCTGTGGATCGACGACCTCTCGGTGATGGACCCCTACTTTGTGCTACCGCTGCTAATGGGTGCCAGCATGTGGTTCATGCAAAAACTCAACCCGCCACCGCCGGACCCGATGCAGGCCAAGATCATGCAGTGGCTCCCGGTGATCTTCACGTTCTTCTTCCTCTGGTTCCCGGCGGGGCTGGTGCTGTACTGGGTGGTCAACAACCTGCTGTCGATGGCTCAGCAATATGTCATCACCAGGCAGATCGAGAACAGCGCGGCCAAAGCCAAGGCCTGATGCCGCGATACCGCGCAGCCACGGGCCAGCCTATACTGGCGCCATGACTTCCGCCCTCGCCCCGGATGCAGATACCATCGTCGCTGTCGCCACTGCCCCCGGCAGGGGCGGGATCGGCATCATCCGCCTGTCAGGGCCCGCGGCCAGACAAATCGGCCAACGCCTGACGGGCTCCCCACTGCAGTCCAGGCACGCCCATTTTTGTTATTTTCGCGAACTCTCCGGCGAGGTGGTGGACACCGGTATCGCCCTGTATTTTCCCGGGCCCCACTCCTTCACCGGGGAGGACGTTGTGGAACTCCAGGGCCACGGTGGCCCGATAATCCTCGACCTGTTGCTGCGCGCTTGTCTCGAAGCGGGGGCTCGCCAGGCCCGACCCGGGGAATTTTCCGAGCGCGCCTATCTGAACGACAAACTCGACCTGGCCCAGGCCGAAGCCATCGCCGACCTTATCAACAGCACCACGGAACAGGCAGCACGCAATGCGCACCGCTCCCTGCAGGGTGAGTTTTCCCGCCTGGTGAATGAGCTGGTGGAAGGTGTCACCAGGCTCCGTATCTATGTAGAAGCCGCCATCGACTTTCCCGAAGAGGAGATCGACTTCCTCGCCGATGGCCGCGTTGCCGGCGAACTGCGGGAACTGACGCGGCAACTTCAATCCGTGCTGGACAGCGCCCACCAGGGCAGCCTGCTGCAGGAAGGAATGAAAGTCGTGATTGCGGGCCGGCCCAACGCCGGCAAATCCAGTCTGCTGAATGCACTGGCGGGGCAGGATACGGCGATCGTTACCCCCGTCGAAGGCACTACCCGGGACGTCCTCAGGGAACATATCCAGATCGACGGGATGCCCCTGCATATCGTTGACACCGCGGGTCTGCGCGACAGCGTCGATGCCGTTGAGCAGGAGGGCATCCGTCGCGCCCAGGTCGAAATTGCCAGCGCAGACCGCGTGCTGCTGGTGCTGGACATGACCCGGGAGAATCTGGCCGCGCCCCCTTCCGAGCTGTGGCCCAGGGAGGCGGGCATGCTGTCGGGAAACATCCCGGTTACCGTGATCCACAACAAGTGTGATCTCGCCTCCCTGCCCCCCGCTCTGCAGGAGTCCGGCGAACATACCGTGGTCCGGCTGTCGGCCAAGCAGGGCAACGGCGTGGAGCTGTTGCGACAACACCTGAAGGACAGCATGAATTATCACGAAGGCGACAGCAGTAGCTTCAGCGCAAGGCGTCGTCACCTGCAGGCGCTGCAACAGGCTGCGAGCTTTCTCGACAGTGGCCGTCGCCAGCTGGAAGAGGCGGGGGCGGGAGAGTTACTGGCAGAGGACCTCAGGGCCTGCCACGACACGCTGGGAACTATTACCGGAAAAATAACCAGCGACGAACTCCTGGGGGCAATTTTTTCCAGTTTTTGCATCGGTAAATAGAAAATTCCCGCCATCCACGGCCCGTGCACAGCTTCGGCATGGTGTTCCCAACACCTTGTCCCCAGGTGACAGGCAGTGCGTCCCCGACTGGATAACACTGTGGATAGCTGAGGGGGCAAGCCGGGCATGAAAGTTGGGTAACCCGGTCAGCCCGGTTGAACGGGTGCAGGGCCTGCGATTTCCTCCCCAGTCCACCCACCGCTTGCGGGCGTCAGGTACAGCGTTTACCCGCAAGCTTGTCAGGAGCTCAACAGACTGATTTTACGAGTAAAAACCGGGATACACACAGAACGGCGGCGCCCCAGTAATAACTACATTAACTCTATCTACCTATATACAAGAAATAAATAATACCTGTCATTAGTGATAATCCGGTTCTGCCGGAAATAGTCCACCGGCCAGACGTCGTGCGGCGGAACATATTTTGTACAACCGGCATTGCGGCCGTATAATCCGCCACCCGGTGAAACATATCCGGGTCAACCAGAGGCAGACAGGCGTGGAATACCAGCAAACATACGATGTCATCGTGATCGGCGGCGGCCATGCCGGGACCGAGGCCTGCCTGGCTGCGGCGCGCATGGGCTCCCGGACCCTGCTGTTGACCCACAGTGTCGATACGCTGGGACAGATGTCCTGCAACCCGGCGATCGGCGGTATTGGCAAGAGCCACCTGGTGCGCGAAGTCGATGCCCTGGGCGGCGCCATGGCCCGGGCAACCGACCGTGCGGGGATCCAGTTCCGGGTACTCAACGCGCGCAAGGGACCAGCGGTGCGCGCTACCCGGGTCCAGGCTGATCGCGTCCTGTATCGCAATGCCATCCGCGAGATCCTGGAATCCCAACCCGGGCTGTCAATTTTCCAGCAGCCGGTAGACGACCTGCTGATCGAAAATGGCCGTGTTGCCGGCGCCATTACCCAGATGGGACTGGTATTCCGGGCACCCACGGTTGTGCTGACGACGGGAACCTTCCTCGGCGGCAAGATCCACATCGGCCTGGAAAACAGTGCCGGAGGCCGCGCGGGAGACCCGCCGTCCATCGCCCTGGCACAGCGCCTGCGGGAATTGCCGCTGCGCGTGGAACGCCTGAAGACAGGTACGCCGCCGCGCATCGACGCGCGCAGCGTGGATTTCAGCCAGCTGGAACAGCAGTGGGGTGACGCTGACGCTCCACCCATGTCGTTTCTGGGCAGCACCGACGAGCGCCCGGACCAGCGCTGTTGCTGGATCACTCACACCAACGCCGACACCCACGAGATTATCCGCGGCGGACTGGACCGCTCCCCCATGTACTCCGGGGTGATCGAAGGCATAGGTCCGCGCTATTGCCCGAGCATTGAGGACAAGATACACCGCTTCGCCGACAAAAATTCGCATCAGGTGTTTGTGGAACCTGAAGGGCTGTCTACCAGCGAGCTGTACCCCAATGGCATTTCCACCAGCCTGCCCTTCGATGTGCAGTATGCCCTGGTGCGGTCTATCCGCGGCTTCGAGAATGCTCACATAACCCGGCCCGGGTATGCGATCGAGTACGACTTCTTCGACCCCCGTGACCTGGATTACTCCCTGCAGACCCGCGCTGTTCCCGGCCTCTATTTCGCCGGCCAGATCAACGGCACCACCGGTTACGAAGAAGCCGCCGCCCAGGGTTTGCTGGCGGGGCTGAACGCCGCGCTGGCAGCGCAGGGCCGCGAGCCCTGGTGCCCGCGCCGGGATGAAGCCTACATCGGTGTCCTGGTGGACGACCTCATCACCATGGGTACCCGCGAACCCTATCGAATGTTTACCTCCCGTGCCGAATACCGCTTACTGCTGCGGGAAGACAACGCGGATCTGCGCCTGACCACCAGGGGACGCGAACTCGGTCTGGTGGACGATGCGCGCTGGCAGCGTTTTGCCCGCAAGCGCGACGCCATAGAGCAGGAAACCCGGCGTCTCGCCACGACCTGGGTACACCCTTCAACGCCCCAGGCGGCCAGCCTGGAACCGAAACTCAAGGCACCGCTCACCCGCGAATATTCCCTTGCGGACCTGTTGAAGCGCCCGGGAATCAGTTATCGGGATATTGCCGGACTCAAGGGCGAGCCGCTGGCTGACGAGCAAGCGGCGGAACAGGTCGAGATCCAGGCCAAGTATGCAGGTTATATCGATCGCCAGCAGGAGGAGGTCGAGCGCCTGCGGCGGTTCGAGAACACGGTACTCCCGGCGTCGCTGGACTACACCGCGGTAGACGGCCTGTCCCACGAGGTACGGCAGAAGCTGAGCCAGGCGCGCCCGGAGACACTCGCCAGGGCGGGGCGAATCCCGGGCGTTACCCCGGCGGCCATTTCGCTGCTGTTGATCTACCTGAAAAAGCGTGGCGCCCTGGATCGTGCAACCGACCGCAAGTCCGCCTGATTTGGAAACCGCGCTCGCCAGCCAGTTGTCCCGGGGAATCGCTGCGCTGGGCCTTCGCAGCAGTGACACCCAGCAGGCGCAGCTACTGGAATATCTCACTCTCCTGTGCAAGTGGAACCGGGCCTATAACCTGACCGCCGTGCGCGAGCCGGCAGACATGGTGACCCGCCATCTGCTCGACAGCCTGGCCCTGGTACCCCGGCTTTCTGGTCACCGGTGTATCGATGTCGGTACCGGCGCAGGACTGCCCGGAATCCCCCTGGCGATCATGTTTCCAGAGCGGGAGTTCCACCTGCTGGACAGCAATGGGAAAAAAACCCGGTTCCTGTTCCAGGTAAAAACCGCTCTCGCGCTGTCCAATGTCACCATTCATCACGCCCGGGTTGAAGCGTTTACCCCCGCCAGGGGGTTTGATGTGGTGTTGTCCCGGGCCTTCGCTTCGCTGCTGGACATGGTAGCCGGCGCAGGGCATTTGCTGCAGCCCGATGGCGTGTTTCTCGCCATGAAGGGAGCGCGCCCCGAGGAGGAGATTGCGGCGCTCGCAGGACAGTGCCGGGTGCTGGGTATCCACCCGCTGCTGGTGCCCGGGTTGGATGAACAACGCCATCTGGTGGAGCTTTCCCTCGCTGCCACTGCTATCCTCAACCCGCATTAGCCGAACAACCGGGGAAAATGCTTTGGCCAGAATTCTTGCAATAGCAAACCAGAAGGGTGGAGTTGGCAAGACCACCAGCTGTGTAAACCTGGCCGCCTCACTGGCGGCCATGAAAAAACGCCTGCTGCTGGTGGATCTCGATCCCCAGGGCAATGCCACCATGGGCAGTGGTGTGGACAAGCACGCTGTCGAGCGCAGCATCTACGATGTGTTGGTCCACCGTGCCCCGGTACACCTCATTACCCAGCGCGTCCCCGAGGGTGAATTCGATGTCCTTCCCGCCAACAGTGATCTCACTGCGGCTGAGGTGGAACTGATTGGACTCGAACACAGGGAGAGGCGTCTGAACGCAGCTCTGCAGGAAGTCCGCGAGCGCTACGACTACATTCTGATCGACTGCCCCCCTTCCCTGAACATGTTGACCCTGAACGCGCTGGTGGCTGCGGACGGCGTGCTGATTGCCATGCAGTGTGAGTATTTCGCGCTGGAGGGACTGTCCGCGCTGATCAGTACTATCCGGCGAATCGGGGAGTCCGTGAACCCGGACCTGCAGATCGAGGGAATTTTGCGCACCATGTACGATCCCCGCAACAGCCTGACCAACGAGGTTTCGACCCAGTTGCACCAGCATTTCGGCGAGGCAGTCTATCGCACGGTGATTCCGCGCAACGTCCGTCTGGCGGAAGCCCCAAGCCACGGCTTGCCGGCCATGTACTATGATCGCTACTCCCGCGGGGCCAAGGCCTACATGGCGTTGGCGGGGGAAATTATCCGGCGCGAAGAGAAACGCCGGCACCTTCCTGCCAGCTCGCTGGCAGCAGACCAGGGGAGAGTGTGATGACGGCAAGGAAAAAAGGCCTGGGACGCGGGCTCGACGCCCTGCTGGGGGCGGGCAACGCCAGCCGCGCGATCGACGACACTGCAGCGGAGGGTGCCGAGCAGCATGTCCTCAAGGAAATACCCGTCGACCTTATCCAGCGCGGCAAGTACCAGCCGCGGCGCGACATAGACCCGGAATCCCTGCAGGAACTCGCCGAAAGCATCCGCGTCCAGGGGATCATGCAACCCATCGTGGTGCGGCCGATCTCCGATCGCAAGTACGAAATCATTGCCGGCGAACGTCGCTGGCGCGCGGCCCAGCTGGCCGGCCTCGACCAGGTGCCGGCGGTGATCCGCGACGTCAGTGACGAGTCGGCGATTGCCATGGCCCTGATCGAGAACATCCAGCGTGAAGACCTCAACCCGATAGAGGAGGCGGTCGCCCTGCAACGCCTACAACAGGAGTTTGACCTGACCCAGCAGGAAGTCGCCGACGCCGTGGGCAAGTCCAGGTCAACCATCGCCAACCTGCTGCGCCTGATGTCACTGCAGGAAGACGTGCGTCTGCTGCTGGAGCGGGGCGACATGGAGATGGGACATGCCCGCGCACTCCTCGCCCTGACCGGCACGCATCAGTCCCAGGCAGCGCGCACGGTTGTGGGCAAGGGCATGTCGGTGCGCCAGACGGAGGCGCTGGTGCGGAATCTGCTGGCGCGGCAGGAGGCGCCGGCGCCGGAGCCCGCTCGCATGGACCCCAATATCCGCCAGCTGCAGGACGATCTGTCGCAGCGGCTGGGTGCCAGGGTGTTGATCCAGCACGGTGCCAAGGGCAAGGGCAAGCTGGTCCTGAGCTATAACAGTCTCGATGAACTGGACGGTATTCTCAGTCATATCAAATAGTTGTGGAAAAGCATCACCACAGCATCTTGTGGTCCATTGCCAGCTGACTACCAGATGCTGTGAGGGAGCTTGGTCCAGGGCCCAAAATTGGTGAATATGTCGCAATCCTGCCGGCAACTACAGCGAAATTTAGCCAGTCCGCGCATCGCGCTGTGGTTGAACCTGCCGGGTATTACTCCTATAATGCGCGCGCCCAAAACGAGGAACTGTCGCGTGGCGAATGGCGAGAGAGTCGACCGGTGTTTCCCAGCAATGTGAACACCATACCGACCCCCCCGATCCACCGCGTACCACTGGCACAACTGGCCGCGCTTGTTCCCCTGTGTCTGCTTGTTTGGCTGGCCCTGGATGAGACGGTGGCGCTGTCGGTGTTGTGCGGGGGCGCTGTAGCTGTCGCCCCGCAGGCCTGGTTTGCCGCCAGGCTGTTTCGCTCGAGGGGAGCGCGATCGGCGCCGGAAGTGGCGCGGTTGGCACTGGGCGGGGAAGTCGGGAAGTTTCTCTTGAGCGCGGCGGGATTTGCCGCGGTGTTCGCCCTGCTGAGGCCTATTGCCCCGGTGGCGGTGTTTTCCGGGTACATCGCCATGCTGGCGATACAAATGACAGGAAGCTGGCTGCTGCTGAAAGCGTAGTCCGCAGAAACAAACCGAAACAAGAGTTGTGATCGATGGCAGGCGAAAACCAGACCGTTTCAGATTACATTGTCCACCACCTCACCAACCTGACCTATGGCAAGTTGCCTGCCGGCTATGAACGCTATGACGGCTCCATCGTTGGGGATGGCGGCGCCTGGGTCATGGCTCACGGTGGTACCGAGGCAGCGGCGATGGGTTTCACCGCCATCCACGTGGACTCCATGGCATGGTCCATCGGCCTGGGCATTGTTTTTAGCTGGATGTTTTACCGCGTAGCGAAAAAAGCCTCTTCCGGTGTCCCCAGCGGTTTCGTCAACGCTATCGAAATGATCGTCCAGTTTGTGGACAACACCGTTCGCGACACCTTCCACGGTCGCAATCCACTGATCGCGCCCCTGTCCCTGACCATTTTCGTCTGGATTTTCCTGATGAACCTGATGGACCTGGTGCCGGTGGATATCGTGCCCGAGTTGATGATGTTGCTGGGCGTCGAATACCACAAGATCGTGCCCTCCACCGACCCCAATATCACCTTCGGCATGTCGATAGGTGTGCTTATCCTGATCCTGTTCTACTCAATCAAGGTCAAGGGCTTTGGATTCGCCAGGGAATTGGCTCTCAATCCCTTTAACCACCCGCTTTTCATCCCCGTGAACCTGTTCATGGAGATCGTGGGCCTGTTGGCCAAGCCTTTTTCTCTCGCGCTGCGTCTGTTCGGCAACATGTACGCCGGCGAGATGATCTTTATCCTGATTGCTGCCCTGTTCAGTGCCGGCCTGGCCTGGATGGTGCCTGCCGGCTTCCTGCAGATTGGTTGGGCGATTTTCCATATCCTGGTAATCACCCTGCAGGCTTTTATCTTCATGGTGCTGACGATCGTATATCTCAGCATGGCCCACGAAGACCACTGATTCACTTTAACTTTGCTTACTAACGCTAGGAGAAAATCATGGAATTAGTTCTTATTGCTGCCGCAATTATGATCAGCCTCGGTGGTCTGGGCGCTGCGATTGGCATCGGCATGCTGGGCGGCAAACTGATTGAAGGCTCTGCCCGCCAGCCCGAACTGGCCCCCAAGCTGCAGGTTACCTTCTTCCTGGGCGCTGGCCTGGTAGACGCGATTCCGATCATCGGCGTGGGTCTGGCCATGTACCTGATCTTCGTTGTTGCTCCCGGCATGGCCTGAGCCAGCCCTGCAACAATATCGTGAGCGGGGCCGCCGTACCGGCCGCCCCATCATATCTGTGAGGAGTACGGCGTGAACATCAACCTTACGCTTATCGGACAGGTAATCGCCTTCTTTGGCTTCGTGTGGTTCTGCATGAAGTTTGTCTGGCCGCCCATCATTGCGGCCATGCAGGAGCGCGAAAAGAAAATTGCAGACGGCCTGGCTGCTGCGGACCGCGCCAGCCACGACCTGGAGCTGGCGCAGGAGAAGGCTCTCGAGCGCCTGAAAGAAGCCAAGCATGAAGCGGCCGGGATTGTCGATTCCGCGAACAAGCGCGCCCACCAGATCGTCGATGAAGCCAAGGTAGCAGCCCAGGCGGAAGCGGAACGGGTCAAGGCATCCGCGCGGGCCGAGATCGAACAGGAAACGAACCGTGCGCGGGAAGTCCTGCGCTCTCAGGTTGCGGCCCTGTCCCTGGCTGGCGCAGAGAAAGTACTGGGCGCCACGATTGACCAAAACGCGCACGCCGACCTGGTCAACAAACTGGCTGCAGAGCTTTGATGGCGAGGACCTTATGGCGGAACTGACCACACTGGCTCGCCCCTATGCCAAGGCGGCCTTCGAATACGCCCGCAACGGCAGGGTACTGGGTGAATGGCACGAGCAGCTGCAGACACTTGCAGCAGCGGCCGCGGACAGCCGTATGCAGGCGCTGTTGCGCGACCCCTCCCGGGGTGGGCAACAGTTGGCCGACCTGCTGGCCGATGTGTGTGGCGATGCCATCAGCGGTCCGGTGCGCAATTTCCTGACGGTGCTGGCTGAAAACAAGCGCCTCGGATTGTTGCCCCAGATCACGGTGCTGTTTGCCGGCTACAAGGCCAACTTCGAGAAATCGGTGGATGTGGAAGTGGTTTCTGCCTTTGAACTCGAGGACGCAATGACGCAGAAGTTGGCGGCTGCGCTGGGCAAACGCTTCGAACGGGAAGTGAACGTGCACAACACGACCGACGCAAGCCTGTTGGGTGGTGTGTTAATCAGAGCCGGCGATCTGGTGATCGATGGTTCCGTACGTGGCCGGCTGAACAAGCTGGCCACGGCGATGAATTCGTAGGATTGAGGAACAGAGCATGCAGCAACTGAATCCGTCAGAAATCAGCGAAATGATCAAGCAGCGCATCGACCAGCTTGATGTTTCGTCTGAAGCGCGCAATGAAGGCACCGTGGTGTCCGTCTCCGACGGCATCATCCGTATTTATGGCCTTACCGACGTCATGTACGGTGAGATGATCGAGTTCGAGGGCGGCATCTTCGGGATGGCGCTGAACCTCGAGCGCGACTCGGTGGGCGCAGTGGTGCTTGGGGATTACAAGACGCTGGCGGAAGGGCAGTCCTGCCGCTGCACCGGCCGTATCCTCGAGGTGCCGGTGGGCCCCGAACTGCAGGGCCGGGTAGTCGACGCCCTCGGTTCTCCGATCGACGGCAAGGGTCCGATCAATGCCGCCCTGACTGACGCTCTGGAGAAGGTTGCGCCCGGCGTAATCGCCCGTCAGTCCGTTGACCAGCCGGTGCAGATCGGCCTCAAGGCCATCGATGCGATGGTGCCGATCGGCCGCGGCCAGCGCGAGCTGATCATCGGCGACCGCCAGGTGGGCAAGACCGCCATCGCCGTGGACGCGATCATCAACCAGAAGGGTTCCGGCATCAAGTGTATCTATGTCGCCATCGGCCAGAAGGCCTCCTCGGTGGCAGCCGTGGTGCGCAAACTGGAAGAACACGGTGCCATGGAACACACCATCATCGTGGCAGCGACGGCCTCCGATCCGGCGGCCATGCAATACCTGGCACCGTTTGCCGGCTGCACCATGGGCGAGTACTACCGCGACCGCGGTGAAGACGCCCTGATCATTTATGACGACCTGACCAAGCAGGCCTGGGCCTACCGCCAGATCTCCCTGCTGCTGCGCCGTCCTCCGGGCCGGGAAGCCTATCCCGGTGACGTGTTCTACTTGCACTCCCGCCTGCTGGAGCGCGCGGCACGGGTCAACGCCGCCTATGTCGAGGAATTCACCAAGGGTGAAGTCAAGGGCAAGACCGGTTCCCTCACCGCGCTGCCGGTGATCGAGACCCAGGCCGGTGACGTTTCCGCCTTCGTACCGACCAACGTGATCTCCATTACCGATGGTCAGATCTTCCTCGAAGCGGACATGTTCAACGCCGGCGTGCGCCCGGCCATGAACGCGGGTATCTCCGTTTCGCGGGTAGGTGGCGCAGCCCAGACCAAGATCATCAAGAAACTGTCCGGCGGTATCCGTACCGCGCTGGCGCAGTACCGCGAACTGGCGGCCTTCTCCCAGTTTGCCTCTGATCTGGACGAAGCTACCAAGGCACAGCTGGACCAGGGTGCACGCGTCACCGAGCTGATGAAGCAGGGCCAGTACGCGCCCCGCAGCATCGCCGAGATGGGTATCGTGCTGTACGCCGCGAACGAAGGCTTCCTGCGTGATATCGAAGTGAACAAGATCGGTGACTTCGAGTCGGCGCTCCTGTCCTACATGCATGCCGAGCACGGCGATCTGATGAAGAGCATCGTCGAGACCGGCAATTACAACGACGACATCGAGGCGACTTTCAAAGCGGCGCTGGAGAAGTTCAAAGCCACGCAAACCTGGTAAGCCCGAGGACAACCAGATGGCAGTCGGAAAAGAAATCCGGACCAAGATCACCAGTATCCGGAGCACGCAAAAGATCACCAGCGCCATGGAAATGGTCGCGGCGAGCAAGATGCGCAAGGCCCAGGAGCGTATGGCCCTGGGCAAGCCCTATGCGCGCCGGATGCGTTCGGTGGTTGGTCACATTGCCAACTCCGCACCGGAGTACCGCCACGCCTATATGGTGGAGCGCGAGGTCAAGCGTGTCGGCTTCATTGTCGTTTCCACCGACCGCGGTCTCTGTGGCGGCCTTAACATCAACCTGTTCAAGGCCACGGTCAAGGCCATGAAGGGCTGGGCGGATGAGGGTGTGGGCATCGACCTGTGCCTGATTGGCGCCAAGGCGGCCGCATTCTTCAAGGCCTACGGCGGCAACGTCACCGCCGCGGTCCGCGACATTGGCGAAGACCCGACTCTGGGAGACCTGATCGGCAGCGTGAAAACCATGCTCGACGCCTACGAGGACGGACATATCGACCGCCTGTTCCTGGTCAGCAACGAGTTTGTCAACACCATGACCCAAAGTCCCACGGTGGAGCAGCTGCTGCCCCTTGAAGCCGAGGACAATGCGGAGATGAAGCACCACTGGGATTACATCTATGAACCCGATGCCATGGTGCTGCTGGAACGTCTGCTGACCCGCTACATCGAGTCCCAGGTATACCAGGCGGTGGTGGAAAACGGTGCCTGCGAACAGGCCGCACGTATGCTGGCGATGAAGAACGCGACAGACAACGCCGGTGACCTGATAGACGACCTGCAGTTGATCTACAACAAGGCCCGCCAGGCTTCGATCACCCAGGAGCTGTCGGAAATCGTCAGCGGTGCCGCGGCCATCAGCTGACGGAAAATCACGACATATTCGGTGCCGGCAGGGAACCCGGCTGGCGCCAGACAGAATTGAACTTTGATGCAGAGGATCCGAACATGAGCAGCGGACGAGTCGTACAAATTATCGGTGCCGTTATCGACGTGGAGTTTCCACGCGACCAGGTACCCAATGTTTACGATGCACTGTTGGTTACCGAGAAAGGTCTCACCCTGGAAGTCCAGCAGCAGCTGGGCGACGGCGTCGTGCGCACGATTGCCATGGGCTCCTCCGAAGGCATGAGCCGCGAGCTGGCCGTGGAGAATACCGGTGCCCCGATCTCGGTTCCGGTGGGCGTCGAAACCCTCGGCCGTATCATGGACGTGCTGGGCAATCCCATTGACGAGCGCGGCCCGATCGGGGAGAAAACGCGGTCCGCCATTCACCGCAAGGCCCCGACCTACGAGGAGCTCGCGGCCTCCGAGGAACTGCTGGAAACGGGCATCAAGGTCATCGACCTGGTCTGTCCTTTCGCCAAAGGCGGCAAGGTGGGCCTGTTCGGCGGTGCCGGTGTGGGCAAGACCGTCAACATGATGGAACTGATCAACAACATCGCCACCGAGCACTCCGGCCTGTCCGTATTTGCCGGTGTCGGCGAGCGGACCCGGGAAGGTAACGACTTCTACTTCGAAATGCAGGAGTCCAAGGTTGTCGATATCGAGAATCTGAACAACTCCAAGGTGGCGATGGTCTACGGCCAGATGAACGAGCCGCCGGGAAACCGCCTGCGCGTGGCCCTGACCGGCCTGACCATGGCGGAAAAGTTCCGTGATGAAGGCCGCGACGTACTGCTGTTCATCGACAACATCTACCGCTATACCCTGGCCGGAACCGAGGTCTCGGCACTGCTGGGCCGGATGCCTTCCGCGGTAGGCTACCAGCCGACCCTGGCGGAAGAGATGGGTGTACTGCAGGAGCGTATTACCTCAACCAAGGTCGGCTCCATTACCTCCATCCAGGCGGTATACGTACCGGCGGACGACCTTACCGACCCGTCTCCCGCGACCACCTTCGCGCACCTTGACTCCACCGTGGTACTGAGCCGCGACATCGCCGCCAAGGGTATCTACCCCGCGGTGGATCCGCTGGACTCCACCTCGCGCCAGCTGGATCCGCTGATCATCGGTCACGAGCACTACGACGTGGCCCGTGGCGTGCAGTCGGTACTGCAGCGCTACAAGGAGCTGAAGGACATCATCGCCATTCTGGGTATGGACGAACTGTCAGAGGAAGACAAGCAGACTGTGGCACGGGCGCGGAAAATCGAGCGCTTCCTGTCCCAGCCTTTCCACGTGGCGGAAGTCTTCACCGGCTCCCCGGGCAAGTATGTATCCCTGAAAGAGACCATCGCCGGCTTCAAGGGTATTCTGGCGGGGGAATATGATCACCTGCCCGAGCAGGCATTCTATATGGTTGGCAGCATCGACGAAGCGGTCGAGAAAGCGGGCAAGCTCTAAGTTAACGCGACAGAGGGGCTGAAGATGACAATGACAATTCACTGCGACATCGTCAGTGCGGAGGAGGAAATCTTCTCCGGACTGGTTGAGATGTTGGTAGCTACCGCTGACCTCGGTGAGATGGGTGTGACCTACGGCCACGCTCCGCTGCTGTCATCGCTGATCCCGGGCCCCGTTCGCATCGTCAAGCAGGGTGGTGAGGAAGAGGTGTACTACGTCTCGGGCGGATTTATCGAAGTGCAGCCCGGGGTTGTCTCCATCCTCGCTGATACCGCCCTGCGCGCCGGTGACGTGGACGAAGCGGCCGCCGAAGAGGCCCGCCGTGAAGCGGTTCACACTCTGACCAACCAGTCGGGAGACTTCGACTACGGGCGGGCGTCCGCACAGCTCGCGGAAGCCGCAGCCCAGCTGGCGACCCTGCGCAAAATGAAGAATCGGGCCGGCCGCGGCTGAGGCTGGTCTTTCCCCCCGGCCCCGGCACTGGCGGGGCCAAATCCTTTGCCCTGCATCACAATTCTGACGGTTGCCCCCTGCAGCGGGTTGTTTTGGCCCATCTTGGCGTTACTATGCTCGATGTCACAGGCCAGTGCCAGCGCGCAGCGGTGGTCCAGCTCCGCTAGCTCGCCCGAGAACGGGATACTGCAATGTCTCTAGAAGTCGTCATCCTGGCTGCCGGCCAGGGCTCTCGCATGCGTTCAAGCCTGCCCAAGGTCCTGCACCTGCTGGCGGGCAAGCCACTCTTGCAGCATGTCATCGACCGCGCCAGGCAGCTCTCTCCGGCAGCGATACACGTGGTTGCCGGTCACGGTGCCGACCAGGTCCGCGCCGCCTGTGAGGGCCAGGCATTGTCCTGGGTCGAACAGCGGCAACAGCTCGGTACCGGGCACGCCGTCCTGCAAGCATTGCCTGCCATCGGCGACGACAGCACGGTGCTTGTGCTCTACGGGGATGTTCCCCTG
The DNA here is from genome assembly GCA_947258585.1 of uncultured Haliea sp. Taxonomy (GTDB): domain Bacteria; phylum Pseudomonadota; class Gammaproteobacteria; order Pseudomonadales; family Halieaceae; genus Haliea. The sequence continues at coordinate 58,894 of CAMYIZ010000067.1, read as the reverse complement.
GTGCCCGTGGCCACCCTGGAGGCCCTGGTGGGCGCCGCCGCGAGTGCGCCGGCATTGCTGACCGCCAGTCTCGATGACCCGGCGGGCTACGGGCGAATCCTGCGCGATGCCGACGGTGAGTTCAGGGCGGTGGTGGAACACAAGGATGCCACCGATTTCGAGCGCGCGGTGCGGGAGGTGAATACCGGCATCCTGGCGGCGCCGGCCAGGCTGCTGCATCGATACCTGCCCCGCGTGGGCAACAGCAATCAACAGCGGGAATACTATCTGCCCGATGTGCTGTCCCTGGCCCTGGCGGACGGTGTGGTGGTGCAAACTGCCCCGGCGGAAAGTGCGCTGTCAGTCATGGGCGTCAATGACCAGTTGCAGCTCAGTGTCCTGGAACGTGAGTTGCAGCGACAGCGCGCCGAGGCGCTGCTGCAGGCGGGCGTCAGGTTGGCAGACCCGGCCCGGATCGATATCCGCGGCAGTCTGCAATGCGGCCGGGATGTGTTTATCGACGTGAACTGTGTTTTTACCGGCACTGTGGTGTTGGGGGATGGCGTGAGCATCGGTCCCAACTGCGTGCTCGGGGATACCACGATTGGCGCCGGCAGCGAAGTCTGTGCGATGAGTCACCTGCAGTCGGCCAGGGTGGGTAGCGGCTGCACTGTCGGTCCCTTTGCCCGCCTGCGAGTCGGCACCAGCCTCGGCGACGAGGCCAGGGTCGGCAACTTCGTCGAGACCAAGAAAGCCGCCATTGGCGCCGGTAGCAAGATCAATCACCTCTCCTACGTCGGCGACTGTGACATGGGCGGCGGAGTGAATATCGGCGCCGGCACGATTACCTGCAACTACGATGGAGTCAACAAGCATATTACCCGTATCGGTGATGGCGCATTCGTGGGCTCCAACGCGACACTGGTGGCTCCGGTGGAGATCGGCCCCGATGGCTTTGTCGCGGCAGGCTCCACGATAACCCGCCCGGTCGCAACCGGGGAGCTGGCGGTCGGCCGCGGCAAACAGCGCAATATCAAGGGCTGGACCCGTCCGGGAACAACAGACAAGGATTGATACATGTGTGGAATTGTTGCCGCGGCGGCCCGTCGCGAGGTGTCGGAAATCCTGCTGGAGGGCCTGCGGCGGCTGGAATACCGGGGCTATGATTCCGCGGGGATCGCCCTCATCGACAGCGAGCACAACCTGCTCCTGCACAAGCGCCAGGGCAAGGTTGCGGAGCTGGAACAGGCCCAGGCGATGGACCCCAAGTACGGCTGCGTGGGTATCGCCCATACTCGCTGGGCGACCCACGGCGTGCCCTCAGCAGTCAACGCCCACCCGCACCTCTCCGGCCAGCGGGTGGCTATCGTTCACAATGGCATAATTGAAAACCACGCGACATTGCGCAGTGAATTGCAGGCCGCTGGCTATGAGTTCCAGTCGGCAACCGATACGGAAGTGATCGCACACCTGCTGCACCGGGAACTGGACGCAGGGCGCAACCTGCATCAGGCGATGCTGGCCGTGGTGCCGAGATTGCAGGGCGCCTACGCCCTGGCTGCCATCGACGTCGAGCACCCGGATGAGGTGGTCGGTACCCGCGAGGGTAGTCCGCTGGTCGTGGGCGTGGGCATCGGTGAAAACTTCCTGGCCTCCGACCAGCTGGCGCTGCGGCAGGTGACGGACCGCTTCATCTACCTGGAAGAGGGCGACCTGGTAAGGATCACCGCGACATCAGTGCAAATCAGCAATGCCGCCGGGGAGCCGGTGCAGCGCAAGATGTCGCTGATTTCGGCCATGGAAGAGAGCACCGGGCTGGGTGATTACGAGCACTATATGCTCAAGGAGATTTTCGAGCAGCCCCGCGCATTGGCAGCCACCACACCCGTGGCCGGCACCCGCGAGATCGAGGACAGTGCGTTTGGAGCGGACGCGGGCGCCATCTTTGACCAGGTCAAAGCCGTACAGATTGTCGCCTGTGGCACCAGCTACCACGCCGGGATGGTTGCCCGCTACTGGCTGGAGGAGCTGGCGGGCATTCCCTGTGCGGTAGAAGTGGCCTCCGAATTCCGCTACCGCAAAAGGGTGCAGCATCCGGGTACCCTGCTGGTCACGGTGTCCCAGTCCGGAGAAACCGCTGACACCCTGGCCGCCCTGCGCAATGCCACGGAAGAAGCCTTTGTCGCCAGCCTGGTGATTGCCAACGTGGACCACAGCTCACTGGTGCGGGAATCGGACCTCGTGTTCCTGACCCGGGCCGGCGCCGAAATCGGGGTGGCCTCTACCAAGGCCTTTACCACCCAGCTGGCGGCGTTCCTGATGCTGACCCTGGTGCTGGGCCGCCGCCATGCCCTGGCGCCGGCCGTGGCCACCGACATTGTCTCCGCTTTGCACAGCCTGCCGGACTATGTGGAGCGAACCCTGCGCCTGGATCCGGCGATCAAGCGCATGGCCGGCGCTTTCATTCAACGCCAGCATGCCCTGTTCCTCGGTCGCGGTATCTACTACCCGATCGCCCTTGAAGGGGCGCTGAAGCTCAAGGAAATCTCCTACATCCACGCCGAAGCCTACCCGGCGGGAGAACTGAAACACGGCCCCCTGGCCCTGGTAGACGCGGAGATGCCGGTAGTGGCGGTTGCGCCGGGGGATGAGTTGATGGAAAAACTGAAGTCCAACCTGGAGGAAGTGCGTTCCCGCGGCGCCGAACTGTATGTGTTTGCCGACAGCGAAGCCCACTTCGCCGATGAGTCCAGGGTCCATGTACTGGCGTTGCCCAGCTGCCCGGAACTGCTGAAGCCCATCGTCTACACGGTCGCCCTGCAGCTACTGGCCTACCACGTTGCCGTACAGAAGGGCACGGATGTCGACAAGCCGCGGAATCTGGCGAAGTCGGTGACGGTGGAGTAGCGGTTAATCACATTCTGCTGGCCGGGAGCCTTGCCGGACGGCGGGACGCCCGATGCTTCCCGGTCGTTATGCCAGTACCGGGAGTTGCCTGCCAGGCCTGAACTGAAGGACGACGGTTGATGATCTCGCTGAAACAACTCACCTATGCCCTCGCGGTTGCCGATACCCGTCATTTCAAAAAGGCGGCGGAGCAGTGCTCCATTTCCCAGTCGGCCCTGAGTACGGCGATTTCCGAGCTGGAGTCCCAGCTCGGTATTCAATTGTTTGAGCGGGACAACAAGAAAGTCCTGGTGACACCGGTGGGTAAACAGATCCTGGCACGGGCATCAGCGATCCAGGTCGAGCTGGAAGACATCTATCGCCTCGCCCAGGATAGCAAGGATCCCTTGAGCTATCCCCTGAGCATGGGTGTCATTCCGACGATCGGGCCCTACCTGCTGCCCAAGGTATTGCCCACGGTCCGGCGCGATTACCCCGATTTCCGCCTGAGCATTGTGGAAGAACAGTCCCATGTGCTGGTGGAGAAGGTGCGCAGGGGGGAACTCGACACCGCGGTCCTGGCACTACCCTACAGCCACGATGGCTTGCTGGCATTTCCGTTCTGGGAGGAAGACCTGTTTCTGGTGACTCACCGCGACAGCCCGCTGGGCAAGCGGACGCGGGTCAAGGCGGGGGATCTGCGGGAACTCAGCCTGATGCTGCTCAAGGATGGGCACTGTCTCAAGGATCACGCGCTGGCGGTGTGTCACCTGCAATCGTCCAGTCTCGATGAGACCCTGGAGGGCGCGAGCCTCTATACCCTGATCCAGATGGTGGCGGGGCACATGGGCTCCACCCTGGTGCCGGAGATGGCGCTCGATCAGTTGCTCTCAGGCAGCTCCGAACTCAATGCCCTGCACCTTGATGAGCCGGGCCCGCACCGGACTATCGCCTTTATCGTACGCCCCAACTTCGGTGGCGTGGCGAATATCGAGGTGCTGAAGCAGCTGTTCAAAAGGGAACTGGCTGCTCACGCAGCAGCTGCAGTGCGGTAGCCAGCAGGGGGAATTTGGGTCGGGAGGAGCGCAGGGGCCCAACCCGACCCGCAACCTGTCAGCCCGGGTTGGCGGCGCGGTATTCGCGGATTTCCGTATTGAACTGGCCGGCAACCGCCTCCTCGGTGGAGACCGCGGCATTGTAGGCGTCAATGGATTTCTCATAGGCCGCTTGCAGCGCCTTCGGATCTTCCGCCTTGCCGCCTTCTATTGCCGTCTTTGCCGCGGTGAATTCGCCCTCCAGGCAACCCATGTACTCGAGATTCGCAGCCTGGAAGGTCTTCACGGCCTGCTGGCCGGCAATCATTTCGTCCATGGTGGCAGAGGCGCCATCGGGCAGGGCCGGGGCCTCAGGCTGGACACACTCCGCCATTGCCACGGAACTGCCCAGGGCGAGTACTGCCAGCAGGGAATTTACAACTTTCATGGTGGTGCTCCTCAGTGAGTTTGGGTGAACCTTAGCAGCCCCGGGGGTTGCTGCCAAGCTGGTGCAAGGCTTGCCTATTCGCGGCCCACCCAGAGTTTGGGCAGTCCGTAATCGGTTTCCAGTTTGCGTGCCATCGTCTGCGCCTGGCTTTCCGAAGCCAGGCCGGCAACCCGCACCCGGTAAAGGGTTTCGCCATTGCGCTGGGTCTCGGTGACCGTGACCTTGCCGGTTCCTGGCCGCAGGCGCGCGGCCCACTGCTCGGCCACGCTGCGATCACTGTAGCTGCTGAAATTGACGAACCAGTCGCCGCTGCTCACGTTCGCAGGCGAAACCCTGGCAGGCGCCGCCTGGGCGGCCGGCTGCGGTGGTTTCGCGGCTGCCGGCGCCGGAGCGGCACGGGCGGTGGCGTTGCGTTGGGCGACGAGTTGTTGTTCCAGCCCCGCCAAGGTGTCGCTGAGCTGGCGATTTTCATCCCGCAGCGCGCCGAGGGTCGCGCGCAGTTCGCGGTTGTCTTCTTCCAGGCTGCTGAGGCTGGCGCGGGTGTCGCTGATTTCCTCGGGCTTCGCGGCCACCGCCAGCAGTGCCTGCAGGTCACGAATTTCCTGCTCCATGGCTGCGCGCTGCTTCATGACACCATAGCCACCGGCTGCAAGCAGCACCAGCGCCAGCGCGGCAACGGCGATCAGCCCGACAGGCCAGGTGTCGGTGAAGCGGGAAGCCTCGGTCGGCCGGTACTCGTCATCCTGTTGCTCCTCTTCATCCCAGGAATCCATGTCATCGTAATCATCCTCCTCGTCCTCGTCCTCGGAGGAAAACGCCTCTTCCTGTGGCTTGTAGGCGGGTGGAGCAGCCCTGACCGGGCTTGCGGGCGGCATGGCCAGCGCCGGCGGTTCGCTGTCTGCCAGGGAGCCGCCGCTCTCGTCGTCCTCCTCCCCATCCTCATTCTCATCCAGCGGGTCGCGGACGCTGGACTCGTCGTAGCGGCGGAAACCGGCTTCTTCCTCGTCACTGTCGTGACTGAAGCTGGGCAGGTCATCCTCACTGGAATCTTCGTCCAGCCAGGGGTTCCAGTCCTCCGCGGAGTTTTCCTGGTCCCGATCATCGCGCCTGTCGTTGCTCATCCTGTCACTCCGGTCCGCCCCTGTGGCCTTCGCGAATCTTAACAGAGGGCCGCGGCCAATGCTCTGCGGGGACGCCAATTGGACAACAGGAGAGCAGAATTGCTCGTTCGCCGGCGCCATAATTTGGGTAGAATACGGCAATGGATGTTTCCGATATTCTCTCCCCCCTAAACGATGCCCAGCGCGAGGCCGTCGCCGACGACAGCCCGAATCTGCTGGTGCTGGCAGGCGCAGGCAGCGGCAAGACCCGGGTGCTGGTGCACCGTATCGCCTGGCTGATCCGCGCCCAGGACGTGTCGCCCTGGGCGATACTCGCCGTGACCTTTACCAACAAGGCGGCCAGGGAAATGCGCTCGCGCATCGAGGAGATGCTGCACATCCCGGCCCATGGCATGTGGGTCGGGACGTTTCACGGCCTCGCTCACCGCTTGCTGAAAGCACACTGGAAGGAGGCAAAGCTGCCGCAGAATTTCCAGATCCTGGACAGCGACGACCAGCTGCGGCTGGTCAAGCGGGTATGCCGGGAGCTGGAGCTGGAAGAGTCCCGCTGGCCGCCGCGGCAGGCCCAGTGGTACATCAATGCGCAGAAGGATGAGGGTCTGCGTGCGGCCCATATCAACCCGCCCCCGGGAGACCTGTTCGCCCAGACCATGCAGCAGGTTTACCGGGCCTACGAGGCGGCCTGCGAGCGCGGCGGACTGGTGGACTTTGCCGAACTGTTGCTGCGCGCCCACGAACTGTGGCTGCACAGTCCCGCGGTGCTGCAACACTACCGCGACCGCTTTCGCCAGATCCTGGTGGACGAGTTCCAGGATACCAACACCATCCAGTACGCCTGGCTCCGCGTGCTGGCGGGGGATCGCATCCCGGTGGTGGCGGTGGGGGACGACGACCAGTCCATTTACGGCTGGCGCGGCGCCAAAATCGAGAACATCCAGCGATTCGGCGAGGACTTCAGCGGTACCCGGACAGTGCGTCTGGAGCAGAACTACCGCTCCACCCAGACCATCCTGCAGGCCGCCAACGGCGTCATCGCCCACAATTTCGGCCGTCTCGGCAAGGAGCTGTGGACCGAGGGTGAGTCCGGTGAGCCCATTTCGCTCTATGCCGGGTTCAACGAGCAGGACGAGGCCCGCTTTATCGTCGAGCAGGCGGAGGCCTGGATCAGCGACGGCAATGAACGCGCCTCCATCGCCATTTTGTATCGCTCCAATGCCCAGTCCCGGGTGCTGGAAGAAGCCCTGATTCGCAGTGGCATTCCCTACCGCATCTACGGAGGCCAGCGCTTCTACGAGCGCCTGGAAATCCGCAATGCCCTGGCCTATATGCGACTACTTACTAACCGGGGAGACGACGCAGCCATTGAGCGCGTCATCAATACTCCGCCACGGGGTATCGGCAGCAAGACCCTCGAGACCCTGCGCCAGCTGACCCGGGAACGCGGTATCCCCCTGTGGGCGGCCATCAACGGCGCCCGCGAGGAGAAGCTGCTGCCGGCCCGCGCCCTGGGCGCGCTGGAGGGATTCCAGGTGCTGATCAACGAGCTCGACTCGGGCACCGATGAGCTCGCCCTGGAAGAGCTGGTGGAGCATGTCATCGAGGGCTCCGGGCTGGTGGATTTCCACCGCAACGAGAAAGGGGAAAAGGGTCAGGCCCGGGTGGAGAACCTGGAGGAACTGGTCAGCGCCGCCAAGCAGTTCAGCCCCGGGGGCGAAGAGCTGTCACCGCTGCAGCAGTTTCTCGACAACGCCGCCCTGGATGCGGGCGATGCCCAGGCAGACGACTTTGAGGACAGCGTACAGCTGATGACCCTGCACTCCGCCAAGGGCCTGGAGTTTCCCCTGGTCTTCCTGGCGGGGATGGAGGAGAACCTGTTTCCCCACCGCATGTCCCTGGAGGAGCCGGGCCGGCTGGAAGAAGAGCGGCGCCTGGCCTACGTCGGCATCACCCGGGCCATGCAGCGGCTGGTGATCACCTACGCTGAGTCCCGCCGCATCCACGGCAGTGAGAGCTACAACACGCCAAGCCGATTTATTCGGGAGATCCCTGCGGAGCTGTTGCGGGAGGTGCGTCTGCACACGGCCATCAGCCGCCCGGTCAGCAGCCTGTCCCAGGCCGCGGTGCCGGATACCGGTATCGCCCTGGGCCAGCGGGTCTACCACCAGGTTTTCGGCGAGGGCGTGGTGCTCAATTTCGAAGGCCGGGGCAACAACGCGCGGGTGGAGGTGAACTTCGACTTCGAGGGCAGCAAGTGGCTGGTGGTGCAGTACGCGAAGCTGCAATTGTTATAAGCCGGTGCGGCCTATTGGTGCGCCGCGGCCGGCCCCGGGTAGCTGGTCAACCCCAACCCCTCGGGGTAGACTGCGGCCAACTCCAATAAATACACCTTCCACCTCCAAGTAGAATAACCATGGCTTTGTCTCCCATTGAACGCCGCTACAGCCCCGCCATCATCCTGCTCCTGCTGGCCGCACTGGTGGTCGTCGTCGCCCTGTGGGCCAGCGAGCGCAGCGGCGGCATAGGTGCCCTGGCGGGGCGCGATGGGGTCCAGGCGGGCGGCGGTGACCAGGCCCGCTATACCTGGAAGATTGTCACCACCTGGCCGAAGAACCTGCCCGGGCTCGGCTCCGGGCCAGAGAACTTTGCCCGCATGGTCGGCGAAATGAGCAATGGCCGACTGACGGCCCGGGTCTACGGCGCTGGCGAGATGGTCCCCGCTTTCGAGGTATTTGACGCGGTGCGCCAGGGGGTGGCGGATGCGGGCCACGGTGCCGCCTACTACTGGAAGGGCAAGGTGCCGTCCTCGGTGTTCTTCACCGCCATCCCGTTTGGCATGACCGCCCAGGAAATCAATGCCTGGCTGCACTACGGCGGCGGCTTGGAACTGTGGCGGGAGGCCTACGCGCCGTCCAACATCATCCCCTTCGCCGGGGGCAATTCCGGGGTGCAGATGGCGGGCTGGTTTCGCAAGGAAATCAACTCCCTGGCGGACCTGCAGGGCCTGAAAATGCGTATTCCGGGGCTGGCCGGCGAGGTGTTCAGCGCAGCGGGTGGTACGTCCGTGCGCATTTCCGGCGGCGAGCTGTATACCTCGCTGCAGACCGGCGTGATCGACGCCGCCGAGTGGGTTGGGCCCTACAACGACCTGGCCCTGGGCCTGCATGAGGTGGCCAAGTACTACTACTATCCCGGCTGGCACGAACCCGGTGCCATGCTCGAGTTCATTGTCAACAAGGACTCCTACGAGGCGCTGCCGCCGGACCTGCAGGCCATTGTCACCGCCGCGGCCCGCGCCGCCAACCAGGACATGCTCGACGAGTTCACCGCGCGCAACAATGCCGCTTTGCGGGAGCTGGTGGAGAATCACGGGGTACAGCTGCGGCAGCTGCCGGACGATGTCATGCAGGCCTTTCATACCGCGGGCGAGCAGGCCATGCGGGACCTGGTCGCCGCGGATCCGATGGCGGCGAAGGTGTACGCCTCGTTTATTGAATTCTACGCGGGGGTGCGGAATTACCACCACATCTCCGAGCAAGCGTATATCAACGCCCGGGACGAGGTGCTGGACCGGGACTGATCAGGCGCTGATGGCGCGGGTTCTGCCCTTCTCGTCGATGGCGACGAACACGAACTCCCCCTCGGTGACCTTGATCGGCTCACCGTCGTGCTTGGAGTTGATCCATACTTCCACCACGATGCGCACGGAGCTGCGGCCCACTTCCAGGACGTCGCAATAGCAGGCCACCACGGCGCCAACGTGCACCGGCGTCAGGAAAGCCATACCCTCGATGGCCACGGTGGCGACGCGGCCTCCCGCCACATCCGTGGCAGTGACGGAACCGGCCATGTCCATCTGCGAGACCAGCCAGCCGCCGAAAATGTCACCGCTGGCATTGGTGTCCCGCGGCATGGCGACGACCTGCAGAGCCAGATCGCCCTGGGGCATGGGTGTGGTATCGATGTCGTTCATGCGAAGCCTGGTTGTGTGTTCCGGGTAACGTTGCCGGGCCCTATTGTTTCAGGGCGGCGGGCAGCCATGTCGCCAGGGCGGGCCACACCCAGAGGGCCGCCAGCACCAGCAATTGGATGATTATAAAGGGAATCACACCCCGGTAGATAGCGCTGGTACGCAGCTCTGGCGGCGCCACGCCGCGCAGGTAGAACAGGGCGAAGCCAAAGGGCGGGGTGAGGAAAGAGGTCTGCAGATTGATGGCGATCATGATGCCCAGCCAGATCGGATCCAGTCCCATCATCAGCAGCACCGGTCCGACAATCGGCACCACCACGAAGGTGATCTCGATAAAGTCGAGGATGAAACCCAGCAGGAAAATCACCAGCATTACCACCAGCGTGGCGCCGAACACGCCGCCGGGCATCTGGCCGAACCAGTGATGGATCAGGTCCTCACCGCCAAAGCCGCGGAACACCAGGGAAAACACCGCCGCTCCGATCAGGATCATGAACACCATGCAGGTGACTTTCATGGTGTCGATCACTGCCTCCCGCAGGCGTGGCAGGGGCATCTCGCGCTTGGCCAGGGCCAGCAACAGGGCGCCCACGGCGCCGACGCCGGCGGCCTCGGTCGGGGTGGCGGCGCCCGCCAGAATTGAGCCCAGCACCACGGCGATCAGCACCAGTGGCGGGAGCAGGCTGCCCAGCAGTTCGGCCAGCGCCACCGGCTCGGTTTCCACATTGGGCGCCAACCGCGGTCGGAACCGGGCGACAGCCATGACGTAGGCCAGGTACAGCAGTACCAGCAGGATCCCCGGAATCAGGGCGCCCACGAACAGGTCACCGACCGACACCGTCTTGGGGTTGAAGATCCCCATGCTCAGCTGTGCCTGCTGGTAGGCATTGGAGAGGACGTCACCGAGCAGTACCAGGGCGATCGAGGGTGGAATGATCTGTCCCAGGGTGCCGGTGGCGCAGATGGTGCCTGCGGCCAGGGACGGGCTGTAGCCGCCCTTGAGCATGCTCGGCAGAGACAGCAGGCCCATGGTCACTACCGTGGCGCCGACGATCCCGGTGCTCGCCGCCAACAGCATCCCCACCAGTATGACGGCGATACCCAGGCCCCCGGGCAGTGAGCCGAAACTCCGCGACATGGTGCCCAGCAGCTGCTCGGCGATCCGGGATTTCTCCAGGATCACCCCCATCAAAATGAACAGCGGCACGGCGATCAGGGTGTCGTTGCTGATGGTGCCAAACATGCGCGCCGGCAGCGCCGCGAGAAACGCGGGGTCGAAATGCCCGGCAATGACGCCCACTGCGGCAAAGGCCAGCGCCGTACCCGCCAGGGTGAACGCCACCGGGTAGCCGAGCATCAACAGCAGGCAGATGGCGGCGAACATGTAGAGCGCGATGTAGCCGTCCATCAGCTCTGCCCCCCAACCAGCAGGGAGGCGTTGCGCAGGGTTTCCGCCAGGGCCTGCAGGAACAGGTTGATGGCGAGCAGCGGCAGCAGGGTTTTCAGCAGAAACACCGCCGGGATGCCCCCGGCTTCGGCCGAGGTTTCGCGGATGATCCAGCTGGCCTCGACGTAGTCCCAGCTGGACACGAGAATGAACCCGCACATGGGCAGCAGGAACACGATGCCGCCGATCGCGTTGATCCAGGCCTGGCCCCGGGGCGAGAAGCGCCGATAGAAGATATCCACCCGCACATGGCCGTCGTGCTTCAGGGTGTAGGCCGCGCCCAGCATGAATACGCAGCCATGCAGGTAGGTGATTGCTTCCTGGGCCATGATGGAGCCGGTATTGAAGCCGTAGCGCAGCAGCACCACCGCGGCAGTCAGCAGGGCCATCGCCAGCAACAGCCAGGCAAGGAGCCTGCCGGAGGTCTCGGTGAAGCGGTCAATCGTGCGCACAGCAAGTGTCAACAGGGCCATCTGTTATTGGTCTTTTTGAACAAACCGGTGCAGGGTATCATAGGCGTTATAGTTGGGCACAAGCTGCATCAGCCCGATCAAGCCCCTGACGGACCCGTTTCCATGCTGACACTGATTTCGCCGGCGAAGACGCTGGACTTTGACACGCCTCCCGCGACCCGGAAAAGCACCCAGCCCCGCTTTCTCGAGCAATCCGCAGCGCTGGTGGAGGATGCCCGCAAACTGGACCCGGCGGCCATCCGCGAGCTGATGGGCGTCAGCGAGGCGATTGCCGAGCTCAACCATCGCCGGTTTCACAACTGGACGACGCCTTTCAGCCTGGACAATGCCAAGCAGGCGATCCTCGCTTTTCGCGGTGACGTCTATACCGGCCTGGAAGCGGATACCCTGGACAAGGCACAGCTGGATTTCGCGCAAAAACACCTGCGCATCCTCTCGGGGCTGTATGGCCTGTTGCGCCCGCTGGACCTGATGCAGCCCTACCGCCTGGAAATGGGCCTCAAGTTCGCCAACCGCAGCGGCAGCAACCTCTACCAGTTCTGGGGAGGGGAGATCACCCGGGCCATCAACGCCGAGCTGGGCAAGAGCGGCAGCCGGGTACTGGTGAATCTCGCCTCCAATGAATACTACAGGGCGGTGCAGCCCGGAGCGCTGGATGCCGATATCATCACACCCCAGTTCCGGGACCTGAAGAACGGCAAGTACAAGGTCATCAGCTTCTACGCGAAGAAAGCCCGGGGCCAGATGGCGCGCTTCATCATCGAGAACGGGCTCAATGACGCCGACAGCCTGCTGCAGTTCAGTGTCGACGGCTACAGCTACAATCGCCGGGAATCCGGCCCCCGGGAACCGGTGTTTACCCGCAAGGCACCGACCGCCTGACCGGCGCCCCGGTGTCCCCGATTACGATAACAGGGGCACAACATGAGCGACGCCACAATGCACCAGGTCATCATAATCGGCGCGGGCATGTCCGGCCTGTGCGCCGGAATCCGGTTGCAGGGTATGGGCATTGACGATTTCCTGATCCTGGAAAAATCCGCGGGTGTGGGTGGCACCTGGCACGACAACACCTACCCCGGTGCCTGCTGTGATGTACCCTCGGTACTCTACAGCTACTCCTTCGAGCCCAACCCGAACTGGTCCCGCGAATATTCGGCGCAGGATGAGATTCGCGCCTATTTCGAGCATTGCGCGGACAAGTATGGCTTGCGCGATCGCCTGCGGCTGTCGACAACCGTGCGTTCGGCGCGCTTCGATGAGGGCGCCGGGGCGTGGGAAGTCACGCTGGAATCCGGTGAACAGCTGCGCAGCAAGGTGCTGATCAGCGGCCTGGGCCAGCTCAATCTGCCCCATACGCCGGACTTCCCCGGTGCTGACACCTTTGGCGGGGTGTCTTTCCACTCCGCCCGCTGGCGCCACGATATCGACCTCACCGGCAAACGGGTCGCAGTGATTGGCAATGCCGCCAGTGCCCTGCAGTTCATTCCCCACGTCGCCGCCCAGGCGGCCCAGCTGCATGTGTACCAGCGCAGTGCGAACTATGTGATCAAGCGTAACGACAGCGCTTACACCGACGCCCAGAAGCGCCGGTTCGCGCGTTGGCCCTGGCTGCAGAAACTACACCGGGCCGGGGTGTATATCCGCGGGGAGCTGCTGTTCTACCCGGTCTTGCGCAACAGTCGGTTACTGCGCCCGCTGTGGGAAAAATGGGCCCGGGAGCATCTGGAAGAACACATCCAGGATCCGGAATTGCGCCGCAAGCTGACTCCGGACTATCCCGTGGGTTGCAAGCGGATCCTGGTTGCCGACGACTATTACCAGGCCTTTGCCCGTGACAATGTGGAGCTGGTCACCTCAGCCATTGCCGCCATCGATGAACAGGGCGTGGTCACGGAAGATGGCCTGCCGCGACCGGTCGACGTCATTATCTATGGCACCGGATTCAACACCTCGGCGATGCTGTCCGGGGTGGATTTCATTGGTACCGGCGGGCGCAGCCTGAGGCAGGCCTGGGCCGACGGCGCCGAGGCCTATCGCGGTGTTTGCGTCGCCGGCTTCCCCAACCTGTTCATGCTCTACGGCCCCAATACCAACCTGGGAAGCAACTCCATCATCTTCATGGTCGAACGGCAGGTGAACTATATCGCCGCGTGTATCGACAAGATGCTGGCCCACGATCTGCAGTCGCTGGCGGTGAATGCCGCGGTCATGCGCGCCTACAACGACCGCCTGCAGGGCGACATGGCGGGAACGGTGTGGGTGGCCAACTGCGACAGCTGGTACAAGAACGCCGCCGGCAAGGTGGTCAACAACTGGCCCCGGTCGACGCTGTATTACTGGTGGCACATGCGCGCCCCGGACTTTGCCGATTTCGACATGTCCTGACCCCCGTGCGGCTCAGCTGTCCCGGCGAAAGGGCAGCAGGGTGGCGGCGTCCTGCCGATAGGCCTCGATGTGGGGCCGCTCGCGGCGGGTAAAGTCGGCAACCGCCGCCGCCAGCTGTGGGTCGGCTATCCAGTGGTTGGAAAAGGTGTGTACCGGGCGGAAGCCGCGCTGGATCTTGTGCTCGCCCTGGGCGCCGGGGTCGAAACGTTGCAGCCCCTCGCGGATGCAGTACTCGATACCCTGGTAATAGCAGGCCTCGAAATGCAGGCAGTCGAATTCCTCGATGCACCCCCAGTAGCGCCCGAACAGCGTGGTTGCCGAGCGGAAGTAGAGGGCGGCGGCCACCGCCCTGGCGCCGTGCGCCGCCACCACCATGATTACCTGGTCCCCGAGTGACGGGGCTGTCTGCAGGAAAAAGTCGCGGGTCAGGTAGCCGCCATGGCCGCTGCGCTTGGCGTAGGTGAGCTGGTAGAAGCGGTGAAACTGCTCCCAGTGTGACGGGGTAATCTCGGCGCCGCGCAGCAACTCCAGCCGCAGGCCCTGCTCCCCGACTCGCTCGCGCTCACGGCGCAGGTTTTTCCGCTTGCGACTGGCAAAGGTTGCCAGGAACTGATCGAAACTGTCGTAGCCTTCATTGAGCCAGTGGAACTGGGTCGACATGCGCTGGGGCAGCCCGGCGGCCAGCAGGCGGTCGGAGGTGTCCTGTTCCGGAAACAGCAGGTGCCACGAGGAAATGCCCCTGGCACCGGCAAAGCGGCGGATGGCCGCCAGGGCGTGGTCCCACAGGGCGTCGCTGTCGAGCCCGGGGGCCACGCACAGGCGGGGTCCGGTGGCGGGGGTGAAGGGAATCGCCGATACCAGCTTCGGGTAATAGCTGAGACCTGCGCGCTGCCAGGCATCGGCCCAGGACCAGTCGAAAACGTACTCGCCGTAGGAGTGGGACTTCAGGTACAGGGGCAGCAGCGCTATCAGTCGCCCGTCCTGGCGCAGCAGCAGGTGGCAGGGCTGCCAGCCGGTCGCGGCGGTGGTGCAGGCGGTTTCCTCCATGCCCAGCAGAAAGGCGTGACGGAGGAACGGGTAGTCGGTTGCGGCGACGGCATCCCATTCGCGGGCACTGACAGCGGCGAGGGAATCGATAAATTCGGCGACGGGCAGGCCCGCTGCTTCGGTGGCGGCCATGGCCCGTTCAGCGACCTTGGCTTGCGTAGTGCAGGGCAATACCCATGAAGATGACCAGTCCCACCCAGTTGTTGTGGCGGAACGCCTTGAAGCAGGCGTCCCGGTCGCGGTTGCGTATCAGGTACTGGTGATAACCGAACAGCAGCGCAACTGCAACCAGACTGAGATAATACATGCCTCCCAGGCCGAACCGCTGGCCGGCGAGGAGCAGGGCGAGCAGACACAGCAGCTGCAGTGCCGCCAGCACCAGACGGTCGGCGTCGCCAAACAGGATGGCGGTGGACTTGATACCCACCCTGAGATCATCGTCCCGGTCCACCATCGCGTACTGGGTGTCAAACACCATGGTCCACAGCAGGTTGGCGATGTACAGCAACCACAGGGCACTGGGCAGCTCGCCCAGCTGGGCGGCAAAGGCCATGGGGATGGCCCAGGAGAATGCCGCCCCCAGCACGACCTGGGGCCAGTAGGTAAACCGCTTCATGAACGGGTAGGTGGAGGCCAGCAGCAGACCGCCCACGGACAGCAGTACGGTCAGGGTATTGGTGAGCAGGACCAGCCCGAATGAGGCCAGGCAGAGCAGCACGAACAGGATGCGGGCCTGGGTGACGGAGACCTCACCCGTCACCAGCGGCCGCGTGCTGGTGCGTTCGACGCTGCCGTCCCAGTGGCGGTCTGCCAGGTCATTGACGATGCAGCCGGCTGAGCGCATCAGGAACGTGCCGAGGGCGAAGATCACCAGCAGTTTTGGCTCCGGCGGTCCGCCGGCGGCGATCCACAGTGCCCACAGGGTCGGCCACAGCAACAGCAGGGTGCCGATAGGCTTGTCGAAGCGAACGAGTTTCAGCAGGGGGACGATGGCGAAGCCTTGACGCATGATCGGTTGCAGACTGGGAGCAAGCTGCAAGCTTACTGCTTTATGCCACCGATTGCAGCGCTTACCTTGCCGCGCTGGCTGCGGTGCACTGGCAGGCTCGCATCCCAGGGAGTGAACCCCTGCAGGAACACCTCACTGACCAGCAGGCGCTTGCCGTGGATATCGAAGCAGGAGCGGCGCGCCCAGGCGTCCTCCTGCTGGCCTATCCAGGGTGCCATGTAGGCGCTGTCGCCGGCGATCCGCGCGAGCTCGAACGGGCTGCGCTGCATGGACGGGAAGCGGAACAGGATGGCGCCGAGAGAGCGGTTGCGCAGTTGGCGCAGGTGCGCGAGTTCACCGTCGAGGCTGCTGATGGGAAAGACACTGCGGGCAAACACCACCGGCCGCTCATCCAGGCGCAGCAGTACCTCGCGCACCAGCGCGCGCTGCCTGGGCGGCACCTGTAGCAGAGCCTGCTCGGATGGCAGGGGAACCTGCCAGCCCTGGTCGAGGCGCAGGACATTGAAGCGGCCGGCGTCGAGCGCGATCAGCCGGGCGGTGAGTGAGTCGTCATCCAGCAGCCAACGGCGACAGGCCGCAGGCAATTCCGCGGCGGTAAACTGTTGCACACGGCGCCAGCGCGGGTCGCGGCCGCTGTGGGCCGTCGGCTTGGCGGGCACGTCGCGGGTCTCCCGGGCAATTCAAAGGCGGGAGCATGCGGCAGTAGGCGCCTGCGTGCAAGGTCCCACAAGCGCAGCCATCCGGGTTTTTTGCCCGGCCCGGGGGTGCCCCCCACCCCCCGCAGAAGACCCGGATGGTAAGCCGCAGCCCGGCTGCGGTAAGCTTGGGGCGGCGCTGGCTTCGGCCCGCCTCCAGCGTGGCAACAGGGTGGAACTGTGATGAGATTGATTGTCGTATTGGTAACGCTGCTGATTGTTGGTCTTCTGGTACAAAAGCAGCTGGGGGGCAGCAGTACTGTCGAACAGGCGGGACCGGGGGCGCAGAGTGTGCGCGAAGGGGCACCCCGGGTGCCGACCAACCCCGGGCAGCTGCAGGCGTTTGAAGAGCAGATGGGCGACTACATGGTCGATGAGGCCGAGCGCAGGGCCAGGGAGATCGAGGCAGCGGAGAGGCAGTGACCACCGGGACCAAGTTGAACCAGCGCCCGGTACGGCCGCGGCCCGGCTGCAAAGCCCTTGCACAATTTTCATACAACCTTATAGTGTTGCGCTCGAAATTCGGCCGCTTGTACCCCCGCTTGTCCATGTTAGCGGGGTAGGGCTGCCCGCATAACTGACAGAGAGCGAGAGTCCTTATGAGCAAGTGGGAATGCATTGTCTGCGGCCTGGTCTACGACGAGAAAGAGGGCTGGCCAGACGATGGCATCGCGCCGGGCACCAAGTGGGAAGATGTGCCCGAGGACTGGCTGTGTCCGGATTGTGGGGTCGGCAAGGAAGATTTCGAGCTGATCGAGGAGGCTCCTGTCGACGAGACCCCCCACCACGAGGAGCCGGTCGCGGACAAGGTGCACCCACCGGTGGTGATTGTCGGCACTGGTCTCGCGGGTTACGGCCTGGCCAAGGAGTTCCGCAAGCACGACAGCGAAACACCGCTGATCCTGATTACCTCCGATGACGGTCGCGCCTACTCCAAGCCCATGCTGTCTACCGGCTACACCAAGGACACCGGCGCCGATGACCTGGCCCAGCTCGATGCCGGCTCCATGGCCAAGCAGCTCAAGGCCAGCGTCTGGACCATGACCCAGGTCAGCGACATCGACACCGAGCAGCAGGTGATCCGGGTGGGCGACGCGAAAACCGCGATCCACTACGGCAAGCTGGCCCTGGCCCTGGGTGCCCAGACCATCCAGCCGCCGATCGCGGGCGACGCGCTGGAGCTGGTGTATTCGGTCAACGATTTGCTGGACTACGACGATTTCCGCACGGCGATGGCCAAGAACAAGGTCCGCAAGGTCTGCATCATCGGCGGCGGGCTGATCGGCTGCGAATTTACCAACGACCTGCTCAACGGCGGCTTCGAGGTGGAGGCCGTGGACCCACTGGGCTACTGCCTGCCCACCCTGTTGCCTGAAGCCGCGGGCAAGGCCGTGCAGGCGGCGCTGGAAGAGAAGGGCGCAAAGTTCCATTTTGGTCCGCTGGTGACGGCGGTGAACAAGGACGAAGCGGGCGTTGTTGTCAGCCTCAACAATGGCCACACCATCGCCGCGGACATCGTGGTCTCGGCGGTGGGCGTGCGTCCGCGCGTGGACCTGGCGAAGGCCGCCGGTATCGAAGTCAACCGCGGCATTGTCACCAACCGCCTGCTGGAAACCAGCGCAGCCAACGTCTATGCCCTGGGCGATTGCGCCGAAGTGGCCGGCCACGTGCTGGTCTATGTGGCGCCGCTGGTGGCGGCGTCGCGGGCACTGGGCAAGACCCTGGCGGGTGAGCCCACCGAAGTGGTGTATCCGCCGATGCCGGTGACGATCAAGACGCCGGCCTGCCCTGTGGTGGTGGCACCGCCCGCGGCGGGTGCGGCCGGTGAGTGGAAGATCGAGGCAGAGGGCAACAATGTCCGCGCCGAATTCCGCAGCACCGACGGCGACCTGCTGGGCTTTGCCCTGACCGGCGATGCGACCAGGGCCAAGATCGAGCTGCAGAAGGCCCTGCCGGCAATCCTGCCCTGAGCCCGGACGGACCCGGTATCAGCGGGGCGGCCCTCAGCGTCGACCGGGCGCAGCGCCAGCTGCGCGCCTGGCTGGAAAGCTGCGTGGTCGGCCTGGACCTCTGCCCGTTTGCCCGGCCCCTGCTGCAGGGGCCCGGCCTGCGCATCGCGGTATGTACCGCCGACGACAGCGAGCAGGGCCTGCAGCAGATGCAGGCGTTTCTGCTGCGCGAACTGGATCTGATGCAGGGCAGCAGCGAAGACGAGATCGCCACCACGCTGGTGGCCTATGCCGGCGGCCTCGCCCGCTTTGACGACTACCTCGATTTTCTCGATCAGGCCAACGAGCTGCTGGAGGCCGCTGGCCTGGAAGGGCTTATCCAGCTGGCCAGTTTCCATCCCGGCTACCTGTTTGCGGGTGAAGCGCCTGACGCCGCCAGTCATTACAGCAATCGCGCGCCGCTGCCGGTCATCCACCTGCTGCGGGAGGACATGCTGGAACGCGCCCTGGCTGCCTGGCCTGAGCCGGAAAATATCCCGCGGGCCAATATTGCCCGCCTGAACAGCATGGGCCGGGAGGAACTGGCCGCCCGTCTGGCCCGCCTGCGGGCGCTCTGACCGGGCCGTCAGACTTCGGCGAAGCGTGCCTTGCTGCCGGTCCAGCGCTGGATCAGCTCGTCGACGATGGCCGGGTCGCCGCCCTGCAGGTTTGCGGCGATAGCCTGTACCCGCTCCAGCAGGTGATTGTGGGTCGGCAGCTCGGCGATGCGGAATGCCAGCAGGCCGGTCTGGCGCGTCCCCAGCACCTCTCCCGGGCCCCGCAGCTCCAGGTCCCGCTCGGCGATGTAGAAGCCGTCGTTGCTCTCGCGCATGGCCACCAGCCGCTGCTTGCCGCTGCGCGACAACGGCGCCTGGTAGAGCAACACACAGTGACTGGCGCCACCGCCGCGTCCGACCCGGCCTCGCAACTGGTGCAGCTGCGCCAGCCCCAGCCGCTCCGGGTTTTCGATGATCATCAGGCTCGCATTGGGTACGTCGACGCCCACTTCAATCACCGTGGTGGCCACCAGCAGCGCCACCGCGCCCGACTTGAACGCGGCCATGACGGTCGCCTTTTCCGCGGGCTTCATCCGCCCGTGCACCAGGCCGACCGCGAGATCCGGCAGGGCCTCCCGCAACTGTTGCGCGGTCGCTTCCGCCGCCTGGGCCTGCAGGGCATCGCTCTCTTCAATCAGGGTACAGACCCAATAGGCCTGGCGGCCCTCGGCGCAGGCGCTGGCAACCCGGGCCATGACCTGGTCCCGGCGCTGGCTGTCCACCAGCAGGGTGGTCACAGGTTGCCTGCCCGGCGGCAGTTCATCGATGACCGAGCAGTCGAGGTCGGCATAGGCCACCATCGACAGGGTGCGCGGGATGGGGGTGGCGGTCAGCACCAGCTGGTGTGGGCGACCGTCGATGCCCGCCTTCTCACTGAGCGCGAGACGCTGGTGTACGCCGAACTTGTGCTGCTCGTCGACCATGACCAGGCCCAGGCGGTGGAAGGCTACGTCTTCCTGGAACAGGGCATGGGTGCCAATCACCATGGCCGCCTCGCCGGAGGCAATTCTCGCTGTCGCGGCCTTGCGGGCCCGGCCCTTCACCCGCCCGCTGAGCCACTCCAGGTCGATGTCCAGGGCTTCGAACCAGCCGCCAAAGTTGAGCCGGTGCTGCTCGGCGAGAATTTCCGTGGGGGCCATCAGCGCCACCTGGTAGCCGTTGGCGATCGCCTGCAGGGCGGCGTGGGCCGCAACCAGGGTCTTGCCTGAGCCGACGTCCCCCTGGACCAGGCGCAGCATGGGCACCGGCAGCGCCAGGTCCTGGCCGATCTCTGCCATCACCCGCAACTGGGCAGCGGTGGGGCTGAAGGGGAGCCCGGCCAACAGGGACCGCTGCAGCGCTGCTGCCCGGCCTTGTGCCAGGGACGGCGCGGCTCTCTCCTGCTGCTTCTCCCGCAGCCGCAGGAGCGATAGATTGTGGGCGACGAGCTCTTCCAGTGCCAGCCGCAGCTGTGCCGGATGGGTTCCTCCCAGCAGGTGCTGCAGGGGTGCGTCCGGCGGCGGTGCGTGCAGGTAGCGCAGGGCCTCCACCAGGGTGAAGCGCTGTCCACTGCCCGCGGGCAGGAGATCCCTGGGCTGGGCCTGTTCCAGCCGCTGCAGGGCCTGGGCGCAGAGCTTGCGCCACTGGGCCTGGCCGATACCGCTGGTCGTCGGATACACCGGTGTCAGTGTTGCGCCCAGACCGGCCTCTACCGCCCCGGGGAAGCCGGCATCCTCATCGTCCGCGAGCAGCCGGTATTCCGGGTGGAAGATCTCGAAGCCACTGGCGCCGCGCCGTACCTGGCCGAAGCAGCGCAGCCTGGCGCCGGGCTGCAGACTGTTTTTCTGCGCCGCGCTGAAGTGGAAGAAGCGCAGGGTGAGGGTGCCGGTGCCGTCCTGAATCCGAGCCACCAGGCTCCGCCTGCGGCCGAAAACGATGTCCGCGAGCCGCACCTCACCCTCGACGGACACCTCGCCTCCTTCCTGCAACGCGGCGATCGGGGTGACCCGGGTGCGGTCCTGGTAGCGCAGGGGCAAGTGAAACAGCAGGTCCTCCACCTGGGTGATGCCATAGTCCTCCAGCTGCCGGGCGAGACGGGGACCGACCCCCCGCAGCGCGGTAACCGGTTGGGGTTCAAGCACGGCCAAGGCTGGAGGCTCCGGGGAGGGTGGTGCGGGCACCGGCGCAGGGGGTGCAGTACACTGTGATCACGGCGTTGGGCCCGTTGGGTCGAAGCTGCACAGTGTAACCAGTCAGGGAAGGGCAGATGAAGGGCAAAAGCGTTTTGATTGTCGGTTGTGGCGACCTCGGGGCCCGCGCCGGCGGTATTCTGCTGCGGGACGGCTGGTCGGTGACGGGTCTGCGGCGACATCCCCGCTCCCTGCCCCGGGGTTTTGCCGGGATTGCCGCGGACTATGCCGCCGAAAACACGCCTCTGTCCATGCTGGAAGCACTGGCGCCGGACTTTGTCATTCTCACCCTGAAGCCGACCGGCGGCGGCGAAGCCGGATACCATGAGGGCTTCAGCCAGGCCATGCACAACGTGCTGCTGGGCCTGGGCCGGCACCGTCCGGGGGGGGTTGTGATGGTGTCCAGTACCCGTGTCTACGCGGAGGCAGAGGGCGGCTGGGTAGAGGATGACAGTCCCCTGGCAAGCGCTGATCCCGCCGCCCTGGCGATTATCGATGCAGAGCGGCAACTGCTGGATTCGGAGCACCCGGCCTGTGTGCTGCGCTGTGCCGGTATCTACGGCCAGCCCGAGGGCTATCTGCTGCGCCGGATCGCCGGCGGCGAGCTGTGCCCGCAGACACCGCTGCGCTACAGCAACCGGATTCACCGGGACGATGTAGGGGGGCTGCTGGCCTGGTTGCTGCAAGAATGGGAGCGGGGTATTGCCCCGGCCCGAACCATGATTGCGGTCGACAATGCGCCCGCGCCGCAGTTCGAGGTTGAACTCTGGCTGGCGCAGGCGCTGGGTATTGCCCAGTGGCGGAACCGGGCCGACGGCACACGCGCGGGCGGCCACAAGCGCTGCCGCAACCTGGCCCTGAGGGCCAGCGGTTACAGGCTGAGGTATCCGGACTACCGCGCAGGTTACAGCGCGGTACTGGAGCAGCGCCCGCTGCCCGAGGGCTGAAGCGGGCGCCGGGGTGTCAGAGGGCCAGGATTGCCTCGACTTCGATAGCCACACCCTTGGGCAGGCCGGCAACCTGGACACAGGCCCGGGCCGGGAAGGGGGCCTGCAGAAACTCCGCCATCACCTCGTTGACGGTGGCAAAGTCGCCCATGTCAGTCAGCGAGATATTGATCTTCACCGCGCTGTTGAGCGTGCCGCCGGCCGCTTCGGCCACCGCGGCCAGGTTGCTGAACACCTGCTGCGCCTGGGCACGGATGTCCCCGGTGACCAGTTCCATGGTGCCGGGCACCAGGGGTATCTGGCCGGAGAGCCACACGGTGTTGCCCACCTTTACCGCCTGGGAGTAGGGCCCGATCGCGGCGGGGGCGTCGGGGCTGGAGATGATGGCGCGGTTGGTCATTTGCCTGTTCCCTGCTTGGGGCGCCGTGCGGGCGCCTCGTTCTTGAGTCGTGATACCCGGCGCACGGAGTTGACGGTGCGCAGGCGCTTCATGATCCGCGCGAGGTGGATCCGGTTGTTGACCTGCATGGCGAGGTCGACGAAGGTGAATTGGTAATCCTTGTCCTCGGTGGAGATTTTCTCGATGTTCACGCCCATGCTGTTGATGCGCGTGGCGAGTACCGCGATCATGCCGCGGCGATTCTCCACCTCTATCCGCAGTTCGGTAAGGTATTCGCCCTGTACCTGTTCATCCCAGCGCAGGGCCACCAGGCGCTCGCGGTTCTCGCGCATCTCCGCCAGGTTCTTGCAGCGCTCGCGGTGCACTACCACGCCTTTTTCCGAGCTCAGGTAGCCCTCGATCGGGTCGCCCGGAATCGGGTGGCAGCAGCGCGCATAGGTGACCATGAAGCCCTCGGTGCCGCGGATGGCCATGGGCTGTGGCTTCTGCTCCGCCGGCTCCAGCAGGCCCGCCGCCAGCTCCCCGAGGATCTGCTGGGCGGTAATGGGTGGCAGCCGGTTGCCGCGGGCGATGTCCTCCAGCAGGTCATCCAGGGCGGCGTACTCGTGCCGTTTCAGGTAGTCCTGCATCTGGCTGGCGGGAAGCTGTTCCAGGCTGCTGTCGAAGGCCTGCAGGGCCTTGTCCAGCAGGCGCCGCCCCAGGGCGACCGAGTCCTCCCGGGTCTGGTGCTTGAGGAAATGGCGGATATTGGTCCGCGCCTTGGCGGTCACCGCGTAGTTGAACCAGGAGGGGTTCGGGCGCGCCCCCGGGGCGGTGAGGATCTCTACGGTCTGGCCGCTCTGCAGGGGCTCTGACAGGGGCGCCAGCCGCCGGTTGATCCGGCAGGCCACGCAGCTGTTGCCAACGTCCGTGTGCACCGCATAGGCAAAATCCACCGCTGTGGCGCCGCGGGGCAGCTCCAGGATGCGGCCCTTGGGTGTGAACACGTAAATCTCGTCCGGGAACAGGTCGATCTTGACGCTTTCGATGAACTCCAGCGAATTGCCGGCCCGCTGCTGCATTTCCAGCAGTCCCTGTACCCACTCCCGGGCGCGGGCGTGGCTGCCGTTGGCGGACTGGCCATCGCTCTTGTACAGCCAGTGCGCGGCGATGCCATTGTTTGCCATCTCTTCCATTTCCCGGGTCCGGATCTGGATTTCAATGGGTACACCGTGCATGCCCATCAGCACCGTGTGCAGGGACTGGTAGCCGTTGGCCTTGGGGATCGCGATATAGTCGCTGAACTCTCCCGGCACCGGCTTGTAGAGGCTGTGTACAGAGCCCAGCACCCGGTAGCAGGTATCCACCGAGTCGACGATGATGCGGAAGGCATAGATGTCCATGATTTCCGCGAAGGACTTCTTCTTCGACTTCATCTTGCTGTAAATGCTGTAGAGGTGCTTCTCGCGGCCAATCACCTCAACGTCGTGGCCCTCCTGCTCCAGGGTGGACTCGATCTGGTGGCGAATCTTGTCGACCAGCTCCTTGCGGTGGCCGCTGCCGGCGCGCATCGCCGCCGCGATGCGGGTGGCGCGCATGGGATACAGGGCGCTGAAACCCAGGTCCTCGAACTCAATGCGCACCGAGTTCATACCCAGGCGCATGGCGATGGGAGCGTAGATTTCCAGCGTTTCGCGGGCAATCCTGCGGGCCTTGTCCTGGGGCAGTACACCCAGGGTGCGCATATTGTGCAGGCGGTCCGCCAGTTTCACCAGGATCACGCGGATGTCCCTGGCCATGGCCAGGGCCATTTTCTGGAAGTTCTCAGCCTGCTTTTCTGCCAGGGAGCTGAACTCCATCTGGGTCAGCTTGCTGACCCCGTCCACCAGTTCTGCCACCGCGGGCCCGAACTGGCTGCCAATGGAGTCCTTGTCGATGCCGGTATCTTCAATGACATCGTGCAGCATGGCCGCCATCAGGCTCTGGTGGTCCATGTGCATGTCGGCGAGGATGCCGGCAACGGCCAGGGGGTGGGTCACATAGGGCTCGCCGCTGCGCCGGATCTGCCCGAAGTGGGCCTGCTCGGCGAAGTAGTAGGCACGCCGAACCTGCCGGGCCTGTTCGGCATCCAGGTAACTGCGGAGGGTGGAATCAAGGGCATCGATGGTTTGCATGTCAGTAATGGTACCTGCCTAGCAAGGATGCCCGAAAGAGATTAGAAGGACTCGTGGGACGCCGCCATGACTTCGGCGAATTCCTCTTCCGCGTCCATTTCTTCTTCACGGGTCAGGATGGACGACGTGATCAGGCCCTCGGCGATTTCGCGCAGGGCGATAACGGTGGGCTTGTCGGACTCTTCCTCGACCAGGGGATCCTTGCCGCCGGTGGCGATCTGGCGGGCGCGCTTGCTGGCGACCATCACCAGTTCAAAGCGGTTATCTACATTTTCCAGACAATCTTCAACGGTTACGCGTGCCATCTGTCAATCAATCCTGTTGAGGTTAACGAACCCTCAATTATACCCGCATTGTTGGGCTTAGGGTACAGTGGCGAATGGCCGCGAGGCGATGTGAATAATGCCGCGGACGAGTCAGCTGTCGAGCAGATTCAGCAGCAGGTCCGTCAGCACTTCCTGCTGGCGGGGGGTTTGCAAGCGCTGGCAGACCACGATGGCCTCCAGCTCGGCAAGGGCCTGGTCGAAGTCGTTGTTGACCACCAGATAGTCGGACTGGACGTAGTGCGACATCTCCTCCACGGCCTTTGCCAGGCGCCCGGCTATGATGCCGGGGTCGTCCTGGCCGCGACCGGTGAGACGCTGCTCCAGGGCCTGGCGCGAGGGTGGCAGGATGAATATGCCGCGGGTCGCGGGCAGCAGGCGCTTGACCTGCTCGGCGCCCTGCCAGTCGATTTCCAGGATGACGTCAGTGCCGGCGGCCAGCTGTTCTTCCACCCAGGCCTGCGAGGTGCCGTACAGGTTGCCGAATACCCGCGCGTGTTCCAGAAAGGCAGCCCTGTCCAGCATGCGAAGAAATGCCGGCTCGTCGATGAAGTGGTAGTTGACCCCGTCCTGCTCCCCGGGGCGCTGGGGCCGGGTGGTGTGGGAGACGGAGACGCGCAGGCGTTCACAGCGCTCGATAAGTGCATTGACCAGGCTGGTCTTGCCGGCGCCGCTGGGTGCGGAGACGGTATACAGGGTGCCGGTGCCGCTCATGGTCTGGGGCTGTCCTTTTCCGGGTGTATTCTGGATGGCATTTTACACGGTGAGGCAGGTATTGGGACAAGCAGTGCCGTCACCGGGTCACTCAATGTTCTGGATCTGTTCCCGCATCTGCTCTATCAGGACCTTGAGCTGGACCGCGCTGTGGGTGCTGCTGCTGGCAATGGATTTGGAGGACAGGGTATTGGCCTCCCGATTCAACTCCTGCATCAGGAAATCCAGCCGGCGGCCGCAGGGACCTCCCTGGTCGAGGGTGCGGCGTACTTCTTCCACATGGGTCTGCAGTCGATCCAGTTCCTCGTCCACGTCCGCCTTCTGGGCCAGGTAAACCAGTTCCTGTTCCAGTCGGGGACCGTCGACTTCGACCTGCAATTCGGCCAGCCGCGCCAGCAGGCGATTCCTCTGCTGTGCCTTGAGCTCCGGCAGCAGCGCGCTGGTGGCCGCGGTTTCCGCCTCGACCTGCACCAGTCGCTCCCGGATCATGGTGGCCAGCTTGGCGCCTTCCCGGGCGCGATTGTCGACCAGTGAGTCCAAAGCCCGGTCGAACAGGGCCGCGGCGTGGGCCTGAAGCGCTTCTTCATCCGCTTCGGCAGCGCTGCATACTCCGGGAAACTGCAGCACCTCCAATGGGTTTAGCGGCTGCGACTGCGGCAGTGCCCGGGTCACCAGGGTGGCTGCCTCCACGACCCGCCGCAACTGCTCCTGGTTGATTTCGAGCGCCGGGAGCTGGGCTGCCAGCGGTTGCAGCCGAAAAGCGCATTCCACCTTGCCTCGGGCCAGCTTCACGGCCGCCTGCTGGCGCAGCTTGCCCTCCAAGTTGCGGAGGGACTCGGGTAGCCTGAAGCTGCAATCGAGATAGCGGTGGTTGACCGCGCGGATCTCGACGGTGAGGGCGCCCTGTCCGGTCTCGACGGACTCGCGGGCAAAGGCGGTCATGCTGAAAATGGCTGCCACGAGAGTGCCTCACTGCGCAGGGGGAGGGAAAGTCTAGCAGTTTGCACGGCCAGCTCACAGGTCGGCACTCCCAGGTCGGCACTCCCGGCACTCCCGGCACTCCCGGACCTGCAGCGTCCCCCTGGCTCGCGTATACTGTCGCGTTGCCAATCTGACCGGAGTTCCACCCATGCAAAGACCCAGTGGCCGCGCGCCCGCCGACTTGCGTACCGTCACCCTGACGCGCGAATACACCTGCCACGCCGAGGGCTCCGTGCTGGTTGAATTCGGCGCCACCAAAGTTATCTGTACCGCATCGGTGGATGCCGGGGTGCCCCGGTTCCTGCGCGGTACCGGCAGTGGCTGGGTTACTGCCGAGTACGGCATGTTGCCGCGCTCCACCGGCTCGCGGATGGATCGCGAGGCCAGCCGTGGCAAGCAGGGCGGGCGCACGCTGGAGATCCAGCGCCTGATCGGTCGTTCCCTGCGCTCGGCGGTGGACCTGAAAAAGCTGGGTGAGTACACCATTACCGTGGACTGCGATGTTATCCAGGCCGATGGTGGCACCCGCACGGCCGCCATCACCGGCGCCTGCGTGGCGTTGGTGGATGCCCTCAACCACCTGCAGCGCAAAAAACTGATTACCACCGACCCGCTGCTGCAGATGGTAGCGTCGGTCTCCGCGGGGATTTTTCAGGGGGTGCCGGTGCTGGACCTGGACTATCGCGAGGACTCCAGGGCCGATACCGACATGAATGTCGTCATGGGTGAGGATGGTGGATTCATCGAAGTCCAAGGCACCGCCGAGGGCCAGCCCTTCCACCGCGCCGAGATGGACGCCATGCTGGAGCTGGCGGAGTCCGGCATCCGCCACCTGTTCGTCCTGCAAAAGCAGGCCCTGGCGGGCTGAATCTTCTGCGGCGCTGAAAGGGCGGCCGGGATGTGGGGCCAGGCGGGCAATGCAGCTACTGGTCCGCCTGGCCCCACACCCCGGACCGCCTCTCGCGGAGTCAGACCTCGATATCGTAATCCATGATTACCGGGGCATGGCTGGAGAAGACCTTCGCTTTGTAAATGGCGCCATAATCGACAGCGTACTTCAGGCCCTTGGACACGATCTGGAAGTCGGTACGCCAGCCGTTGTTGCCGGGCTCACCGTCCGGCCACCAGCTGAACTCATCGCGATCGGAATTGATTTCCCGGAACGCGTCCACATAGCCTGACTCGACCAGTTCGTCCATCCACTGGCGCTCTTCCGCCAGGAAGCCGGGGGTGTTGCTGTTGCGCTCGGTATCCTGCACGTCGGCCGCGGTGTGGGCGATATGCCAGTTGCCGCAGATAATGAACTCCCGGCGTTTGTTGCGGATTTTCTGCAGGTGGTTCTGCAGCAAGCCGTAGAATTCCGTCTTGCGTCGCAGTTGATCGGCGTTGCCGGGCTCCGCGTAGGGTGCCAGCAGGCAACCCACGCTCAGGTTTTCATAGTCGGCCTGGATATAGCGGCCTTCCATGTCAAAGTCGGCGAAGCCCAGGCCGGTCATGATGGCCTTGGGCAGTTTGCGGCAGTAGATGGCTACGCCATCGGTTTTGCCATCCACATGATCGAAAAAGTAGGCGTTGTATTCCCGCGGGAAGTACAGATCGTCGCGCAGGTCATATTCTGTGCAGCGCAGATCCTGGATACAGACGAAATCCGCGTCCTGCTCGCTTAGCCAGTCATAAAAACCATTGCTGGCGGCGTGCTGGATGCCGTCGGCACTGAAACTGATGATCCTCATGCGTGGCCCCTTGCAGAGAGAGCGTGTATCATAAAATGGTCAGGTTGGCCGGCGGTTGTTGGCGGCGACCTACCGCAGCTGCTCATAATAGCGGCGCTGCCGCGGAATCATAACCCCTATCCCCCCATTTCGCAGCTTTTACCCTGCACCGGATTAGCGCATGAATACATATCAGCAGGAATTCATCGAACTGGCTCGCCGTTACGAAGTACTCAAGTTCGGCGAATTTACCCTGAAGTCCGGCCGCATCAGCCCCTATTTCTTCAATGCCGGTGGCTTCGCCAGTGGCGCCGCCCTGGCGACGCTGGGGCGTTGCTACGCGCAGAGCATCGTTGCCGCCGGGATCGATTTCGATGTCATCCTGGGGCCCGCCTACAAGGGTATCCCGCTGGCTGCGGCAACCGCCATAGCTCTCGCCGACCAGCACGGCCGCGATGTACCCTTCGCCTACAACCGCAAGGAAGCCAAGACCCACGGCGAGGGCGGTGTACTGGTGGGAGCACCTCTCCGCGGGCGGGTGCTTGTCATTGACGATGTCATCACAGCGGGCACCGCGGTGCGCGAAGTGATCGCCATGATCGAGTCCGCCGGTGCCAGCCTGGCCGGTGTCGCCATTGGCCTGAACCGTCAGGAGCGTGGCGCAGGAGAGCTGTCTGCGATCCAGGAAATTGAAGCGGAGTACGGTATACCGGTGCTCAGTATCATTGAGATGAGCCACATTATCGCCTACCTGGAGGCTGCCGGGGACGACCACGCCGACGCGCTGGCGGCCATGCGCAGCTATCGTGAGCGCTACGGGGTCTGACTTGTTTGCGCACCTGGCAGGCTCTATATTGAGGCCATGATTTCAATGCGATATGTGCAGCACCTGCTTCTGGCGCTCTTGCTGTTGGGTTGTGGGGTCCTCGCCCTCGCCCAGGGCAAGGAGCTATACCGCTACCGCAACGCGGAAGGCAACGTGGTGGTCGACTATCAGGTGCCCCCCGAGTACGTTGCGGGTGGCTACGAGGTCCTCAACCTGCGCGGCGTGGTACTGCGGACAGTGCCGCCAACGCCATCGGCGGAGGAACTTGCCGATGGCAGCTCAATCTCCCCGGAACAGGAGCAGCGCGTGCGCAAGCAGGACCGGGCCCTGCTGCTGCGCTACAGCGCTGTGGAGGATATAGAGTCGGCTCGCGACCGCTCCCTGGCGGAGCTGCGGGTGCGGGTGAGTATCCTGGAGAGCAACCGCAAAGGGTACAGCCAGCAGATTGAAAAATACCAGGCCCAGGCGGCTGAGCTTGAGCGTCGTGGCGCTGAGGTGAATACGGAGTTGCTGAAGACCATAGACGAATTGCAGAAGAAGGTGGTTTCCACCGAGCGCCAGATTGCCGAGCGCAACAGCGAGCTGGAGGCGGCAGAAGAAAATTTTGCGGCTGAAATCGAACGCTTCCAGCTGCTCCAGGAAGATGTGGAGCTGCGGCGCCGCGCGACCGCCAAAGAGGGGAGCTAGACCTGCCCCAGCAGTGATCCCGACTGCCCTGTGGTCGGGCCGGGAACCGCCTGGCGGAAAAAGCCATCCATCATCAGATCCCACTGCTCCTGCCAGTTTGCTGTCGGTGAACGGGTGAAGCCGCTGCGAACGAACTGGGCGATACGCCCCTCCGCGGTCGCCATGAGCAGGTTGGCAGCGGCTCCCAGCGGGATTACCGGGCGCAGTCCCTCGCGCAGCTCCGCCTCCCTGAGGACCTGCTTCAGCTGCGTTTCGTAGCGGTCGAACAATTGCACAACCCGTTGGTGAAGGCGCCCGGTTTCTCCCGTCAGGGCATCGCCGGTCAGGATTCGGGTGATACCAGGGTTGCGCTCCGTGAACGCCAGCAGCAGCAGCAGCATCTTCGCGCACCGGGCAGCGGCGCCAGGCTCTTCGTTGAGGATGATGCTGATCCGTGAGAAGAGGGTGTCCTCAATAAATTCGATGAGCCCCTCGAACATCTTGCCCTTGCTGGGAAAGTGCCGGTACAGGGCGGCTTCCGAAACGCCCACCTGGCGCGCCAGCCCCGCGGTGGTAATGCGAGTGCCGGGGCTTGCCTCCAGCATCTGGGCGAGAGCTTCCAGGATTTGCTGGCGGCGTTGGGATTTTTTTGGCGGCATGACGCTCACGATCGGTAGACGATTCGATAATGCTAGCGGCTCACCGGCGGTCCTGCAATAAGTCCGGGCCGATGCCTTGGCTTTTTCGCGGTCTCAACCCGGGCGACTGGTAATCAGGGTGCCAATTCCGATGTCGGTAAAAATTTCCAGCAACACCGCGTGGGGCACCCGGCCGTCGATGATATGAGCACTGGCGACGCCTGATTTCACGGCATCCAGGGCGCAGCCGATCTTGGGCAGCATGCCGCCGCTGATGGTGCCGTCGGCGATCAATCCATCCACCTGCCCTGTACTGAGGCCCGTCAGGATATTGCCATCCTTGTCCAGCAGGCCGGAGACGTTGGTCAGCAACATCAGCTTCTCGGCGCGAATCACCTGGGCGATCTTGCCCGCCACGAGGTCCGCGTTGATGTTGTAGGTGTTGCCGTCCCTGTCAACGCCGATCGGGGCGATCACCGGGATGAAATGGCTGCCAAGGATGACCTGCAACACCTCAGTGTCGATTTGTTCCACTTCCCCGACATGACCGATATCGACGATTTCAGAAGCGCCC
Organism: uncultured Haliea sp.; assembly: GCA_947258585.1. GTDB lineage: Bacteria > Pseudomonadota > Gammaproteobacteria > Pseudomonadales > Halieaceae > Haliea. Next base: position 27,753 of record CAMYIZ010000067.1, on the reverse strand, counting down.
AACTCCGGGCTGTAGCGGTTGACCCGCAGCTTTCGGGCGCGGATAAGCTGGCCGTCCTTGCCGGTCACACCAATCGCCTTGCCCCCGGCGCGGCTGATAGAGGAGACGATCTCCTTGTTGACACTGCCGCCGAGCACCATTTCAACGACGTCCATGGTTTCGCTGTCGGTGACCCGCATGCCGTTCACGAACTCGGTGTGGATGTTGAGCTTCTTCAGCAGCTCCCCGATCTGGGGGCCGCCACCGTGCACCACGACCGGGTTCATGCCGACAAGCTTCATCAGGACGACATCGCGGGCGAAGCTTTCGTGCAGCAGGGGGTCAACCATGGCATTGCCGCCGAACTTGACCACGATGGTCTTGCCAGTGAAGCGCTGGATGTAGGGCAGGGCTTCGGTCAACACCTTGGCAATATTCATGGCGGATTCGCGATCGAGTGACATAAGGGTTCCTGAACGGGGTCTACACCCCGGCAAATGGGATTAATTCGGGATTTCGAGGCCGGGCTCAATGGCTGCGAGCTGGGTCCGGAACGTGTTCATGATAAGGTGCAACTGCTCCTGTGAGGAGGCCTCAAAGCGTGCGGTCAGAGCGGGGGAGGTGTTGGAGGCCCGGACCAGGCCCCAGCCGTCACTGAAATCGACCCGCAGGCCGTCGAGGGTATTGATCTTGCCCTCGGGGAAGCTGGCGGTCTCAATGAACTTCTGTATCAGCGCGAACTTGGCCGCTTCGGGCACCGGAATCAGGATTTCAGGCGTGTTGGCGGTTTCCGGGAAGACGCTCATCAGCTGGTCCAGGGTATCCCCGTGATTGCTGACGATTTCCACCAGCCTGGCCGCGGCGTACAGGCCGTCATCAAAGCCGTACCAGCGTTCGCCGAAGAAGATGTGCCCGGAAAACTCGCCGCCCAGCAGGGCGCCGGTCTCCGCCATCTTTTCTTTCATGAACGCGTGCCCGGTTTTTGACAGGACCGGGCGGCCGCCATGCGTTGTCACCAACTGGGCGAGATTGCGGCTGCACTTGATGTCGAAGACGACATCGGCTCCCGGGTGGCGGGAGACCACATCCTGTACGTAGAGCATCATCAGCTGGTCGGTGCGCAGTATACGCCCGGAGCCCGTGACCACCGCCAGCCGGTCACCGTCGCCGTCAAAGGCAATGCCCAGATCGGCTTTCTCGCGCAGGACGGTGTCTACCAGGGCATTCAGGTTGTCTTCGCGACTGGTATCGGGTGAGCGGTTGGGAAAGCGGCCGTCGATATCGCAGAACAGCGGCACAACCTCGCAGCCCAGCTCGGAAAACAGGCGCGGTGCCAGGTCGCTGGTTGCACCGTTCCCAGCGTCTATCACCAGCTTCAGGGGCACGGCGAGAGCGATGTCCCGGACCACCTCGTCCAGATAGTCGGGCCGCGGGTCCGCCTGGGACAGGCTACCCTGGCCCGCGCAGAAATTTCCGTCCAGGGCCCTCTCGCGAATTTGCTGTATCAGGCCGCCGGCGACGCTGTAGCGTTCCAGCAAGATCTTGAAGCCATTGTCCGCGGCGGGATTGTGGCTGCCGGTGACCATGACGCCGCAATGCTTGCCCAGCTTGCGGGTGGCGTAGTACAGCAGCGGTGTCGGCACCACGCCGATATCGATTACCTGGCGGCCGGTATCCAGCAGGGCGCGGATCAACGCCTCCTTGATCCGTGGACTGGACGTGCGGCCGTCACAGCCCACCACCAGGGTGTCCTGATTCATGTCGGCCGCGAGACTGCCAATCGCCCTGCCGATCAGGCCCGTGGCGGTATCGCCCAGCTCAAGCTCTGCCTGTCCGCGGATGTCGTAGGCGCGGAAAATGTGTGGTGGTAATAGCGCGGGATCCGGACTGTCGTCGTGTTCCGGCAGCTCCAGCTCCAGACTGCCCTCTTCCTCCTCCACCTCTGTATCGATAATCGAATCGCGCTGGAACAGCGGGTTGGTCAGGTGCTGGTCGGCCAGCTCCGCGGGGGGGCTGCTGGCACGGTAGTCCCCTCCCGGCTGCTGTGCAGCTGGTTTCGCCTGTGCGCTGAGCAATTCGCGCAGGCGTCGCCCCTGTGGCGCCAGCTGCGGAACATCCAGCCGCAGGTCCTTTTTCAGGCCGGCGCTGTCGATGATACGGGCGACATCCCCCAGCGCCAGCCGTGGCAACCAGAGCACCACGGTCAGCAGTCCCGCGCAGATGCCAGCCACCAGCAGCAACAACACCAGCAGTAGCGGCAGCCGGTTTACGGCGAGGTTCGTGATCACGCTGGAAGAGGGGGTAAAACCAAGTTGCCAGTCGGTACCGGGGACCGACTGTACAGCCTGGAACCCGCCGCCTTCCGGGCTGGCCTCGCCCACGCGCAGGAGTTCGCTGTGCTGCCTGCCGTGAACCTGGGTCAGCACCACTTCGCCGAGATCACCGTTTGCCTGTTGCAGCCGTGAGGCAAGCGACTCCTCGCGCAGGGTGCCGAGGATCACGATCCTGTTGTCGTCCCCGTCCGGGTCGCTCGCGAGGTAGGCCACCGAGATGAGCGACCGCTCATCGAAGCGGTAGACCTCGGGTTGCCCGCCCTCGCCCGCGGCGGCGCGGCGCACCATGTCCACTTCAATGTGATTGCGCAGGCCAAATTCGCCCGCGGCCAGAGTGGCGCTGCCCAGGTCCGTCAGGGGCACCAGCCTGAGCTCGGAGAACTCGGGGAAATATGGCAGCAGCCCGCGGGCCAGGACCGCGATCGGGACCCCGTCCAGCAGCTGCTGTTGCCAGCTTGTGGCACTTCCCGCCTGTTCCAGCCGCAGGCCGAGGTCCCGGAGTAGCGAACTCACCCCGGCGGCCTGCTGCCTGGCCACCATGGTGCTGTAGGCGTGAACCTGTGCGCTCTCCAGCTGTGGGTCCCGCAGCAGGCCCAGATAGGCGAACCCGGCCAGCAGCGGCCCCAGTGCAAGCAGCAGGGCCAACGCCGAAACCCCTAGCAGCGCCCTGTTGCTGGCGACAACCCCCCGGCTTTCCGTTGGCTCCCGGTCAGTCACCGGCGAGCCCCAGCCGTTCGGCAACCAGAGCAATCAGCTCGCGGGCAATAGCCGCCTTGCTCGCCTGGGCCAGGTCTTTGCTGCCGTCTGCCCAGAGCACCGTGACCGCGTTGTTCTCGCTATTGAAGCCTATGGTGCTATTGGAGACATCATTGGCGACAATCATATCCACGCCCTTGTTCTCCAGCTTGCCTCTGGCATAGGCCAGGAGGTTGCTGGTCTCAGCGGCGAACCCCACGGTGAACGGCGCATCGGCCCGGGCGCTCACGGTGGCGAGGATATCCGGGTTGCGCTGCAGCTCCAGGGTGATGCGTTCCGCCCCTTTCTTGATTTTCTCCCCGGCTACCGCGACCGGACGATAGTCGGCGACCGCGGCGCAGGCGATGAAGATGTCGCAGGTCGGTACCCGGTCCAGGCACTCCCGCAGCATGTCTTCCGCGCTTTGCACGTCGACCCGATGGACGTGATCCGGCGTCGGCAGCTGCACCGGGCCGCTCACCAGGGTGGTCAGGGCGCCCGCATCCGCCGCGGCCCTGGCGAGGGCGAAGCCCATCTTTCCCGAGCTGTGGTTGGACAGGTAGCGCACCGGATCCAGCGCCTCCCGGGTGGGGCCCGCAGTGATCACCACGCGCTTGCCCGCCAGCAGGCCGCTGCTGAACAGATCCGCGGCGGCCCGGGCAATGGCGGCGGGTTGCTCCATGCGCCCGGGGCCGACGTCGCCGCAGGCCTGCTCGCCGTCGGCGGGGCCGATCAGGTGGAAACCCCGCTCGGCGAGCGCGGTGACATTGGCAGTCGTCGCCGGGTCGCGCCACATTTGCTGGTTCATGGCAGGGGCCAGCAGCTTGGGCGAGGCTGTAGCGAGGGTAACCGTAGTGAGAAGGTCGTCGGCACGGCCCGACGCCAGCCGCGCCAGCAGGTCCGCTGTCGCCGGGGCTATCAGCAACAGGTCCGCCCAGCGGGCAAGCTCGATATGACCCATGCCCAGTTCGGCCTCGGTATCCAGCAGCTCCGAGTGGACCGGCCTGCCGGAAAGCGCCTGCAGGGTGAGGGGGGTGATGAACTCGCGGGCACCGCGGGTCATGATCACCCGGACATCGGCCCCCAGTTCCTTGAGCTGGCGCACCAGCTCTGCGGACTTGTAGGCGGCGATGCCACCGCTGACGCCGAGCACAACATTGCGATTGAAAAGATGTGCCACTGCGGCCACCGAACTGGGACAATAGGTTTGTATAGTAGAAACAATACCATCACGTCAGGCTATTTGACACCGCACAGGCATTGCCAGGGAGGGTAAGCCGATGTCAATCAGGCACTGGGGCGCCGGCGAGGGCCCGCGGGACAAGTTACTGCAGCGCGGTGCGGCATCGCTGTCAGACGCAGAGGTGCTGGCGGTGATGCTGCGCACCGGGCGCCGTGGCCATACAGCGCTGGACATGGCCAGGGAGCTGCTGCTGCGCTTTGGCAGCCTTTCGGGGTTGTTGGCGGCGGGGCAACAGACCCTGCTGGGCAGCCCCGGGATGGGTGCCGGCAAGGTCGCGCAGCTGGCCGCGGCGCTGGAGCTCGCCCGGCGGCACGCCCTGGAGGAAGCCCGCGCGGGGAGCGCCCTGTGCAGCCCGCGGGAAACGCGTCGTTTCCTCCAGCACCACCTCGGGGGCCAGCAGCGGGAAGTGTTTACCTGCCTGTTCCTGGACAACCAGCACCGGATCCTGCGCTGCGAAGACCTGTTCTACGGCACCCTTGACGGCGCCGCCGTGTATCCGCGGGAAGTGGCTGTGCGTGCCCTGCAGTACCATGCTGCGGCAGTTATTCTGGCGCACAATCACCCCTCCGGGGTGGCCGAGCCCAGCCAGGCCGATCGGCGCATCACCGAACGGCTGCAGTCCGCGCTGGGCCTGCTCGATATCCGCGTGCTGGACCATGTCATTATCGGCCGCGGCCAGAGCTACTCCTTCGCCGAGAGCGGCCTGTTGTAGGCCCCGCTTTCGCTTGCGCAGCGGGGTGTCTTCTGGTATAAAGTCGCGCTCCGCGCGGCCGGGGTACCATTTCAGACCCGTTTGGCCACACCAATTTTACAAGTCCCGTGGTAATGGGAGAGGCAAACATGGCAAGAGTATGTCAGGTAACCGGCAAGCGTCCGGTCACCGGTAACAACGTTTCACACGCGAAAAACCGCACCCGTCGTCGTTTTTTGCCCAATCTGCATCACCACCGGTTCTGGGTTGAGTCCGAGAAGCGCTTTGTGTCCCTGCGGGTTTCCAGCAAGGGCATGCGCATCATCGACAAGAAGGGTATCGACCAGGTGCTGAGCGACATTCGCGCCAGCGGCATCAAGGTCTGAGCTGTCTGAGCTGAAGGAGAGAAACCATGAGAGACAAGATCAGAATGATTTCGTCAGCCGGTACAGGCCACTTCTATACCACTGACAAGAACAAGCGCACCACCCCGGACAAGCTGGAAATGAAGAAGTACGATCCGGTAGTCCGCAAGCACGTCATGTACAAGGAAGGCAAGATCAAGTAATTGGTCAGTGTCATCGGTACGCGTAGAACCCCGGCCCAGGTCGGGGTTTTTTGTGGGTCCTCCTGATGCCTGAGCTACCCGAGGTCGAGACCACGCGCCGCGGCGTCGAGCCATGGAGCCTGGGTCAGCGCGTGGTCGCGGTGCAAGTGCGGGAGCCACGCCTGCGCTGGCCGGTGCCAGCCGACCTGGACCTGCGCCTGCGGGGGCAGGTGATCGAGGCTGTCGAAAGGCGGGCAAAATACCTGCTGTTCCGCACCGGGGCCGGCAGCTTGCTGGTCCATCTCGGCATGTCGGGCTCCCTGCGTGTTATCCGGGACAATAGCCCCCTGCTGCGGCACGACCATGTTGAAATCGTGCTCGCCAGCGGCGATCGGCTGCGTCTCAACGACCCGCGTCGCTTCGGTTGCATGCTGTGGCTTGAACCGGGCGCCTCGCATCCCCTGCTGGAAAGCCTCGGCCCCGAGCCGCTGTCGGCAGGGTTCAGCGGTGACTTGCTTTACCGGCGGTCCCGCGGACGTCGCGGACCGGTGAAGTCCTTCCTGATGGATGGCCACATCGTTGTGGGTGTTGGTAATATTTACGCCAATGAAGCCCTGTTCCTGGCAGGAATCCGCCCGGACCGGCCGGCGGGGCGCGTCGGCCGGCTGCGCTACGAACGCCTTGCTGAACACGTTAAGCAAGTGTTAACTTCGGCTATAAGTCAGGGCGGTACTACGCTGCGTGACTTTGTTGGCGGTGACGGCAAGCCGGGTTACTTTGCCCAGCAGCTGTATGTCTACGGCCGTGGCGGGCAGCCCTGCAAGTGCTGTGAGCGGCCTTTGCGCGAGTGTCGCCTCGGGCAGCGTGCCACGGTCTATTGCGTGGCCTGTCAGCGCTGAACAGGCTAAACTGCAGTCGTAGCCGTTTGGGGTCGGGTTCTTTCCGGGAGTGGAAAATGAAAACAAGCAGTGTAAGCCGTCGTCTCGCATCCATCACACTTGTTGCCGCCATGGTCACGGCACCATCGCTGTCGGCCCAGACCGCGGTAGACGAGAGCCCATCAACCGGAGCCATGGTCGGCGACCTGCTGTTGGCCCGTCCCATCGGCCTGGTCATGACGGTGGGCGGAACTGCCGCCTGGATAGTCAGTCTGCCGTTCACCCTCATGGCAGGCCATGCCGGGGAAGCCGCCGAGACGCTCATGGTCGGTCCGGCGGAAACCACCTTCCTGCGTTGCCTGGGTTGCCGTGAGACCGGCTATACCAACAAGGACATCGAGCGTAATCGCGCGCGCAAGCAGGCCGCCGACGCGCAGTCCGGGGACTAGCTGAACCTGGCCTGCAGGGCCCGGGCCACCGGTTCGGGCACGAAAGGCGTGATATCGCCGCGCAGCGCCGCAATCTCCCTCACCAGGGACGAAGAAATATAGGACAGGTGTTCCGAGGGCGTCAGGAATACGCTCTCGAATTCCGGGTCCATTGCCCGGTTCATGTTGGCCAGCTGGAACTCGTACTCGAAATCCGCCACCGCGCGCAGACCGCGCAGCACACAGCGTGAATCCTGGCTCTTTGCGAACTCAATCAGCAGATTGCTGAAGCCCACCACCTCGACATTGTCCAGGTGGTGCAGGGATGCCTTGCACAACTCCACCCTTTGCTCCAGAGAGAACAGGGGGGTTTTCTTCTCGCTGTGGGCGATGGATACCACGACCTTGCCAAACAGGCGGGCTGCCCGCTCGGTGAGATCGACGTGACCGTTGGTGATCGGGTCGAAGGTGCCCGGGTAGATGACCGTGTGCGTGCGCATTGTGCCGTCCGGCGTCAGTGATCGAGCTGCGGATGGTAAACACTCACTGATTCAGGTGCAAATACGTCCCTGCTGCCGTCTAGGACGCGGCGCCTGCCGGGGTCCGGTAGAGGCGGTAGTTGACCGCGCCCGCGGCTTTGTCCCGATGCAAATGCCAGGTATCCGGCAGCTCCGGCAGGGTGTCCCCGGTACCGGTTTCGATATAGATACACGCCCCCGCGGCCAGCAGTCCCCGGTTGTGCAGCAGCTCGCAGGCGGGCGCCACCAGTCCCTGGCCGAATGGTGGATCGATGAACACGATATCCCAGGGCCTGTCGGCCCTCGCCAGGAAATCGCTGGCCCGTGCGGTATGGCAGCTGCCTGCCGCTGATGCCTCCAGACTCTGCAGGTGACGCCTGATCTGCGCGAGGCTGCCGGGATTGCTGTCGACGAAGTCACAGTGCGCCGCGCCCCGGGACAGCGCTTCCAGGCCCAGCGCTCCGGACCCGCTGAACAGGTCCAGGCAGCGCGCTTCGCGAATGTCGCCTGCAAGCCAGTTGAACAGGGTCTCGCGCACCCGGTCCGGCGTGGGACGCAGGCCCTCTGCGGCGGTAAAGCGGAGCTTTCTCCCGCGCCAGCGACCGCCGATGATGCGCAGCAGGCCGGCCGCGGTGGGCGGGTCCTGTGTTCGCCGCCTGCTCCTCCCTGTCATTTCGCCGCCCCGCCCAAGAGTGATAGGATACGCCCTCCCGCAGACGCCCGCCGGCAAACTCTAACACGAGACTCATGAAGTTTTTCAAACGCAACAGGAAGTTACCCGGACAGCCTGAGACTGCCGCGGACGCAGCGACCGGAACTGACCTCGCCGAGGGCGCTGCCGGGGCGGGAGAGCCGGTGCAGGAGTCTGCGCCGGTGTCGACCCCGGTTCCCGCCGTGGAAGCCATGGTGCCCGCTCCCCGCGATGACCAGGCACCCTCGGTGACCGAACCCGCAGCGCGCCCGGTCGCGGCCACCGAGGCAGGTTTTTTTGCCCGCCTGCGCCGCGGTCTGGGGCGTACCAGTGACACCCTGGTCCAGGGTCTCGGCACGCTGTTCCTGGGGCGCAAGGAAATCGACGCCGAACTGCTGGAAGAACTGGAGTCACGGCTGTTGCTGGCGGATGTGGGTGTCGACGCCACGGTGGAGATAATCGACCGTCTCACCCGGCGAGTGTCGCGGAAGGAACTGACCAGCCCGGAAGCGTTGCAGCGGGCGTTGCAGGAAGAGCTGCTGGACGTCCTGCGACCCTGCGAGGAGCCGCTGGAAGTGTCTGGCAGCAAGCCCTTCGTCATCCTGATGGTCGGCGTCAACGGCGTTGGCAAGACAACCACTATCGGCAAGCTGGCGCGTCGCTATCAGGCCGAGGGCCGCTCGGTCATGCTCGCGGCAGGGGACACCTTTCGCGCCGCGGCGGTCGAGCAGTTGCAGGTCTGGGGTCAGCGCCACAATGTGCCGGTGATCGCCCAGCAGTCGGGGGCCGACAGTGCCTCGGTGATCTACGACGCCCTGCAGGCCGCCCAGGCGCGCAATGTCGACGTCCTGATCGCGGATACCGCCGGCCGCCTGCACAACAAGGACCACCTCATGGAGGAACTGCGCAAGGTGGTGCGGGTGATGGGCAAGCTGGATCCGGAGGCCCCGCATGAAGTCATGCTGGTGCTGGACGCGGGTACCGGTCAGAACGCCCTGGCCCAGGCCAGCCAGTTCCAGCAGGTGGTGGGCGTTACCGGGCTGACCCTGACCAAACTGGATGGCACGGCGAAGGGCGGGATCATCTTCGCCATTGCCCGCAAGCTGGGCCTGCCGATCCGCTTCATCGGTGTGGGTGAAACTGCCGACGACCTCCGGCCATTTGCGGCGGAGCCCTTCATCGAAGCCTTGTTTGCGGGTGCCGAACCCGAGCAATGATCACTTTCGACCGTGTCAGCAAACGCTACGCGGAGGGCCACGAAGCCCTGAGTGAAGTCAGCGTTGAGATCAGCCAGAACGAGCTGGTATTCCTCACCGGGCACTCCGGCGCAGGCAAGAGCACCCTGCTGCGCCTGATCATGCTGATTGAGCGCCCCAGCCGCGGTCAGGTCATTGTCGACGGCCAGAACCTCGCCCGGATTGGCAACCGGGGTATTCCCGCCCACCGCCGCAATATCGGCGTCGTATTCCAGAACCACCAGCTCCTGTTTGATCGCTCGGTCTACCACAATGTGGCCCTGCCACTGGTTATTGCCGGCTATGATCAGCGAGAGGTGGGACGCCGGGTGCGGGCGGCCCTGGACAAGGTGGGGTTGCTGGCCCGGGAACGCGCCCTGCCGATCACACTCTCGGGCGGCGAGCAGCAGCGGGTGGGCATTGCCCGGGCTGTGGTGGCGCGGCCCCGCATCCTGCTGGCCGACGAGCCCACCGGCAACCTTGACCCGGCCCTGTCGGCGGAAATCATGCAGCTGTTTGAGGCCTTCAACCAGGTGGGCGTAACCGTGTTGATCGCCAGTCACGACCTGGCCCTGATTTCCCGCCTGCATCACCGTATCCTGACCCTGCGCGATGGGCGCCTGGTGAGTAACCGCGCATGAGTGCGCTTGACCACAAGTCCCGGCGGGAGGGGGCCAGTACCAGCCGAGCGCGGCTGCGCCACCGCTTCAACGGCTGGCTGACCCACCATCGTCTGTCCGCTGCGGAGAGTCTGGCACGGGTACTGGACAATCCTGTGTCCAGCCTCCTCACCTGGCTGGTGATCGGCATAGCCCTGGCCTTGCCCGCGGCTCTGGATGTCGCCCTGGACAATGCCCGCAAGCTCAGCGACAAGTGGGACAGTCCCGCCCAGTTATCGCTATTCCTGGCGGCGACTGCCAGCGCCGACGAGGCCCGTGAGTTGCACCGGGAGCTGCAGGAGCGGCCGGATATAGCGGCGGTGGTATTTGTTTCCCGGGAAGAGGCACTGCAGGAATTCAGCCTGCTTTCCGGATTTGCGGACGTTCTCGACAGCCTGGACAACAACCCGCTGCCCGACCTGCTGCTGGTGACGCCCGCTCCCGAAGCCGGTCCGGTGGCGGCTTTGCACCGGGAACTGTCGGCGGACCCGCGGGTTGCGGAAGCCGTACTGGACATGGCCTGGCTGGAACGGCTCAATACCCTGATGGAACTGAGTCGGCGCATGGTGCTGGCTCTGGGCGGAGTGCTGGTGGCCGGAGTGGTGCTGATCCTTGGCAATACCATACGCCTCGCCATTGAGAGCCGGCGCGAGGAAATAGTGGTGGTCAAGCTGGTGGGTGGCAGCAACGGCTTTGTCCGCCGGCCCTTCCTCTATACCGGGCTCTGGTACGGGGTTGGGGGAGGGTTTTTCGCGGCCCTGCTGGTCGCCGCGGCGCTGTGGTTCCTGGGCGAGCCGGTGGCGCGCCTGGCGGAGCTCTACCAGAGCAGTTTCGAACTGGGCGGCCTGGGTATCATGGGCAGCCTCAATCTCGTGGTGCTGGGTGGCCTGCTCGGCCTCGCGGGTGCCTGGCTGGCCGTTTCCCGCCACCTGGGGCGCATCGCCCCTCGCTGAGCGCGGCTGTCAAGCTATTGTTATTTAACAAAATTTTCTGAAATTTCCCGGCTTTACAGGGAACTTTCCGGCGATTAGCACTCTAAGGGAATGAGTGCTAGAATCGGCCTCATTGAACATGGAGAACCTCGCATGAGCAAAACCCTGTTGCCGGTTGACCAGATGGTCCCGGGTGCCAACCTCGCGGCCTATGTGCAGGCGGTGAGCAGCATCCCGCTGCTGACCCCGGAGCGGGAGAAGGAGCTGGCCGAGGACCTGTACTACAACGACAATGTCGAGGCGGCCCGCCAACTGGTCATGTCCCACCTGCGCTTCGTGGTCCACATAGCCCGCAGCTACTCCGGCTATGGGCTGGCGGAAGCGGATCTCATCCAGGAGGGCAATGTCGGCCTGATGAAGGCGGTGAAGCGCTTCAATCCCGAGAAGGGTGTGCGCCTGGTGTCGTTTGCAGTGCACTGGATCAAGGCCGAGATGCACGAATTTATCCTGCGCAACTGGCGCATCGTCAAGGTCGCCACCACCAAGGCCCAGCGCAAGCTGTTCTTCAACCTGCGCAGCGCCAAGAAAAGCCTCGCCTGGCTGAGTGCGGAAGAGGCGCAGGCGGTGGCCAATGACCTGGGCGTCGATATTGCCGAGGTGCAGCGCATGGAAGGCCGGCTGAGCAGTCGCGATGTCGCTTTCGACTCGCCCCTGGACCAGGACGACGACGATGCCTGGCAGGCACCCCAGTACTACCTGGAAGACCAGCGCAGTGATCCGGCCCTGGCGGTTGAGTCCGACGACTGGCAGGAAAACAGCGAAGAGCAGCTGTATGTCGCGCTGGCGGATCTGGATGAGCGCAGCCGCGATATCCTCGCCCGGCGCTGGCTGGCGGAGGAGAAGGCCACGCTGCACGAGTTGGCGGAAAAGTACGAGGTTTCGGCAGAGCGTATCCGTCAGCTGGAGCAGAATGCCATGAAAAAGTTGCGCACTGCTATCGCTGCCTGATAGTCCACGAGAGCGTCACTGGCGTTTTGCGTTACACTGGCGCTCCCGCTCTCGCCGGATCCACAACATGGCCCAGTTCTTTATTGCCAGCGCCGCCGTCAGCGGTGCCCTCGCTGTAGCATTTGGCGCCTTCGGTGCCCACGCCCTCAAGAATCGCCTGGACAGCTATGCCCTGGGTGTCTTCGAGACGGCGGTCCAGTATCACTTCTACCACTCCCTGGCGTTGCTGGCGGTCGGCATCCTGGCCCTCAATTATCCCCACGTGAACCTGCTGCGCAGCAGCGGCTGGTTGTTCCTGCTGGGCCTGGTGGTGTTCTCGGGGAGCCTGTACCTGCTCAGTTTCAGCGGCCTGCGCTGGCTGGGTGCGGTCACGCCGCTGGGTGGCCTGGCTTTCATTGCCGGCTGGGCCTGTCTGGCCGCCGCAAGCTGGAAACTGCTCCCCTGAACCATGACTGATACCCCGCACCGTCCCATCCGCAGCTATGTCCTGCGCATGGGGCGCCTCACCGACGGCCAGCAGCGTGCCTTTGACGACCACTGGCCGCGCTTCGGTCTTGCCCACAGTGACGGCCTCCTGGACTACGCCGCGGTGTTTGGCCGTGACGCGCCGAGGGTGCTGGAAATAGGGTTTGGCATGGGCCAGTCCCTGGTCACCATGGCCGCTGCGGCCCCCGGCACCGACTTTATCGGTATCGAGGTGCATCGCCCCGGGGTCGGCAAGCTGTTACACAGCATGGCGGCCGAAGGTGTGGAGAATATCCGCATCTATTGCCACGATGCGGTCGAGGTGCTGCGCGACTGTATCCCGCCGGCTTCCCTCGACACGATCCAGATTTTCTTTCCCGACCCCTGGCACAAGAAGCGCCATCACAAGCGGCGCCTGATCCAGCCGGCCTTTGCCGCACAGTTGGTGGAGTTTCTGAAGCCCGGCGGCATCCTGCACCTCGCAACCGATTGGGAAAATTACGCGGAGCAAATGCTGGAAGTGCTGTCGGGGACGCCGGGTCTGGAGAATACCGCCGGTGCCGGCAACTTTGCGTCGCGGCCCGAGTCCCGGCCCCTGACCAAGTTCGAGCAGCGCGGCGAGCGCCTCGGCCACGGCGTCTGGGATCTGCTGTTCCGCCGTATGTAGGTGCGGCCGGCGAGGTGCGGCCGGCGAGGTGCGGTGGCTAGGCCAGGAATTCCGCAATCACCGAATCGAGAAAACGCCGCCCCAGGTCAGTCGCGCGTACGTGGTCTTGCGCCTGCAGCAGGAGCCCCCGCGCGAGCAGCGAGTCCAGGGCCGGTTGCAGGGTGTCCGGCGCCAGGCCGGTGCGCGCGCTGTAGTCCGCCAGCGAAAATCCCGCGTTCAGGCGCAGGGCATTGAGCATGAACTCCCCGGGCAGGTCCCGTGCCGCCAGCCACTGCGGCTGCACCTGCATCGCCGTCGGTGCCGCAGCCATATAGGCATCGGGCTGGCGGCGCTTGGCATAGCGCAGGATACGGCCGTCCGGAAAGCTCACCTTGCCGTGGGCACCGGCACCGATGCCCAGGTAGTCACCGAACTCCCAGTAGTTGAGGTTGTGGCGGCACTGCTGGCCAGGTGCTGACCAGGCCGAGACTTCGTACTGGCCCAGCTCGGTGCCCGCCAGCAGCGCCTCGCCCGCGTCCTGTATATCCGCCAGCGCGTCTTCGACGGGCAGCAAGGGCGGGTGCTTGTGAAACAGGGTATTCCGTTCGATGGTGAGTTGGTACCAGGACAGATGGCCCGTGCCGTAACCGGTGGCGGTGGCGAGATCCGCCAGCGCCAGCCCGGCATCCTGCTGCGGCAGGCCGTGCATGAGGTCCAGGTTGATGCGCTGGAAGCCGGCACTTCGGGCGGCGGCGATCGCGGCGTGTGCCTGGTCGCTGTTGTGCACTCGCCCCAGGGCCTGCAGCTGGGTTTCCTGGAAGGACTGGACGCCGATGGACAGGCGGTTGATACCCGCCGCCCGGAAGCCGGCGAACTTCTCCGCCTCGGCGCTGCCCGGATTGGCCTCCATGGTGGCTTCCAGACTGGTCGTCAGGGGTACCCGCGCCGCGATCCCCGCCATCAGCTGCGCAATACCGCCGGCGCTGAACAGGCTCGGGGTACCGCCGCCGATGAACAGGGTGGCGATGCTGCGCCCCTGGGCGTAGTGGGCGTCCTCCGCCAGGTCAGCCAGCAGGCTGTCGATATAGGCCTGCTCCGGAATCGCACGGGTTTCGTGGGAATTGAAATCGCAGTAGGGGCACTTGCGTTCGCACCAGGGCAGGTGAATGTACAGCCCCAGCGGGGGCAACTGCAGCTCAGGCATCAGCTGCCCGGTGACTCGGGGCTGCGCAGGGAACCCAGCAACGCCTGTTCCAGCTGGGCGCAGGCAATCGCCCGATGGCTGACGCGGTTCTTGGTGCGCGGTGCCAGTTCAGCTGCGCTGCAATTAAAGGCGGCAACGTGAAACAGCGGGTCGTAGCCAAAGCCGCCGCTACCCGCGGGCTGCTCCAGAATATGCCCCTCCCAGCTGCCCTGACAGATTACCGGCGTCGGATCCAGGGCGTGGCGCATGAACACCACTACGCACTGGTAGCGGGCGCTGCGCCCGGCTTTGGGTACCCCGGCGAGGGCGGCGAGCAGCTTGCGGTTGTTCGCCTCGTCGCCGCCCTCGGCATAGCGCGCGGAGCGAATCCCCGGAGCACCCTGCAGAAAATCCACCTCCAGCCCCGAGTCGTCGGCCACCGCCGGCAGCCCGGTGTGCTGCGCTGCGGCCCGTGCCTTGAGGATGGCGTTCTCGACAAAGGTCAGGCCGGTTTCATCGACTTCCGGAACGCCGAACTCCGATTGCGCCCGCAGCTGCAGGCCCAGAGGTTCCAGAATACGTGCCAGTTCTGTCAGTTTGCCGGGGTTGCCGCTGGCGAGGACGACGGTCTGCTGGGGCGCGATCACGTTCATCAGTGCTCGTACAGCTGGTGCTTGAGTTCAAAGCGGAAGGTTTCTTCCGCCCCCTCGGGTCTGAAGTCGACGGTGAAGAAGCGCCACTCCTCGTTGATAAAACGGAACTCGGCAATGTAGTAAACGGCCTCGCCCTCCCGAACCTCCTGGAACTCCAGTGCCTGCGCGGTGATCAGGTCCCGGGTGCTGCCCTGCAGCAGCATGCTGCGGGGCCGGGTGGAGTCGCCGACATGTTCACGCACGGCCAGGTTCAGGATTGCGCGGTTCTTGCCCCGGACAATGCCATAGGTGGAGGCTACCCGCGGCTCCAGGAACGTCGTATTGACCACGCTGTAGTGCAGCTCGTAGGGCCCGAAGCGCTCGGACTGCTGGGCCGCCGCGCCGACGGCGGTGAAAAGCAGCAGCGCCGAAATGTAGCGTAGATAGCGGATCATGGTCACCTCAACGGCTGATCAGGTAGATGGCGGTGATGGCGAACAGGTTGGGCCACGCGCTGGCCAGCAGAGGCTTGCGCTCGGTGTTGCCCACCATGTCCCGGGCCAGGATGCGAATGCCACGCTCTGCGCACAGCGCTTCAAAATCCTGCACCGTGCAAAAGTGGATATTGGGCGTGTCATACCAAGTATAGGGCATGAAGCGGGACACCGGCATGCGCCCGCGAGTGCCCAGGTAAAGGCGGCAACTCCAGTGGGCAAAATTGGGAAAGGTGACTATGCCCTGGCGGCCTATTCGCAGCATCTCCTCCAGTACCCGGTCCGGGAAATGCACCGCTTGCAGGGCGTGGGCCATGACCACCGTGTCGAAGCTCTGGTCGGGAAAGTTATCCAGCCCCGCGTCCATGTCCTGTTCGACAATGTTCAGGCCGCGGGCGACGGCCGCGGTTATCTTGTCCGGATCTATTTCCAGCCCCAGGCCGCGGACCTCGCGCTCCTGCTGCAGCCTCTGCAGGAACTCGCCGTCGCCGCAGCCGAGGTCCAGTACCTTTGACCCGGGTTCGATCCAGCGCTGGATATGGGTGAGGTCAAGGCGCATCAGCTGGTCTCCTGCACGCGCCGCATATAGGCGCCAAACAACTGCAGGTAGCGGGGAATGGGCATCAGGAACGCATCGTGTCCTTCCTCGGCCTCGATTTCCGCGTAGGTCACTGGCCGGTCGGCAGCGATCAGGGCATCGACGATTTCCCGTGAGCGTTGCGGCGAGAAACGCCAGTCCGTGGAGAAGGACAGTACCAGAAAACTGCACTGCGCCTGGCGGAACGCGGCTACCGGGTCATCATCGTATTCACGGGCCAGATCGAAGTAGTCCAGGGCGCGGGTCATGAGGATGTAGGTGTTGGCGTCGAAGCTGCCGGAGAACTGGCTGCCCTGGTAGCGCAGGTAGCTCTGGACCTGGAACTCGGCACCGGTCTCATCCCCCAGTTCAAGGCTGCCGGAGCGCAGGTCGCGGCCGAACTTGTTGGCCATGGCATCGTCTGACAGGTAGGTGATGTGGCCGACCATGCGTGCGAGCGCCAGCCCTTGTGCCGGCAGCGTGTTCTGCGCCAGGTAGTGGCCGCCGGCGAAGCCCGGGTCGGACTGTATCGCCTGCCGCGCAATCTCATTGAAGGCGATGTTCTGGGCGCTCAGGCGCAGCGCGGACGCGATGACCACACTGTGCCGCAAACGCTGCGGGTAGAGCAGTGCCCAGCGCATGGCCTGCATGCCGCCCAGGCTGCCGCCCACCACGGCGGCCCAGCAGTCGATGCCCAGATAGTCCGCCAGCCGGGCCTGGCTGTGTACCCAGTCTCGCACCCGCAGGGAGGGGAAGTCCGGCCCCCAGGGTTGGCCCGATGCCGGGTTCACTGTCACCGGGCCGGTGGAGCCGTGGCAGCCGCCCAGATTGTTCAGGCTGACGACAAAGAAGTGATTGGTATCGATCGGCTTGCCGGGGCCGATACATTCCTCCCACCAGCCCGGCTTGCGGTCCCCGGCACTGTGGTAGCCCGCGGCGTGGTGATGGCCGGAGAGGGCGTGGCATACGAGTACGGCGTTGGATCGCCCGGCGTTCAGCTCGCCATAGGTTTCATAGACAAGTTCATAGTCCGAGAGAACCCGGCCGCAGGCCAGGGTCAGTGGCTCCGTGAATCTGGCGCGCTGGGGCGCAACGATACCGACGCTGGCAGGGTTCACGGTGCCGGGGTCAAAGTCCGATGACCAGCGCCGGGTGCAGGCCCACGCCTGCCGCCATGTGACGCAGCGCAATCTGGACAATATTGATCAGGATGAAGACCAGGATGGGGGAAAAGTCCAGCCCGCCCATGTTGGGCAACATCCTGCGAAAGGGGGCCATCACCGGTTCCGTGAGCTGGAACAGCAGCAGCAGGGCGGGGTGCCGGCTGGCGGGCGCAACCCAGCTGAGGATAATCATCGCCAACAGGGCGAAGAAGTAGATATTGACCACCAGTCCCACCACACCGAGCACCGCCCAGACCAACAGCAGCACAACATTCGGCGGCCCGGCGCCGTTGAGCACCAGCAGTACCACGATGGCGGTCATTTGCAGCACCAGTGCCAGCAGCAGGGAGGCCAGATCCAGTCCACCCAGGCTGGGAACGACCCGGCGCAGGGGCAGCACCAGGGGATTGGTCAGGCGGGCAAGGAACTGGCTGAGCGGATTGTAGAAATCCGCCCGCACCAGTTGCAGCAGAACGCGCAGTACCATGGCCAGCAGGGCCAGGGTCAGCAGGGTCTGGGCGAGATAGGCAAGAATTTCGCTTATTGCGCTCACGCTCTTGGATCCTCCTTGCCTGCACCCATTTCCGCCGCCCGCTGCTGCGCGGCTGTCATGGCGTGCGCCACCAGGTCCCGCAGGCCTTCGTGCTCAAAGCACTGCACCGCGCGCTCCGTGGTGCCGCCGGGACTGGTTACGCGGCGCCGCAGCTCGACCAGGTCGACATCGCTCTCGGTGGCCATGCGCGCCGCACCCAGGGCGGTCTGGGTGGTCATGGCGGTTGCGCACTCGCGGGATAGGCCCATGGCGCAGCCGGCGTTGATCATGGCCTCCATGAACAGAAAGAAGTAGGCGGGACCGCTGCCGGACAGGGCGGTGATGGCGTCGAGCTGGCTTTCTTCGGGCACCCACTCGATCAGGCCGACGGCGCCCAGGATGGTGCTGGCCAAATCCCTTTGCACGGGAGTCACATTGCCGTTGGCGTACAAGGCGGTGGCGCCCACGCCGAGCAGCGCAGGGGTATTGGGCATGCAGCGAACAACTGCGGTAGCGCTCCCCAGGCCGCCTTCCAGGGCAGCGATGGTGGTGCCCGCAGCAATGGAAATCACCAGCGCGCCGCTGGCCGCGACAGGCTCGACAACGCTGGCCATGGCCTCGGCCATCATCTGGGGCTTGACTGCGAGGATCACCACGTCTGCATCGGCGCAGGCCGCGGCGTTGTCCGAAAAGGTCGCTATGGCTCCCAGCTGGCGCAGTTTCTGCAGGCTTGTCGCGGTGGGATCAGAGGCGCGTAGCGAGGTCGCCGGGTGGCCGCTTTCCAGCAGCCCGCCAATGATACTGGCGGCCATGTTGCCGGCGCCGATAAAGCTGATAACTGCTTTGTTCAAAAGGCAATTTCCCGTTGGCTGAAGGTCAGGGCAGTGGCGCAGTATACACGCCCGGAGGCGCCAAAATCACCCGCCTGCAGGGGCACTCCGTGGACCAAAAATGTCGGTACCGATACGAACAATGGTGGCCCCCTCGGCGACGGCCGCTTCGAGATCGCCGGACATCCCCATCGAGAGGGTGTCCAGGTCTGGGTTCTGCCGCTGCAGATCCGCCAGGGCCGCGCGCAGGGCAGCAAAGGGTGCGCGCTGCTGCGCCGGGTCCGTGGTGGCTGCGGGAATGGCCATCAATCCGCGCAGGCGCAGCCGGGGCAGCTGCGCGACCTCTCGCGCCAGGCCCGGGAGGTCCGCCAGGCTGACACCGGATTTGCTTTCTTCGCCCGAGATATTTACCTGCAGGCAGACCTGCAGGTCCGGCAACCCAGGCGGCCGTTGTTCGCTCAGGCGCCTGGCCACTTTCAGCCGGTCGACGCTGTGCACCCACTGGAAGTGGGTGGCGATGGGCCGTGTCTTGTTCGACTGGATGGGCCCGATGAAGTGCCAGCACAGATCGAGGTCGGCGAGCGCGGCTATCTTGTCCAGCGCCTCCTGCAGGTAATTCTCGCCAAAATCGCGCAGGCCCAGTGCCGCGGCACGGCGCACATCGTCCGCCGGTCGGGTCTTGCTTACGGCCAGAACCTGCACACTGTCCGCCTTGCGCTGGCTTTTTTCCGCGCTGAGTCGTACTCTTTCGAGCAGCTTGTCGATATTGTGCCTGAGCGCATCGTTGTCCATGCGGTAGATGGTAGCGGATTCCGGTCGCGGCACGCGAGTTGAAAAAACAAGTGGCTGCTGCGCGAGCCTGTGCCGGCAGCCGAAACCGGCAGTGATGCCGGGCTGGCCCCAGGGGAGCGATTCGGTGGATATTACAGAACTTCTCGCGTTCAGCGCGAAGCAGGGCGCCTCGGACCTGCACCTGTCGGCGGGTTTGCCGCCCATGATTCGGGTCGACGGTGACGTGCGCCGTATCAACCTGCCGCCGATGGACCACAAGCAGGTCCACGAGCTGATCTACGACATCATGAACGACAAGCAGCGCAAGGACTATGAGGAGTTCATGGAAACGGACTTCTCCTTCGAGGTTCCGGGTGTGGCGCGTTTCCGCGTCAATGCCTTTAACCAGAATCGCGGCGCGGGCGGTGTTTTCCGGACTATTCCCTCCAAGGTATTGACCATGGAAGATCTTGGCATGGGCCAGGTTTTTCGGGATATCTGCATGACACCGCGCGGTCTGGTGCTGGTCACCGGTCCTACCGGCTCGGGCAAGTCCACCACGCTTGCGGCCATGGTGGACCACATCAACGACAACAAGTACGAACACATTCTCACCATTGAGGACCCGATCGAGTTCGTGCACGAGAGCAAGAAATGCCTGGTCAACCAGCGCGAAGTGCACCGCGACACCCTGGGTTTTGCCGAGGCCCTGCGCTCTGCGCTGCGGGAGGACCCGGATATTATTCTGGTGGGTGAGATGCGCGACCTCGAGACTATCCGCCTGGCGCTGACCGCCGCGGAAACCGGGCACCTGGTGTTTGGCACCCTGCATACGACGTCGGCGGCAAAGACCATCGACCGGGTGGTGGATGTATTTCCCGCGGCGGAAAAGTCCATGGTGCGATCCATGCTCTCGGAGTCCCTGCAGGCGGTCGTTTCCCAGACCCTGCTCAAGCGCGCCACTGGTGGCCGGGTGGCGGCACACGAGATCATGCGCGGCACCTCGGCCATCCGCAACCTGATCCGGGAGGACAAGGTGGCGCAAATGTACTCCGCGATCCAGACCGGTCACGCGCTGGGCATGCAAACCATGGACCAGTGTCTGAAGGACCTGGTGGAGCGGCGGGTAATCTCCCGGGATATTGCCCGCGAGAAAGCGCGTATGCCCGAAAACTTCTAGCCCGGACGCCGAGAGGAGCATCCCATGAAGATTGAGGATCTACTGCAACGCATCGTCAAGGAGGGCGCGTCCGACGGCTTTATCTCCGCCAACGCCGCCCCGTGCATCAAGGTGGATGGGCAGATCTACCCCATCAGCGACACCAAACTCACCGATGAGCAGACCCGGGACATCGTCCTCTCGACCATGACCGAGAAGCAGAAGGAGGAGTTCCTCAGCACCCACGAATGCAATTTCGCTCTCGCCAGCGAGGGCCTGGGTCGTTTCCGGGCCAGTGCGCTGGTGGAGCGGGGTCGCTTCGGCATGGTGCTGCGGAGGATTGAAACCCGCATCCCGGAAGTGGAAGAGCTCGGCTTGCCCAACATCATCAAGGACCTGGCCATGACCAAGCGGGGTCTGGTCATCTTTGTCGGTGCTACCGGTACCGGCAAGACGACCTCACTGGCGGCGATGGTGGGCCACCGCAACCGCAACAGCCGCGGCCACATCATCAGCATTGAGGACCCGATCGAATTCGTTCACGAGCACGGCAACTGTCTGGTCACCCAGCGCGAGGTCGGCATCGATACCGAATCCTTCGATGTCGCCCTGAAGAACACGCTGCGCCAGGCACCGGATGTCATCCTGATCGGGGAGGTGCGCTCGGCGGACACCATGGCACAGGCACTGACCTTCGCCGAAACCGGCCACCTGTGCCTGTGCACCCTGCACGCCAACAACGCCAATCAGGCTCTGGACCGTATCCAGAGCTTCTTTCCCGCCAACATGCACTCCCAGGTCTGGATGGATCTGTCGCTCAACCTGAAGGCGATGGTCGCCCAGCAATTGTTGCCGCGCAAGGATGGCAAGGGGCGGGTTCCCGTGGTGGAGGTGCTGCTCAATACGCCGCTGGTGCAGGATTACATTCGCAAGGGCGAGGTACACCTGATCAAGGATGTCATGTCCAAATCGACCGAGCTGGGCATGCAGACGCTCGACCAGTCCCTGGTCGCCGCTTACAAGAAGAACTATATCAGCCTGGATGATGCGCTCCGCTTCGCGGATTCGGCCAATGATGTGCGCCTGATGATAAAGATGTTCGAGAAGAGCCGCACTGCCACGGACGACACGCTGGGTCTCAGCTTCGACGAGGCCGACAACCGCGGCAACTTCATGGGGCAGCGCAAACCGTAGTATGTAGGTCGGGCCGCGTAGGTCGGGCCGCGTAGGTCGGGCCGCGTAGGTCGGGCCGCGCAGGTCGGGCCGCGCAGGTGGTGTCAGGCCGACCCGCGATGGCGTTCCGCGTTTTCCCGCAGCCAGGTCTGCAGGATCAACTCTGCCGCATAGCTGTCTATTGGCGCCGCCTTGTAATCGCCGCGGTGTCCCTGCTCGCGCTGTTCCTGTTTGGCGGTATAACTGCTGAGGCGCTCGTCGGTCATGGTCACCGGCAGCCCCAGCCTGCCGTGCAGCCGGCGTCCAAACTTGCGTGCCCGGGTGGCAAGCTCGCTGACACTGCCGTCCATGTTCAGGGGGTCGCCGACCACCAGCAAGTCGGGTTGCCACTCGGCCACCAGCGCCGCCAGTGCCGACCAGTCCGGCACACCGTCCCTCGCACGCAAAACGACCAGGCTGCGGGTAGTGCCCAGCAGTGTGTTGCCCACAGCGACCCCGATCTGCTTCAGGCCGTAATCAAAGGCGAGCACCGTGGCGGGTTTTTGCTTGTCCAGGGTTTGCGAGTCAGGCATGCCCTGCCTGGGCCGAAATCAGGTTCATGTCGATACCCAGGCCCGCCGCCGCCGCCGCGAGCCGGCGATGCCAGGGGGTAGCAAAAATGACCTCGCTGTCCGCCGGCAGGCTCAGCCAGCTGTTGTGTGACAGCTCCTCTTCCAGCTGGCCGGCGGACCAACCCGCGTAGCCGAGGGCGATCAGGTGTTCCGATGGCCCGCTGCCGTCGGCAATGGCGCGCAGTATGTCGCGGGAGGTCGTGAGCGTAATTTCCGGGGTCACCTGGAGGCTAGCTTCCCAGTCGGTTGCGCTGTGGCGGTGCAGCACGAAACCGTGGTCGATCTGTACCGGCCCGCCGGCCATCACGGGCTCATCGCCGAACTCCCGGCTGGCCTTGATGTCCAGATGCTCGAAGATTTCCGCCACGGTCAAATCCAGGGGCTGGTTGATGATAATACCCATCGCCCCGCTCTCACCGTGTTCACAAATGTAGGTGATGCTCTGGGAGAATATTCCCTCGGACAGGCTCGGCATGGCCAGCAGGAAGTGATCACGCAGGCAATTACCACTCTTGATTGCGCTGGTCGCGCCCCGGACAGACATCCCGTATGTTGACCCTCATGTGCGGCAGGACGGTAACACCCCGCCTTTACCCCGAGCTTAGCTGGTTTTCCTCGAATTGCCACGTGCGGATAATCTCCAGCTTGTCCGCGGTGGCCCGGAGCTCGGCTGGAAACGGGGCAAATGGCGCTGCCATACGAACGATTTTGATCGCCGCTTCATCCAGCACCGCAAAGCCCGAGGAGGCCAGGACCTGGATGTCCTCAAGCTGACCGTCGTAGTTGATGACTACCAGCAGGCGCAGGCTGCCGTAAATGCCATAGCGAATCGATGCTTCCGGGTAATACTGGTTGCCGACTGCCTCAACCCGCCGCCGCCAGTCATGCAGGTAGGCTGCGTCGACCGCTTCGCGGGTGGACAGGGAGGTCAGCCGGCGTACTTTTGGCCGGTTGGAATAGTCCCGTGCCTGGTCATCCAGGGCCGCTTCCAGATAGGCCAGCTCCCGGGTCAGGCGCTCTGAATCTGGGTTCAGACCCGGCGTGGGCGCGGTCTCCGGGAGACTGTCCCGCTGGCTGGCGGGTAGCTGCCGTTGACTGTTGTGACTGGTGACCGGCGTTGCGGTTGCCTGCTGCTCCCGGGCCTGCTGTGCCGCCTGTTGCTGTTGGGCCAGTGACAGGGGTGCACTGTCGGTGCTGGTGACACTCGTCTCTTCAGCCTGGTCGCCGCTGCCCTGCTGGTTGAACTGGGCGAGGTGGCTGGCATCGTCGGGTGCGAGTTCGGTGCGACGCTGGGCCAGGGTAATCTCCAGCTGCGGGGTATATTCGGGTTCGGCGCCGGGATCAAACCCGAGACCCAGCACCAGGATGGCGTGCAGGGCGGCGGCCAGGAATATGGCTATTCCCAGGCCATTGCCTGGCTCCGTGGTGATACCTCGCTGCATGCTGTGCCTCAGCGCGCTGCCAGCTCCTGGGCAATACAATCCATCAGCTGCCCGCCGATGTCCAGATTGTAGGCGTTATCAATCTCCCGAACCCCTGTGGGGCTGGTGACATTGATTTCGGTCAGGTAGTCCCCGATGACGTCCAGGCCGACAAAATACAGCCCCCGTTCGCGGAGGGCCGGTCCGACCTGGGCGGCGATCCATTGGTCCCGGTCGGAGAGAGGCTGCGCCCTGCCGGTTCCCCCGGCGGCCAGGTTGCCGCGGGTTTCCCCGGCGAGGGGTACCCGCGCCAGGCAGTAGGGCAATGGTTCGCCGTTGATCATCAGGATGCGCTTGTCGCCCTCGAGGATTTCGGGGATGAAGCGCTGGGCCATGATGGTGTAGCGGCCGTGGCCGGTCAGCGTTTCCAGGATGACGTTGAGGTTGGGGTCTCCGGGCATGACCCGAAAGATGGAGGAGCCGCCCATTCCGTCCAGCGGCTTGAAGATCACGTCGCCGTGTTCGCTGTGGAAGGCCTTGAGTCGCGCCGGGTCACTGCTGACCAGCAGGGGCGGGCAGCACTGGGGAAACCGGGTGGCGAATACCTTTTCGTTGCAATCCCGCAGGCTCTGGCAGCGGTTGACGATCAATGTGCCCTCGCGCTCGGCAGCCTCCAGCATGTAGGTGAGGTAAATGTACTCATTGTCAAAGGGCGGATCCTTGCGCATCAGGATCACATCCAGTTCCGCCAGGTCGCGCACATGCTCAGAGTCCAGCTGGAACCAGGCCTCCGGGTCCCGGAACACCGTCAGCTGCGCCATACTGGCCCGGGCCTTGCCCTGCTCCAGGAACAGGTGGCGGGGTTCCATATAGAATAGCTGCCAGTCACGGGCCTGGGCTGCCAGCAGCATGGCCAGGGTGCTGTCTTTCTTGTACTGGATCCGCGAGATGGGATCCATGACTACGCCGATCTTGATTGTCATCGGTAGTTTCCGCAGGTCTGCAAGGATGGTTAAAGTACGCAATGGACGAGAGCGGCGCAAGCGCCGCCCGGGCTTCGGGCAAGTTTAGTCCAGGCCAGCCATGTCTCCCCAGCGGGCCTGGAGGACAGCCAGCGCCGCCAGCGGCGCAGTCTCCGTGCGCAGGACCCGGGGGCCCAGCGTCAGGGACTCGAAACCGGCGGCCTCGGCGGCGGCAATCTCGGCTTCGCTGAGCCCCCCTTCGGGGCCTACCAGCAGCTTGACGGAGGTGGGCAGCTCTGTCCCCCGGGGTGCGGTCGTGGCCCGGTGGTGGAGTACGAACCTGCGCTCCCCGCCCCCTGCCCGCAGCCACTGGTCCAGGGCTGTGGGCTCATGCACGACCGGCAGGACGCTGCGGCCGCACTGTTCACAGGCACTGACCGCCACTTGCCGCCAGTGCTGTTGCTTGCGAGCTTCCCGTTCCCCGCGCAAGCGCACTTCAGTGCGCTCGGTGTAGAGCGGGCTGATCGCGGCCACGCCGAGTTCGGTGGCCTTTTGCACTACCCAATCCATGCGTTCCCCGCGGGAAATCCCGATGCCCAGATGGAGCCGCAGGGGCGATTCCGCGAGCCCGGGGCCGGACTCCAGCACCGCCACCACCACCTGCCGCTTGTCGGCCGCGATGATTCTGGCCTGGTACTCGCAAGCGCTGCCGTCGAACAGCCGCAGCTCGTCGCCCGGGCCCATACGCAAGACCCGGGCGAGGTGCTGGCTGGGGCCCGGCTCCAGCGCCAGCTCGGACCCCAGCGCCAGGGTCTGCTCGGTAAAGATGCGCGGTACGCGCACGGCCAGCCCTCAGAGTCCCAGGTTGTCGCGGATCTGCCGGGTCGGCTCGATCTGGTTCATGGTGTAGAAGTGCAGCCCGGGCGCGCCGCTCTCCAGCAGAGTCTGGCACAGCTGGGTGACCACCTCGATGCCGAACTGGCGGATACTCTCCTGGTCCTTGCCGTAGCCCTCTAGTCGCTGGCAGATCCAGCGCGGAATCTCGGCGCCGCAATTGCGTGAGAAGCGCGCCAGGTTGGCGAAGTTGGTGATGGGCATGATGCCGGCGACAATGGGCTTGTCGATCCCGATCGCCGCGCACTGGTCGAGGAAGTAAAAGTAGGACTCCACGTTGTAGAAGTACTGGGTGATCGCGCTGTTGGCGCCGGCATCCAGCTTCTGCTTGAGGAACTTCAGGTCGCTGTCGTAGCTGTCGGCCTGGGGGTGAATTTCCGGGTAGGCGGCCACCTCAATGTGAAAGTGGTCGCCGGTCTGCTCCCGGACAAAGGCCACCAGCTCGCTGGCGTAGACCAGCTGGCTGGCGCCTCCCATCCCCGAGGGCATATCGCCGCGCAGCGCCACCAGCCGCCGGACGCCCATGTCGCGGTAGCGCTGCAGCAGGGCGGCGATGGTGTCGCGGTCATCCGCGCCGAAGCTCAGGTGTGGCGCCACGTCAATGCCGCGCTCGCACAGCGCTTCCACGATACCCAAAGTGCTGTCGCGGGTTGAGCCGCCGGCGCCATAGGTGACGGAAAAGAACGCCGGATTCAGGGCCCGCAGTGCCGGTGTGGTTTTCTCCAGCAGCGCGGTGCGCCCATCCGCGGTTTTCGGCGGGAAGTATTCAAAGCTGATCATACTCATGTCATCCCTAGTACTTGTAGCTGTCGGGCTTGAAGGGGCCGTCGACCTTGACGTTGATGTATTCCGCCTGCGCCTTGGTCAGTTTGGTCACCACCCCGCCGAAACCCGCGACCATGTGCGCGGCCACTTCCTCGTCCAGCTTCTTCGGCAGGACCTCGACCTTCACGGCTGCCGCCTTCATCTCCGGCTCCAGATTGGCAAAGCGACGCTCGTACAGGTAGATCTGCGCCAGGACCTGGTTGGCAAAGGAGCCGTCCATGATCCGCGAGGGGTGGCCGGTAGCGTTGCCGAGATTCACCAGGCGTCCCTCGGACAGCAGGATCAGGTAGTCGCTGCGGGCGTCATCGCGATAGACCTTGTGTACCTGGGGCTTCACTTCTTCCCACTGCCAGTTGCGGCGCATGAAGGCGGTGTCGATTTCGTTGTCGAAGTGGCCGATATTGCAGACCACGGTGCCGGATTTCAACGCCCGCAGCATGTGTTCGTCGCACACGTTGTAGTTGCCGGTGGTGGTGACCAGCAGGTCGACGTTGCCGAGCACGGTGTGATCGATGCAGTCCGCATTGCCGGTGTTGACGCCGTCGATGAAGGGGGAGACCACCTCATACCCGTCCATGCAGGCCTGCATGGCGCAGATCGGATCGACTTCCGTGATGCGCACGATCATGCCTTCCTGGCGCAGGGACTGGGCCGAGCCCTTGCCGACGTCACCGTAACCAATCACCAGCGCTTTCTTGCCCGCCAGCAGGTGGTCGGTGCCGCGCTTGATTGCATCGTTGAGGCTGTGCCGGCAGCCGTACTTGTTGTCGTTCTTGGATTTGGTGATGGAGTCGTTGACGTTCACCGCGGGGATTTTCAGCTCGCCGCGTGCCAGCATTTCCTGCAGGCGGTGCACCCCGGTGGTGGTTTCTTCGGTCACGCCGTGGATGCGGTCCAGCATCGCCGGGTATTTCTGGTGCAGCATCGCGGTCAGGTCGCCACCGTCATCCAGGACCATGTTCGCGTCCCAGGGCTTGCCGTCCTTGAGAATGGTTTGTTCGAGGCACCACTCGTATTCTTCCTCGGTCTCGCCCTTCCAGGCAAAGACGGGGATGCCGGCAGCCGCGATTGCGGCGGCGGCGTGGTCCTGGGTGGAAAAGATGTTGCAGGAGGACCAGCGTACTTCCGCACCCAGTTCGATCAGGGTCTCGATCAGTACTCCGGTCTGGATGGTCATGTGGATACAGCCGAGGATTTTGGCACCGGCCAGGGGCTGGCTGGCGCGGTATTTCTCCCGCATGGCGATCAGCGCCGGCATCTCGGTTTCGGCGATGTCCAGTTCGCGGCGGCCCCAGTCGGCGAGGCTGATGTCGGCGACCTTGTAGTCGGGCTTGGTGTCGAGTTTGGTGGCTGTGCTCATGGTCATGTCCTTCCTGCTGGTTGATTCGACAGTTACTGTTTTGTGTTCCGTGTTCCGTGTTCCGTGTTCCGTGTTCCGTGTTCCTGTGTTCCTGTGTTTGGTGCTGCGTAGCGCGGCCCCGCTTGCCCGCCGGCCGGGGCGACCGGGGCCGGGCGGCCTGCGGCTGCCCTCGCTGCGG
>CAMYIZ010000066.1 GCA_947258585.1 uncultured Haliea sp. | reverse complement strand
GGTGGCCAGGCCGGCGCCGCCCGCGGAGGTCGCGATCGCGGCCGCCGATCCGGTCGCTGCCGACCCCGAAGCCGCTGAACACATCGCGGCCGCGGCGAAAGCACTGGAAAACCTGGACATCGCCACCGGCCTGGAAGAGCTGGAAATGGGCGCGGCCAGGGTGTCCGTGGACGAAAAGGCGATGATCAACTGCCGCGCCGACCTCAACCAGCTGGTGCCCTTCAAATACGACTGGGCCTGGCAGAAGTACATCGACGGCTGCGCCAACCACTGGATGCCGCAGGAAATCAACATGACGGCCGACGTCGCCACCTGGAAGAGCCCCGAGGGCCTGTCCGAGGATGAGCGCCGCATCGTCATGCGCAGCCTCGGTTACTTCTCGACTGCCGATTCGCTGGTTGCCAACAATCTGGTGCTCGCTATTTACCGCCTGATTACCAACCCGGAATGCCGCCAGTACCTGCTGCGCCAGGCCTTCGAGGAGGCCATCCACACCCACGCCTACCAGTACTGCATCGAGTCCCTGGGCATGGACGAGGGCGCGGTGTTCAACATGTACCGGGAAGTGCCCTCGGTGGCGAAGAAAGCCGCCTGGAGCATCAGCCACACCCACGAGATATCGGACCCCACGTTCAAGACCGGCACCCTGGAAAACGACCAGACCCTGCTGCGCAACCTGATCGGCTTCTACGCCGTGACCGAGGGCATCTTCTTCTACTGTGGCTTCACCCAGATCCTCTCCATGGGCCGGCGCAACAAAATGACCGGCGTGGCTGAGCAGTTCCAGTACATCCTGCGCGACGAGTCCATGCACCTGAACTTCGGCATCGACGTCATCAACCAGATCAAGCTGGAAAACCCGCAGCTGTGGACCGAACAGTTCCAGCGGGAAGTCATCCAGATGATCCTGGAGGGCACCCAGCTGGAGATCGAGTACGCCCGCGACACCATGCCGCGCGGGGTACTGGGCATGAACGCGGCCATGATGGAGGAGTACCTGCACTTTATCGCCAACCGCCGCCTGTCCCAGCTGGGCCTGCCCGAACAGTTCCCGGGGGTGCAGAACCCGTTCCCATGGATGTCGGAGATCATGGACCTGCGCAAAGAGAAAAATTTCTTTGAAACCCGGGTGATCGAATACCAGACCGGCGGCGCACTGAATTGGGACTGATCCACCAACCGAGGACCTGATATGGAAAACCGCGACGACACCCCGAAGGACAGCGAGACTGTCCTGATGGCGCTGGACCAGATCAGCCAGACCATCGACGTCATGACCAGCGTCATCGGCCGCCTGCGCACTCACGTGCTGGAGCAGGCGGAGACCCGGCAAAACGAGCTGCAGGCAGAAATGCGTCCAGACCGGGTCCTGCATTGAGCTGACCACGCTCTGCGGCCTTCTTCCCGGGCGCGGTCCCCGCGCCCTCTATCCTGTTATCGCTCGCGAATCTTCCGCTTTTCGATCTGCAGCAAATCCGCCTGCCGCCGCAGCAGGAACCTCTGCTCGTCCTCGTCGCGGAAACAGGGCACCTCTGGCGGTGGCCCGGGGTATGCCAATACCCGGGCAACCTCCCCCAGAACCACTTCCGTAATCAGCGGCAGATCGAGGCCGCCGGTCTCGTCCAGGGCGATCCACTGCAGTTGCGACAGCTCCTCGGAGGCGCGGGAAAAATCGTCCGGGTCACCGGCCACCGCGGAGACATCGACAAGGAAAAAGCGGGCATCGAAGCGCCGCGGTGGACCAACGGGAGTGATTGCCCGAAACACATAGCGGAAGGCCGCGGCGCAGGGCAGGTGACCGGTGGCGGAAAACGCGTGCCAGTCGGCAGGGACCGGGCCAGCCCACTCCCCGGGCGACCCCAGCAGCAGGCCGGACTCCTCCCACACCTCGCGCACAGCCGCCGCCTGCAGGGCGTGTACACGCTCTGCCGCGGCCCCTTCCGCCAGCCGCGAGCTGCACACGGAGCCGACCTTGCCAGCCAGCGGCACCCGGGCATCCCCGGGGTCCACGGCGCCGCCGGGGAAGACAAACTTGCTGGGCATGAACGCCGCCCTCGCCCCGCGCTGCCCCATCAGCACCCGCGGGCGGGTGGCGTGGTCGCGCACCAGGATGACCGTGGCGGCATCCCGCACCGGCACAGCGGGCGTCATCGTTTCCCCCGCTGCCGCTTGCTTCTCGTCATCGCTGCACTCCTTCCTGCCCGGCGGGTCTCGAGTATAAACGGTTGCGCAACAATCATCTGCGCCGGGATGTCGCTGTCATTGCCAAAGTCCCGTTTTCCGCGCTTTGCACTTTAACGGGGCAGCGCTTTCTGCCTATACTCACGACACCTGAAACCCAAAGAAGGAATTGTCATGTTGAATGCCCGGTTGCTTGTCCTGCTGCAAATTCTTAGCCTGGTCGTCGCCAGCACCGTGGGGACCGCACAGGCCGCCGTCATTGGCACCGCGGACCACTACGCCCAGCAGAGCCGAAGCCAACAGATCGCGGTGGTTGATGCTGTACTCACCCGGGATGTCGTGCAGCAACAGATGGTAGCCATGGGGGTCAGCCACGTTGATGCCATGGCGCGTATTAATGCCCTCTCGGATGCCGAGTTGCAGCAGCTGGCGCACAAGCTCGAAACACTGCCCGCTGGCAGTGGCGCACTGGGGATACTCGGCGCCCTGTTCCTGGTCCTGCTGGTGCTGGAAATCGTCGGCGTAACCAACATATTCACCAAGCTCTGATAGAGGCGCCCCGCGGCGCCAGACTGACATCTACCGGGGAGGTGGCCACAGCCAGGAGCATCGTGGTGCTGGCGCTGCTGACGCTACTGACAGCCTGTGCCAGCGTCATCGCACCCCCACCCGACCAGGCCGCCACCGAACTTGTGCCGGTGCCCTTTTTCCCCCAGGCCGAGTACCAGTGCGGACCAGCCGCCCTGGCGACGGTTCTGGTTCACAGCGGCGTCGCCACCACGCCCGAGGCGCTGGCCCCCGAGGTCTATCTCCCGGGCAGATTGGGCAGCCTGCAACTGGAACTGCAGGCCTCAGCCCGCCGGGCGGGCCGAATTCCCTACACCCTGGCTGCCGGCCCGGAGGCACTGCTGGCCGAGCTGGAAGCCGGCCATCCGGTGCTGGTGCTGCAGAACCTTGGCCTGCGCTCCCTCCCCCGCTGGCATTATGCGGTGGTCATCGGCTATGACCCCGCGCGCCAGCGTGTCATCCTGCGCTCGGGTACCGAGCGACGCCGGCAGGAACGCTGGTCGCGATTCATGGCCAGCTGGGAGCGGGCCGGGTTCTGGGGACTGGTGATTCCCCGGCCCGGGGAGCTTCCGGCGAGCGGCACCGCGGACCACATTGGGCCACAACTTGCACGCCAGGAAGCACTGCTGGAACCCGCGCTGGCACAGGCCGCGTGGGAACGCGCCCTGGGGCGCTGGCCGGGGGAAGCCGACATACTGTTTGCAACCGCCAATGCCCGGCGCTTTCGGGGGGACCCGGAAGGCGCGGCAGCCCTGTACCGCCGCCTGCTGCTTGCGGCGCCGGCACACATGTCGGGGCGCAACAACTTCGCCGACCTGCTGCTGGGCGCTTCCTGCCCCGCCGCCGCCAACGCTGTCCTCACCCCCGCGAGCGAGGCCGTTACGGGGCTTCCACCCCGGGTCCGGGACGCAATAATACGCACCGCAGCTGATATCGCCAGTCAGCTCGCGGACCACCCAACCGATCCCGCCCACTGCCGGGAACTGGCCGGAGACCTGCCCTGACCATGACTGCCATTCTGCGCACACCCGACCACCGCTTTACCGGGCTCCCGGACTTCCCCTGGGAGCCACGCTACCTGCAGCTTGCCGACCCGCGGCTCGGGCCCCTGCGCATGCACTATCTCGATGAGGGGCCGCAGCGTGGGCCAGTGATACTGCTGTTGCATGGGGAACCGAGCTGGTGCTTCCTCTATCGCCACATGATTCGCGACCTCACCGCGCGTGGCCTGCGCTGCGTCGCACCGGACCTGATCGGGTTCGGTCGCTCCGACAAGCCGGCTGATCGCGGTGACTACAGCTATGCGGGGCATGTTGCGCAGATCGCCGAGCTGGTCACGACGCTGGACCTGCGTGACATCGTCCTGGTCTGCCAGGACTGGGGCGGCCCGATAGGTCTCTCGGTGCTGGCGCGGATGCCGGACCGCTTCCAGGCAGTGGTGGCCGCGAATACCCTGCTGCCGAACTGTGAGGCCCCACCCGCAGGGGTCGCCCCCTGGCCGGGGGAGATTGTCGAGCAGTGGGTTGCCGCGACCAGGACGGCCGTGGACCTGCCGGTTTCCGATGTCATCGCAGCGGTCAGCGTCAATCCGCTGCCAGACGCCGTGCGCGCCGCCTACGACGCCCCGTTCCCGACCGCCGCGTTCAAGGCAGCCCCGCTGGAGTTCCCCAGCCTGATTCCGATCCGCGAGGACATGGCCGGCGTCGCCGAGAACCGGCGCACCTGGCAACTGCTGGCACAGTGGCAAAAACCCTTTGTCACTGCCTTCAGCGACAGTGACCCGGCGACCGCCGCCTGGGCGGAGGTATTCCGGCAACGCATACCCGGGGCCCGGGGCCGCAGCCACCCTGTCATTCGTGGCGCAGGACATTTCCTGCAGGAGGAGCAGGGCCCGGCGCTTGCTGCGGTGGTCGCCGAGGTGGCAAGCTCACTGGCCTGATGTATCCGACGCGGCGGGCGACCACAGCATGACTACTGACCAGGCACTGATCCTCTGCATTCTCGCCGCCACCGTGGGCATGTTCCTGTGGGGGCGCTGGCGCCACGATATGGTAGCCCTGGGTGCCCTGCTCGCCTGCGTGGTGGCGGGCCTGGTCGCTCCGGACGTCGCCTTCAGCGGCTTCGGCCACCCCGCGGTGGTTACCGTAGCCTGTGTGCTGGTGCTGAGTCGCGGCTTGCAGACATCGGGCGCGGTCAATGTACTGGCGCGCCACGCCCTGCCCAGCCGGGGGGGGCCGCTGCTCAGCCTGGCGGCACTGACCGCGCTCGGTGCGGTGCTGTCGGGGTTCATGAACAATGTCGGCGCCATGGCCCTGCTGATGCCGATTGCGGTTCAGATGGCGAAACGGCACGAGTTGTCCCCGGGCCAGGTGCTGATGCCCCTCGCCTTCGGCACCATTCTCGGTGGCATGACCACCTTGATCGGCACTCCGCCCAACCTGATCGTATCCGGGTTCCGCGCCCAAACCACCGGCAGCGCCTTTGTCATGTTCGACTTTACCCCGGTGGGCCTCGCGGTCGCCGCCGCCGGGGTACTATTCGTCGTTTTGCTGGGGCGGAAACTGGTGCCCCACCGCAAGCAACAGGGTGCGGGAGACTTTGCCACCGGCGCCTATCTCACCGAGGCGCGGGTCGTGGAGGGCAGCAAGGCCGCGGGGATGACCCTCGGGCAGGTGGAGTCGGTACTGGACGAGGTCGGGGCACAGGTGGTCGGGCTGGTCCGCAATGAGGTGCGCCTCATCGCACCGCACTCGGCGCGGCGGGTTCACACGGGGGATGTACTGGTCATTGAGGCAGAGGTGGGCGCGCTGGCGGACGTGCTGTCGCGCCTGGGCTTGAAGCTGGAGGAATCGATCAAACCCGAGAGCGGCGATGACGAATCTGAGCCCGTAGAGCCCGCGGCAACCCCCGTCGACAACACTGCCGGGGCTGGCGAACAGGACGCAGCTGAGCCAGAGAAACCCGGGGGGGATGAAATCGTTCTGACCGAGCTCGCAGTGCTCCCGGGCTCCGTCATAACGGGCCGGTCCGCGAGCGACATGCAGCTGCGCACCCGCTACGGCCTGAACCTGCTGGCGGTGTCCCGGGAGGGTTCCAGCGCCCACACCCGCCTGCGCACCCTGGCGCTGCGCCCGGGGGATCTGCTGCTGATGCAGGGCCCCGCTGACGCCATGGGGGAGTTTGCCGGGGACAACAGTTGCGTGCCGCTGGCCAAGCGGGACCTGCGGATCCCGGACAAGCGCAAGGCGGCACTGGCCAGCCTGGTCATGGTCCTCGCCATTGGCGGCGCCGCCTTTGGCTTGCTGTCCGCGGCGGTTTCCTTCGCGCTCGGCGTGCTAGCCTCCATGGCGTTGCGCACGGTGCCACCGCGCAGCGTCTATACCGCGATCGACTGGCCGGTGATCGTGTTGCTGGCGGCCTTGATACCCGTGGCGGGGGCCATGGCGGCGACGGGCACAGCGGACCTGATCGCGCGGTTTCTGCTCACCACCCTGGCTCGCGGGGATGCAGTAGCGGCGCTGGTGATGGTCCTGGTGGTCACCATGTTTCTCTCGGACCTGATGAACAACGCCGCTACCGCGGCGGTGATGTGCCCTATTGCACTGGGCACCGCAGCGGCACTGGGCGTCAACCCCGACAGCTTCCTGATGGCCGTTGCCATAGGCGCGTCCTGCGCCTTCCTCACCCCCATCGGGCACCAGAACAATACCCTGATCCTCGGCCCGGGGGGCTTCCACTTCGGCGACTACTGGCGCCTGGGCCTGCCGCTGGAAGCGCTGGTGGTAGCGGTCAGCCTGCCCCTGCTGCTCATTATCTGGCCCCTGTAGCCACGCCCAGGCACGCCCCATGGCAGCGTGAGAAGCGGCCATGGCACTTCAGTGTTATCGGTGCTAACATTGTGGTTCACGCCTGCGGCTTTCACCGCTACAATGGCGCCTCGCTTCGACTCTGGTCCGGCGCCAAAGCGGCCGCGGCCAGCCCCGTTCATCCCACACAGGACAGCGACATGATCTACCAGAGTGACGCGCTCACCGTGACCCGCCTCGATGGCGACATCGCCGAGCTGCATTTCGACAGGCAGGGCGAGTCTGTCAACAAATTCGACCAGGCCACCGTCAACAGTCTCACCGCGGCTCTCGATGCGCTTGAGGCAGAGCACGGGCTGCGCGGCCTGCTGGTCACCAGCGGCAAGCCTGTATTCATCGTGGGCGCGGATATCACCGAGTTTACCGGCATATTCGGTGCCGGCCCGGAGGAGATACAGGGCTTCACCGCGGCCAATAATGCCAACCTCAACCGCCTGCAGAACCTGCCGTTCCCCAGCTGTGTGGCGATAAACGGCTTCGCGCTCGGCGGCGGTTTCGAGATCTGCCTGGCCTGCGACTTCCGGGTGATGAGCAGCGCCGCCAAAGTGGGCCTGCCGGAAACCAGGCTGGGTATCCTGCCGGGCTGGGGCGGTACCGTGCGCCTGCCGCGGATTGTGGGGGTCGACGAGGCCGCGACCTGGATAGCCACCGCAGCCGAACAAAGGGCCGACAAGGCCCTCAAGGCCGGCGCCGTGGATGCCGTTGCGGACCCCGATGAGCTGCGGGCTGTCGCCATGGCGACCCTCAATAACGCCATCGCCGGCAAGCTCGATTACGCCGTGCGCCGTCACGACAAAAGCAGCCCGCTGCCGCTGAACGACACCGAGGCCATGATGGCGTTCTTCACCATGAAATCCATGGTCCAGCAACAGGCCGGCCGCAATTACCCCGCGCCCGTGAAAGCCGTGGACGTCATCGAAAAGGCTCGGGGCATGGGTCTGGAGGATGCCCTGAAGGTCGAGGCGGAGGGCTTTGCCGAACTGGCGATCACCCCGGTAGCCGCCGCGCTGGTGGGGGTGTTCCTGTCCGACCAGCTACTGGGCAAGAAAGCGAAGGACTGGGAGAAAAAGGCCGACCGGAAAGTCGCTCGGGCAGCTGTACTGGGCGCCGGCATCATGGGTGGCGGCATCGCCTACCAGTCCGCCTACAAGGGCGTGCCGATCCTGATGAAGGACATCAACCAGGCCGGTCTCGACCTGGGCCTGACTGAAGCCAACAAGCTGCTGGCCAAGCGCGTAGACCGCGGGCAGATGACCGCTGCACAGATGGGCGAGGTCCTGAACAGCATCGACCCGACCCTGACCTACACCGGCTTCGACGGCGTCGACATTGTGGTCGAGGCCGTGGTCGAAAATCCCAAGGTCAAACATGCGGTGCTGGCGGAGACGGAAAAGCACATCAGCGAGGACACCATCCTCGCCTCCAACACCTCCACCATCTCCATCACCTACCTGGCGGAGGCCCTGCAACGGCCGGAGAACTTCTGCGGCATGCACTTCTTCAACCCGGTGCATGCCATGCCCCTGGTCGAGGTGATCCGCGGCGAAAAGACCTCGGACAAGGCGGTTGCCCGCACGGTTGCCTACGCCAACAAGATGGGCAAGAAAGCCGTCGTGGTGAAGGACTGCCCCGGGTTCCTGGTCAACCGGGTGCTGTTCCCCTATTTCGACGGTTTTTCCAAACTGGTACGTGACGGCGCCGACTTCCAGGCCGTGGACAAGGTGATGGAGCGCTGGGGCTGGCCCATGGGGCCCGCCTATCTGATGGATGTGGTTGGCATCGATACCGGTGTGCACGCCGCGGCAGTGATGGCCGAAGGCTTCCCCGACCGCATGCAACTCGACTTCAAGACCGCCACTGAAGTGATGTTCGAGAACGAGCGTCTCGGGCAGAAAAACGGCAAGGGCTTTTACGATTATGTGCCCGACAAACGCGGCAAGCCGAAGAAGACCCCCAGCGACGAGGTCTACCGCCTGATCGCAGCGGTGGAAGGGGCGCGCACCGAGTTCTCCCGTGAAGACATCGTGGCGCGCATGATGCTGCCGATGGCCACGGAAATGGCGCGCTGCCTTGAAGAGGGCATTGTTGGCACCCCCGCAGAGGCCGACCTCGCCCTGCTCTACGGGCTCGGCTTCCCCCCTTTCCGCGGCGGTATCTTCCGCTGGATGGATACCGTGGGGCTCGCATTCATTGCAGAAGCCTCCAGGCAATTTGCCCACCTGGGCAAGTCCTATGAACTCACCGACGGCATGCAGGCCATGCTGGCCGATGGCAAAACCTACTACTGAGCAGCGGGTGAAAACAGGAGAATTATCGTGAGTCTGAATCCAAGAGACGCCGTTATCGTCGACTTCGCCCGCAGCGCCATGGGGCGTTCCAAGAACGGTTGCTTCCGCAATGTCCGCGCCGACGATCTTTCGGTCGCCGTGATCAAGGGCCTGCTGGCGCGCAACGAGAAACTGGACGTCAATGAAATCGATGATCTGATCTGGGGCTGCGTACTGCAGCGCGGCGAGCAGGGCATGAATCTGGCACGCCTGCTGGTGCTGCGCGCGCAACTACCCTTCACTATCCCCGCACAGACCGTCAACCGCCTGTGCGGCTCCTCCATGTCCGCCCTGCATACCGCGGCGGCCAATATCATGGCGGGCATTGGCGATGTCTACCTGGTGGGAGGCGTAGAGCACCTGGGCCATCTGCCGATGACCGATGACGTCGATATCAACCCGAAGCTGGGCCTGAACGTCGCCAAGGCGGCCGGAATGATGGGTATGACCGCGGAATACCTGGCGCTGCTCCACGGCATTGGCCGGGAACAGCAGGACCAGCTGGGCCTGCGTTCGCACCAGCTCGCCCAAAAAGCCACGGAAGCGGGCAAATTCGCCCGTGAAATCATCCCCGTCGAGGGCCACGACGCATCGGGTGCCCTGACGCTGGTGGAAAGGGACGAGACCATCCGCCCGGAGACCACCCTCGAGGGGCTGGCGAGCCTGCCACCCGCATTCAATCCCCAGGGCGGCACGGTCACCGCCGGTACCTCCTCGCAGATTTCCGATGGCGCCTCCGCCATGCTGGTGATGTCTGCCGAGCGGGCGCAGGCCCTGGGCATGACGCCGATCGCCCGCATCCGCGGCATGGCCCTGGCCGGTGTCGATCCATCGATCATGGGGTACGGCCCGGTACCCTCCACCCGGAAGGCGCTGAAGAAGCTGGGCCTGACCATCAGGGATATCGAGATGGTGGAGTTGAACGAGGCCTTCGCCGCCCAGGCCCTGCCGGTGCTGAAAGACCTGGAACTGCTGGACGACATGGAAGAGAAGGTGAACGTGCACGGGGGCGCCATCGCCCTGGGTCATCCCTTCGGCTGCTCCGGTACCCGGATTACCGGCTCCCTGCTGACTGTCATGCAGGACCGTGACCTGACCCTCGGCGTGGCCACCATGTGTATCGGCCTCGGCCAGGGCATTACCACGGTGGTGGAGCGGATCTAGGTTTGCCGCGCGCTGCGCCCGCTCGGGGCGCAGCAGCTACTCGCCGCTCAACAGGCGGTCCATGCGCCGCAGCGAGGCCAGCAGGTCCGCCGTCGCCAGCTGGGAGCCGCGAAAAAACTCCTCCGCCATCGGCGTGATCGCACAGCGCTCCGGCAGGGGAGCTCCCTCCTCCAGCATCCGGTAAAGGGTTGGCAAAAAGACGAACTGCAGCCACTGCGGCAGGCTCAGCGTATCCACACAGAACGGTTCCACCGAGGCCAGTGCCCGGGACGATGGCGGCAGCCGCTCCCACAGCGACAGCTGACGCAGCTGGGCTTCGATATCGATCAGGACTTCGGCGACTTCGGTGCGCATCGGCCTCCCCGGTCCGGCGGCTAGAATTTCTCCGGCCTCAGCACATCGACATCGCTGAGGTAGAGAATCATGGCGTAGTTCTCGTAGTAATGCTGGCGCAGCCCCGCGGCTATCAGCTCTGCGACACTGTCCTCGCACACCACTTCAATGCGGATATTGCGATTGGCTTCCCAGTTCCCCTCCCGGACCCCGCGCGCACCCTTGCCGCGGGCCTCCGTTATGGTGTAGCCGTGTGCGCCCCAGCGCTCGATATCGCGCAACAGATGGGACTCGATGGCGGACTCGGTGATGATGGTCAACAGCCGCCGATGATGCTGGTGCATGCTCAGCCTCCTCCGAAAATGGCATAGGCGTGACGCGTCAGCCAATGGTACAGCGGGATACCCACAACGACATTGAAGGGGAAGGTAACGCCCAGTGACGCCGCCAGTGACAGCGCCGGATTGGCCTCGGGCAGGGATATCCGCATCGCCGCCGGAACCGCTATGTAGGAGGCGCTGGCTGCCAGGGTGGCCAGCACCACGGCGCCGCCAACGGACAGCCCCAGCAGCCAGGCCAGCGTCAGGCCACAGAGGGCTGCCGCCACCGGTGCCAGCACGCCGAAGCCAAGGAGGAACAGGCCGTAGCGCCGCAGGGTTCCCAGCTGACTGGCAGTGACCAGCCCCATTTCAAGCAGAAACAGCGCCAGCAGCCCCTGGAATGGACTGAAAAACAGCGGCGCCAGGCCCTTCAGGCCCTCCTCCCCCGCGGCCCAGCCGATCAGCAGACCGCCCACCAACAGGACAATGCTTTTACCCAGCAGGACCTCATGCGCAGAGCGGCGCAGGCTCGAGCCGCTGCCCAGGCCCTTGGCGAGCACGATTCCCACCAGGATCGCCGGAATCTCCAGCAGCACCACAAATACCGGCATGTAGGCTTCGTAGCTGATTTCACGCGCCGCCAGGTAAGCGACGACCACCGCGAAGGTGCCGACGCTGACGGAGCCGTAGTGGGCGGCGATGGAAGCCGCGTCCGTTCGCGGCAGCCGCCCCAGGTACAGCAGTACCGGATAGGCCAGCAGGGGCAGGACAAACCCCATGGCGATCACCGCCAGCATCTGTGGCACCAAAGTAAGGAAGGGCTGCCGGGCAAGCTCCATCCCGCCTTTCATGCCAATGGCCAGCAGCAGCAGGATACTCAACAGCTCGTAGACCTGAACAGGCAAGCGCAGCTCGGACCGCAGCACGCCGGCGACGATGCCGAGCAGGAAAAACATGACTACCGGGTCAAGCAATCGCGTCTCCCTCTCTCCCGCCCTGGGCGAGATGTACCAGCGTTTTCAGGCCCGGCTCCAACAAACCGGGATGCGCCGCGCACAGCGTTGCGTGACCAACTTTGCGACCGGGCCTGGGCTGCTTGCCATAGACATGCAGGTGGGCATCGGCAACCGCAAGCACCGCGCTCGCCGCCGGGACATGACCGACAAAATTGACCATGGCGGCGGCGCAGCGCGCATCGGTGGCGCCCAGGGGCAGGCCGGCAACCGCGCGCAGGTGGTTCTCGAACTGGGAGGTCACCGCGCCCTCTATGGTCCAGTGCCCGCTGTTGTGCACCCGGGGTGCGTACTCATTGGCGAGCAGTTTGTCGCCGACCTGGAACAGTTCGAGCGCCAGCACCCCCACATAGTCGAGGGCCTCCAGCAGGCGCTGGCAATGTTGTTCGGCGAGCGCTTGCAGGGGCTCTTCCAGGAGCGCCCGGGACACACTGAGAATGCCGTTGTGGTGCAGGTTTTCCGTCAGCGGCCAGAACCGGCACTCGCCCTCCTGGCTGCGCACCGCGATGACCGACACTTCACGGTCAAAGGGCACCATCGCTTCCAGCAGGCAGGGAGCACCAGCGACCGCACTCCAGGCGGCCTCCGCGGCAGAGGCCTCCCGCAGGACAACCTGACCCTTGCCGTCGTAACCCATGCGGCGTGTTTTCAGTATCGCAGGCAGGCCGACCACCTGCATGGCGGCGACCAGGTCCTCCAGCGAGTCCACCGGAACGAAATGCGCAGTGGGCAGCTCCAGGTCGTGGAACAGGGTCTTTTCCAGCAGCCTGTCCTGGGCCACCGCAATTGACCTGCGACCGGGTGCCAGCCGGCGATGCTGCTGCAGATAATCCAGGGCGACCAGAGGCACATGCTCCACCTCGGTTGTCACCACATCGATCCCGGCCGCAAAATCCGCCAGCAGGTCCTCGTCGGTAAAGTCACCGGCGATGACGCTGCCCACCTGCGCCGCGCAGGCTTCAGCCGCAGGCTCCAGGGAAATGCACTGCAGACCCAGCGGGTGCCCTGCCAGGGCCAGCATCCGCGCCAGTTGGCCGCCACCCAGAATACCTATCTTCATGCCGGCTGCTGCCTCGGGTCCGGGTGCTCCAGCACGAGTTCCGACTGTTGCGTGCGATACTGCCGCAGGCGCTCGCGCAAATCCGGATCGGTGCCAGAGAGAATAGCCGCAGCCAACAGCGCGGCGTTGACCGCGCCGGCGCTGCCGATGGCCAGGGTCCCCACCGGAATCCCGGCCGGCATCTGCACGATCGACAGCAGTGAATCCAGTCCGTTCATTGCGCGCGACTGCACCGGCACCCCGAGCACGGGCACCAGGGTCTTGGCTGCCAGCATTCCCGGCAGGTGGGCCGCGCCTCCGGCCCCCGCGATAATCACCCGGAGACCGCGTTGTTCCGCGGATTCGGCATAGGCGAACAATTTGTCGGGCGTGCGATGGGCCGATACCACTTCCACTTCGTGCGGTATCTGCAGCGCGGTGAGGGCATCCGCCGCGCCCTGCATTGTTTCCCAGTCCGAGCGGGAGCCCATGGTGATCCCCACCAGCGGGGACGTCACAATTCGCGCCCCGCGACGGCTCTCACCACTGGGGGGATACGGGAATGGAACAGGGACATGGCTCTCCTCGCGTCAGGACAAATTGGGAGCATAATGATCGGCGTGCGTGCTACAGAAAGCAATAGCTATGATATATTCGAATTATTTAATATTTGAAATCGAAAATATCTTATATGACCCCACTCAATTACAACCACCTTTACTACTTCTTTCACGTCGCCACGGACGGCAGCATTACCCGCGCCAGCGCGCGCCTGAACCTGACCCCGCAAACCATCAGCGGGCAGATCGCCGCCTTCGAGGAGCAGCTGGGGACCAAACTGTTCCTGCGCGAGGGTCGCCGGCTGCGGCTGTCGGCAAAGGGCAGGCAGATCTACGGTCACGCCGAAACCATATTCCTGCTCGGCGGCGAGATCCGCCAGATGCTGCAGACAGACGGCGGTGCCAGCGAAGTCTTTCGCGTGGGCATTACCGACGTCATCCCGAAGATTCTCGCCAACCGCCTGCTGCAACCTATCCTGCAGCGCCCGGGTCAGATGCGGCTGGTCTGCCAGGAAGGCGACCAGGAAGCCCTGCTCGCGGAACTGGCGGTAAACCGGCTGGATTGCATCATTACCGATCAGCCGCTGAAGTCAGGCAGCCACATCAAGGCCTGGAACTACCGGATACTGGACAGCGGCTTTACTTTTTTTGCCGTGCCGGCGCTGGCGGCCACCTGCAGCAGGCAGTTTCCCGAGAGCCTGTCCGGGCAACCCTTCCTGGTTCCGGGACGCAAGGCGAGCGTGCGGTCGTTCCTCATGGCCTGGTTTGAAAAGCACGGTCTCGCACCGCACATCATCGCCGAGTTCGACGACAGCGCCCTGCTCAAGTCATTCGGCCAGGCCGGAATCGGCATTTTCTCAGCCCCCACGATTATCGAGGACTACGTGATGTCGCAGTACGGGGTAGCCGTGATCGGGCGCACGCGGGAGTTCGTCGACACCTTTTACGTGATCTCCCCGGAGCGGCGCCTGCAGCATCCTGCCACCCTGGAAATCGTCAATACCCCGCTGGCAGAGCACTGAGGAGCACGGGGCCCGCCCCACTAGCGGGCCAGGTCGCGCCGGAACGGTGGCAGTGAATCGAGGATAGCCTGGCCGTAGCGACGGGTGAGCAGACGCCGGTCCAGCAGGGTCACCCGGCCCGAATCCTGCTCGGTGCGCAGCAGACGACCGCTGGCCTGGACCAGCTTCAACGCTGCGTCGGGCACACTGATCTCCATGAAGGCGTTGCGCCCCTGGGCCTCGACCCACTCCGCCAGCGCCGCTTCTATCGGGCTGTCGGGGACCGCGAAGGGAATCTTGGCGATCACTACGTGGCGGCAATAGGCCCCGGGCAGGTCCACCCCCTCGGCGAAGCTCGCCAGGCCAAAGATAACGCTGCCCCGCCCGGCATCGACGGCCTCCCGGTGCTGGCGCAGGATTTCCTGCTTGCTGCCGTCTCCCTGCAGCAGGATCAGCTCCCCCAGGCTTTCGCGCACCCCCTCATACACCTCCTGCATCTGGCGCCGGGAAGAGAACAGCACCAGGCTGGCCTCACCGCGGTCCAGCAGGCCGGGCAGCCGCGCCACCAGGGCCGCAGTGTGGGCCTCGGCATCACTGGGATCGCAGTCCATGGCGGGCACGTGCAGGGTGGCACGGGAATAGTCAAAGGGGCTGGTTACCACTTTGAAAGCGGCTTCCCGGGGCACACCGGAGTGCAGGATGAACCGCTCGAATGAGCGCAGGGCAGTAATCGTCGCCGAGGTCACCACCACGCCCGCCGCTCGGGACCAGAGGTACTCCTCCAGGATATCCGCAGCGAGGATCGGGCTGCAGCGCAGGTCGAAACCGAACTGGCCACCAGTGTCGAGCAAGCTTATCCAGCGCGCTTTGGGCGGAACTTCGCCCGCACCGCTCACCGCGTACTCCTGCCACAGTTCCAGGGTCGACTCAGCCCGCCCCAGCAGGGCACCCAGACTGAGGTGCCAGGTTTCAATCTCGCCCTTGTCCAGTCCCGAATCATCTTCTTCCAGCGCCTCTTCGAGCCGGCTTTCTATCTTTGCCAGGCCGCCGGCGAGTTGCTGGAACTGGTTGACCAGTCCGGCGGCCAGCGGCTGCAGGACCTCGGGCACGCGCCCGTGGGGAAAGCGCAGCTGCTGATCATCACCGCGGCCATTGCCCGGGGGGCGATCGGCGAACAGGGTCGCCACCGTCTGTTCGGCAACCTGCAGTCCCGCCTGGGCCTCATCCATCACCGCGGGCAGCGCCTGCAGCGAGCGTTGCAGGTCGGTAAACGGCGCCAGCGCCGAGGCGGCCTGGCCCAGCAATTTGCGGCTCTCCTGCAGCCATTGGCCAGTGGTGTGCAGGCGGCAGAAACTGGAGAAATGAGACAGGGCCTTGTCCGGCAAATGGTGGCCTTCGTCGAATATATAGATGCTGTCTTCGGGGGCGGAGAGGATGGCGCCACCGCCCAGGGCGAGATCGGCCAGTACCAGGTCGTGGTTGGCGACAATGACATCGGCGTACTGTAGCTGGTCCCTGGCGCGGAAAAAGCTGCACTGGCTGATATTCGGGCAGCGGCGACCGCTGCACTGACTGTGATCGGTGGTAGCGCCGAACCAGACCGC
The DNA here is from genome assembly GCA_947258585.1 of uncultured Haliea sp. GTDB lineage: Bacteria > Pseudomonadota > Gammaproteobacteria > Pseudomonadales > Halieaceae > Haliea. Next base: position 22,616 of record CAMYIZ010000066.1, on the reverse strand, counting down.
TTCCGGCACCTGGCCGGGCCAGTTGTCCCTGTCCCCGTCCCACTCGCCGCGACCCAGAGCCTCGACCATCGCGCTGTACACGGGCAGGGCCTCGGCGGACTCGGGCGCCTGGAATTCGTCGGGGTACAGGGGCAGGACATCCCCGCCACCGCTTCCGGCAAGCTGCCGGTCCAGCTTTGACAGGCAGACATAGCGGCGCCGGCCCTTGGCCAGGGTATAGCTGAACTCCAGCCCGCTGTGATGACGAATATCCGGCAGGTCCTTGTTGACGAACTGTTCCTGCAGGGCGACGGTGGCCGTGGCAACCACCAGTCGCTTGCCCAGTGCCTGGGCCATGGGAATCGCCGTTACGGCATAGGCGATGGTCTTGCCGGTGCCGGTACCAGCCTCAATCACACAGACCGCGGGAGCCTCCGGGTCGGCGCGTCCCGTCGCGGGAGCGATGCGTGCCAGGGTGTTGGCAATCTCCGCGATCATCTGCCGCTGGCCCCAGCGCGGACTCAGGCCCTTGCCCGCCATGATGGCGGCATACGCTTCGCGAATCTGGTCCTTGAGAACGTCGCTCAGCAAGGTGGCGCGCTATCCCCGGCGGCCGCCAGGGCCAGCTTGCTGGCGACAGCGTTGCCGTAGATGGCCAGGGCAAATGGCCGGTGCTCTGCGGGCAGCGCCTCTATCCTGGCCCGAAACCCCGCCTCGGAGCAGCTGCCCGCCTCGAGGGTGAGGTTGTCGGGAATTCGTGCGCTGTCACCGTGCAGCATGCGGTAGGCGTACAGGTTGGTGGGGTGCAGGCAGTACAGTGATACCACCTGGCGATCGATTTCAGCTGCCACCTGGTCCGCGTCGGCGAACTCTCCGCTCAGCGGGGTGCCGAAGGCGACGTGGACCCGGCCCTTGCTGCCGGAGATGCCGCGAGCGATCGAAGCCACATCCTCCTGCTCTGCCTTGGCGTAGCTGCCCGTGGTGCTGCGCAAATACAGCTCCCGCGCCTTGAGCCCATCGCAGGGGTCCAGTTCGTAGGAGATCGACACCGGCACGATGCCCAGCGCATTCACGACTTCGCCAAAGCTCTCGACCTGCTTGTCCCGGCTCATCGCCAGCATCTTCACCACCGCCGGCTCAGTGCGGTCGACGCCGTCCTTGGCCCGGCCTTCGCGCTGGGCGATCCACACCGGTGACCGCTCCTCCTGCAGCGACATGCGGATGTAGTTGGCCAGGTGGCGCGACGCCGCCAGCAAGGCGCGGCCACTGCCGGGAGAGCGCTTGACAATAAAACTCTTGTTGAGACGCATCAGGTCGGAGACCCAGGGCTTGGTCAGCAGGTTGTCGCCAATCGCGATACGGACCGTCTGGTGCCCGCCGCGATGCAATGCATAGTTGGTGAACGCCGGGTCCATGACGATATCGCGGTGATTGCTCATGAACAACCAGGGCCGCGCGGGGTCCAGGGCCTCGAGGCCGGAGACGGAAAATCCCGCCGTGGTGTCCTCGATGACTTTCTCCACGTAGTGCTTGATCACCATCTGCATCCCGTGGACATCGCTGACAGCCCGCAACTGACGGCCGAGATACCAGCGCACCGCCGGCCGGCACAGGGCCGGCGCCAGGGTCGCCACCTTCCCCAGTCTCAGCCTGGCAATCGAGTCCAGCAACTCCCGGTCGCCCAGGAGGCGCTGCAGCACCGAGGGCACCTCGGCGTCGCGGTAGGGGCGGATATCGGCGAAGGGGTCATTCAAGCAGGAATCCTCGGGACAACGAAGCGGCACACGATACCCAAATTCACCGGCGGCGTCATCCGCCCGATCCGGTCACAGGGAAGGCGGCCACAGCGCTGACAGCGGCGCGGTGTTCTGCTACGCTGCGACCGCCCCGCCAGAGTCACGCCCTTTTTCGGAGGAACCATGGAAGCGACTTCTGCATCACTGCTCACCTTCGGTCTCGCAACCCTGCTCGCCAGCTGGGTCCTGCTGTTGATCCAGTCCTGGAAAGAAGATTACGCCTGGGGACTTTGCACCCTGATCCTGCCGCCGTTCGCCTACCTGTACGCGCTGTTCCGCCTGGACAAGGCCGGCCAGGCAGTCCTGCTCGCGTTCATCGGGCTCATCCTGATCTGGCTGGCCTGAACCGGACCGCCGGGCCGCCGGGCCGCCGTCAATTAAACATTTGTAACGTGGCGAGCCCGGCTGCCCCTGAAATTATTTTTATTATAAAAAACAATGCGTTACAAAAAACAAACACCCTGATTTCGCCCCGCCTGTTACCCTAATTCCCACAGCCTTACAAAACCGTAACTTTTTTACACGCGTAAGAGACGGGTATCCTGACTCCAGTCCGGTCGCCATCGCGCCACTGCGGTTCAGGCCCCCCTTCTATTCGTACTGTTGAACAAGGACCTTGTCATGAAATTTGCCCAAATCGCTGCCGCCTCCGCCCTGCTGGCCCTGTCCGCCGGCACTTTCGCCGCCAAGCCCACCAGCATAGTCTTTCAGGGCAACCATGAAACAACCGCCGGTGCCGCCTACTCCGAGTACCTCGTAAAGTGCTCCAACGGCAAGACCGCGACCATGACTGCCTGGGAAAATCGCCGCCAGTGGTGCGCGGGCAATGAGCAGAACGACCAGTGCGAGCGCAAGCAGATCAAGGCCGCCAAAGCCGCCTGCGACGCCATCTGAGCCGCTACTCCAGGTAGCGCCGACGCAGCTCTTCGCGCTCGGCGCCGCCAACCCCCAGAACATCCTCCAGATACGTATCGACCGCGCCGTAGTCAGCAATGGCCCGCAGGGCGCGGTCCAGATACGCTTCGTGCACCTCCAGCATTGGCAGGATTGCCTCTTCCGGCACTGACTCCAGCCCGTACTTCGCTCGCAACCGGTCCACCTCCCGCTGCGGATGGAAGAAGCGCGCAGTGAGCATGTAGTCCTGCATGACCTGCTCCACCGACACGCCCAATGCCAGCAGGATCACTGCCACGGCAAAACCGGTGCGATCCTTGCCCGCAGCGCAGTGCACCAGAAACCGCGCATCCTCGCGCTGCAGAATCTCGCGGAACATGCGCGCATAGGCTGGCCCCTGGCCTTCCACGAAGTCGCGATTGATTTCCACCATAAAGTCGAACATGGGCTGGCGCCCACCCAGGTCCAGCCGACCCTCGGTGAAGGCCGCGGCATTGCTGCCGGGGGTAATCGGCAGGCTGGCCACCCGGGGCTGCCTCGATTCGGGAAAGCGGCTGGGACTGCTCTGCTGCTCATCCTCGCGGCGGAAGTCGCAGACCAGATCCAGCTGCAGACTGTCCAGCAGCTCCAAATCCTGCGGCGTAAGGCCCGACAGCTGCCCCGAGCGAAACAGGTAGCCCCAGCGTACGCGACGACCACCGGCTCCACGATAACCGCCGAAATCCCGGAAATTGGGTGTTCCCTGCATCCCCAGTTTGCGCTCCATGGCCAACACCTCGTTGCCGTGCTGGTCGCTCAGGCGGAACTGGTGGCGCTGCGCCGGCGGCAGGCCCGCAATGCGAGCGCGCGGCGTAGCCTCCTCATAGTGAGCCTGTACCTGACCATGACTGCCGAGCGGATCCACTCGCACCCGGGTGTCCGGGTGACTGGCCGCCCATTCGATGTGATAGTCGCCTTCAGGGGCGCGCCAGATTTGTACGGTATCGGTAATCAGGGGCATGGGGTCTCTCTGGAAGTTCAGGTATCGGCTTGGCAGCGCCCCGGCCGGGAGACTCCCGGCCGGGGACGCCTCAATCAGGGGTCGCCGGCAACGCGAGCACGGCCCGCAACAGGGTCTTCACCAGTGCTAGCTGGCGCTCCAGCGCCTCCTCGCTGAACGGGTCCTGACCCAGCAGGTCGCGGTACATTGGCGCCATGGTGACATAGGACATTACCAGGTTGTTGAAGGCCATCACGGCCCAGGGCTGAAGCCCCGCATCCCCCAGTGCGCGCAGCCCAGGCTGGTCCAGTCCCTCGTCGGTGCCGAACATGGGCTGGAAAAAACGCTCGATCAGGTCGTTGGTACCGGGACCTCCGGACAGCGCGGCGTGCTGTAGCAGGCGCGCCAGGTTGGGATTGGCGTGGTGCTTGCGGACTATCGTCTCCAGCCAGTCCTGCAGGCGCTGGTCGCTGATGGGACCCCGGGTCAGCTCCTCCATCGGCGCCGCAAAGTCATCCAGCAGGCGGCCCAGCACAGCCCGATAGAGCGCCTCCTTGTTGCGGAAGTGATTGTAGAGGCTGGGAGAGCGGATGCCGACCCGCTCGGCGACGTCCCCCAGGGAAGTACCCTTATAACCCTTTTGCGCAAACAGGGCCTCGGCCGCATCGAGAATGCGCTCCGGCGTGGTCGCCGCGGGCTCCCGGGCAGGTCCATTGGTCATGCGGACAGTTTCCATGGTGGCAAAACAATTGCGCAGTATACCGCAGCGCGCCCTCAGCATGAATGACTGCCGGGGCTGCGCACTTCCCGGCGGTTGACAAGCGAGGGCCCAATGTGAATAATCTCGCCTCCTGAATTTTGCCAACCCACGAGGATTCCACAGTGGCCAACTCCCCACAAGCCAAGAAGCGTGCTCGCCAGGCCGAAAAGCGTCGCGCCCACAACTCCAGCCTGCGTTCGCTGGTACGCACCAACATCAAGAAAGTCATCGCTGCCATCGGCACCGGTGACGCACAGCAGGCGCAGGCCGCCTACGACAGCGCCGTACCGGTTATTGACCGGATGGCCGACAAGGGCATCATCCACAAGAACAAGGCCGCCCGGCACAAGAGCCGCCTGAACGCGCAAATCAAGGGCCTGGCTTCCGCCTGACCGAGTATCTGCACCGCACAAAAAAGCCGGCGGTCAGCCGGCTTTTTTGTGCCTGGAGAAAACGGGCGCCAGAACGCGCAGCGGCTGACGCCAGTTCCCGGGACCTGGCGCCCTCCGATTTCTCCTCCCCGGCTCAGCTCGCCTTGCGCGGCGCCTCCTCTTGCTCTTGCTCCTTGAGCTTGTGGAAATCCGCCAGGATGCTCTGCTCGTAGCCTTGCGCCTCCTCGGTATCCAGCGGGCGCTCCAACAGGGCCCAATCAATATCACCGTCCGTCGCCAGGTTTTCGAACTCAAGAATGCCCAGCGCTTCAAACTTGGGCCTGATCCTGTCGGTCAGCAGGCCGATGCGCTTCAGGTTCGGAATCACGCGCTGGAACAGCAGGTTGCGGAACGTGGACATCACGAAGCCTTCCAGCACCTGCAGGCGGGCCTCTTCCACATCCCAGCCGAAATGCGCGAAGACGTCAGTCGCCACCAGTCGCTCGCGGCTGACCACGCAGGCCTCATAGGCGAACTGGGCCCGCTCTTCGCGTTCTTCGTCGCTCAAGGTCTTGACGAATTCCTCCAGGTAGTTGACCCCGAAGGTCACATGGCGGGCCTCGTCGCGGGTCACCAGGTACACCACGTCCTTGAGCACCGGGTCGGGCGTGGTTTCGCGGGTGGTATTGAAGGCCGACAGGGCCAGGCCCTCGATGACCAGCTGCATGCCGATGAACTTCATGTCCCAGCGCGCATCGGTCAGTATCTTGTCAATAATCGACTTGAGGTGGGTATTGATGGGATACATCACGCCAATGCGCTTCTGCAGGTACTTGTTGAACACCTCGACGTGGCGGGCCTCGTCGAAGGTCTGCGACGCGGCATACAGTTTCGCGTTCAGGGTCGGAGCGCAGGAACAGAGCTGGGAGGCCACCAGCAGGGCACCCTGCTCGCCGTGCAAGAATTGCGACAGGCTCCAGGCGTTCATGTGCAGCCAGAATTCCTTGCGAGTCGGCTCGTCCATGTCCAGGTAGGGCTGGTAGGTATGCAGGTTCATCAGCTCCGGCATCCGCTCCTCGTCCGGCCAGGGGCGGTCCCAGTTGATATCCATCTCGGGGTCCCAATTTAGCTGCTTGCCCAGGTCGTACAGCTTCTTGATCCGGTCGTCCTGCACCTTGTAGTCCCAGTTGTAGGAACCGGTCAGGGGGGTGTTGAATATCTCTGCGATGTGATCCACATCGCCCGCGGTCAGCAGGTCCTCGAGATCGGGGTTGTCGCGCGGATAGTCCGCACCGGCGAAGTGCTGGATCTTGCGGGGGGTGCCATTCCATTCTACTTTCATGTCCAATCTCCTGAGTGCTTATAGTCCTTGCACAACGCTACTATGGGAGAACTCGCCGGGGCCAACAAGGTAAAGTCTTGTCAATATAAGGTCATTTGTGGCCAAATGGCGCCATGCCCAGAGCCAGCGCGCCCGCACAGTACGCTCTTATCCTCATCGACATGGTCGAGAGCCAGGGGCACCCGCGAAATCGCCTGCTGACCGGCACCTCCCTGGCTGCATCCGGGCTCACCGGTATTGGCGCCAGGGTCAGCGAGGAGGATTTCAGCCGCCTCGTCGGCAATGCCTTTGACCTCACGGGCGACACCGCCCTTGGCCTGCACCTGGGCCTGCGCCTCAACCTGAGCGCACACGCCGTGCTGGGCCAGGCCTTCATGACCTGCCGCGACCTGGGCCAGGTGATGGAGCTGTTCCTGCGCTATTACCACCTCCTGTCCTCCCCCATGCTGCACCTGGAACAGGATGTGATCGACGGTCGCTGCCTGCTGACCACCGTGAGCGCCCCGCGGGAAGATCCTGTGGAATTCGCCAGTGAGATGATGTACGCCGCCATCTTCAATACCCTGCGCGGCCTGCTGGGCAGGAACGATCTGCAACTGCGCGTCGAGCTGCCGTACCCTCCCCCGGTCCACGAGCAGGTCTACTACGACGTATTTGGCCGTGACGTGCACTTCAACTGCGCCCTGGGGCGGATATCCTTCGACGCGACCCTGCTGGACACCCCCCTGCCCCTGTCCAACCCGGCACTGCGCTCCCTCTACGAGGAGGAGTGCGCCCGCCTGCTGGCAGACCTGGAGGGAGATGCCTCCGTGGCCGAACAAACCCTGCGCCTGTTGCGGAAACTGGAGGGGCAGTACCCGCAGATGCCCCAGGTCGCGCAGATGTTGAATCTAAGCCCGCGCACCTACCGCCGGCGCCTGGAGCAGGAAAACACCTCCTACCAGATCATGCTTGACCGGGTACGCGCTGAACACGCCACCCGCTATCTGCAGAACAGCCGCCTGCCCCTCTCGACCATCGCCTACCTGGTAGGGTTCAACGACGCCTCGAACTTCCGCCGCGCCTACCAGAAGTGGACCGGACGGGCACCGCGGGAGCTGCGCGGTGAGTAGTCGCCCCGCCCTGTCCGTTTACCTGGGCAAGCGGGCGGCGGCGACCATCGCGGAGCAGGGCTGGCACCCGGACCTGTTCAGCCTCCTGCTGGGCGCCTCCGGCGGCCCCAAATGGCTGATCCTGAGCCGGCTCGACAGGCTGCTGTTTGGCGAGTTCCTGCCGCGCGGCCAGCGCGAGCTGTCCGTGCTGGGCTCATCCATCGGCGCCTGGCGGCACGCCTGCCTGGCCCAGCCGGACCCGGTGGCGGCGCTGGCGCGCTTCGAGCAGGCCTACCTGGAGCAAAGCTACTCGCAGAAGCCCGGGCCAGCGGAGATCAGTGCGGCCAGCGCGCGCATGCTTGAGCACCTGCTGGGAACCGACGGCGCCAGTGCCATCGCCGCTCACCCGCGCATCCGCAGCCATATCGTCACCGCCCGCGGCCGCGGCCCGGCGGGAGCAACCCGGCCCGCCGTGCTCGCCGCCGCCATGGGAGCCGCCGCCGTCGGCAACTCATTGCACCGGCGCCTGCTCAACTTCGCATTCCAGCGCGTCGTGTTCCACAGCGGCGCCACTCCGGCACCGCTGCTCGGGTTAACGGATTTCGAGACCGTCTACACGCCGCTGCGACCGGCCACCGTGCCTCTCGCCCTGCATGCCAGCGGCTCGATTCCCTTCCTCCTGGCGGGCGAGCGGGATATCGCCGGCGCCCCTGCGGGACAATACTGGGATGGGGGCATTATCGACTATCACTTCGACCTGCGGCAGTACCGGGGCGAGGGCCTGATGCTGTATCCCCACTTCGGTGCGGGCATCACCCCCGGCTGGTTCGACAAGTTCCTGCCCTGGCGCACAAGCGGCATCCGCCACCTGGATGACCTGGTGCTGCTCTGCCCCAGCGGCGACTTCGTGGCCTCCCTGCCGCAGCGGAAAATCCCTGACCGGTCGGATTTCAGGCGCCTGGATGCCGCGGAACGGGTCGCCTACTGGCGAGTTTGCCTGGATCGCAGCCAGGCCCTGGCGGACGAGTTCGCGGCCCTGCTGGAGAACCGGGATCCGCTGGCCGGGGTCACCCTGCTCAGCTGATCATCTCGTCGAGGTAGCGCTCCACTTCCGCCTTCAGGGGGCGCTGGAACGCCGACACCAGCAGGCCCAGTCGCACGGAGACATCCACTACCCCGTCGTGAAAGGACAGCAGGCCGTCAATGCCGCCGCCCTTGATGCGCACGCTGTCGCCCTCCCAGCGTGAGCGCACGCCGTGCTCTTCCTGAAGCCGGTCCGCCAGCTGCTGTGCCGCACGCCGCAGATCCTCCTTGGGCATGGTGTAGGGTTTGGTGAGCCGGAATCCCGCCATGATCGCCTGTGCCTGTTATGGTGTAATGCCAGTAGGTTAGCCCTTACCCCGCTGCATGACCAGCCAGTTCCCCGCCAGTACCAGGGCAAAACCGGCCAGGCCCGGGAGCGTCCATTGATAGCCCTCGAACAGGGTGGATATCAGCAGGGCCACGACCGGGAACATGAGTGAGCTGTAGGCGGCACGGCCCGGGCCTATCTGGCCGATCAGGGTGACGTAGGCCCAGAACGCGATCACCGAACCGAAGACCGCCAGATAGAGCAGGGACGCAATGTAGGAAACATTCCAGTCGAGGACAATGGGCGTCCCCGTCAGCAGGGCGGCGAGGTACAGTGTCACTGCGCCGTAGAGCATTCCCCAGGCGTTGCAGACCAGCACCGGCAGCCCATCCCTGCTGTTGCGGGCAGCAAAGATATTGCCAAAGGAGGCGCAGCAGGTACCCAGAAAACACAGCAACAGGGCGCGCAGACTGGCATCGGTCAGGCTGAAACTTTCGACCTGTGGCAGGAACACCGCCAGCATGCCCACCAGACCTATCCCGGCACCGAGCAGCGTCATGCTGCTGGTCGGCAGGCGCAGAAAAATCGCGCCGTTGACCATGTTGAGGATCACCTGGGTGGAGAACACCACCGCCACCAGGCCGCTGGGCAGCTCCGCACTGGCAGCGTAAATGAAGATGTAGTTGCCGCTGAACAGGCACAGGCCCTGCATGAACACCATGCCATGGTCCCGCCCGGACAGCGGCGACAGCCGTCGGCGCAATACCAGGTAGAGGAAAATGAGCAGCGCAGCCAGCATCGACCGGTGGGCTATCGACACCATGGGTGCCACGGTGCCAAGCTGGAACTTGATGGCGATCCAGGTCGAGCCCCAGATCACCACCGTAATGACATACAGCAACAGATTGTTCATGGGCACCGGCCAGCGCAAAGCGCGGACTTTACCGTATCTGCGGGCCCGGGCCTATGGCGGCGAGAAGCGCCGCCGGGGGGTCAGCCCTTGATAAACTCGCCAGCGTACCAGTTCAGCATGGCAATCTTCTCGTCCAGCGGCTTGTCCGGCTCCATTTCATAGACATTGCGGAAGCCGATGATCACATCGGTGACACCGATGTCCTCGAGTTTGCGGATACCCTCCTCGGTAAACGCGTCCTGACCGGTGGTGTAGACCCGGAATGTGCGGTCGCTGGTACCGTACTCGGCGCGCAGCTCATGCAGGCGGCGAATGTAGCCCTCGAGCTGCTGCATGTCGGCACCGGCGCACATCCAGCCATCCCCTGTCTTCGCCGCCCGGCGCAGGGCCGGTTCCGCATGGCCGCCCACGAGAATGGGGGTCGGCGCGGTGGGGGCCGGGCACATCTTGATCGCGGGGAGCTTGTGAATCTCGCCGTCGTAGCCGAAGAACTCGCCGGTCTCCAGGCCCCGCAAAATATCGATCTGCTCGTCCAGGCGCAGACCGCGCTTGTCCCAGGGCACGTCGCAGACGGCGAAGTCCTCTTCCCAGGGGCTGATGCCGACACCGAAATCAAAGCGGTTGCCGGACAGGGCCTGGATGCTCTGGACCTGCTTGGCGACGACCGCCACCTGGCGCACCGCCAGCTTGTAGACAAACGTCGCGAAGCGGATCTTCTCGGTCACCGCCGCCATCGCCGCCACTGCGATCAGGCTTTCCAGGAAAGGCACGCTCTCCAGGAACTCGCGGCTGCCGTCCTTGTTATAGGGGTACTTGGAGCTCGCTTCCTGTGGATAGCAGATGCTGTCAGGAATGGTAATGCCGTCGTAACCCGCCGCTTCCGCCGCCTGCGCCAGGGGCAGATAGTGGTCGGCGTCGCTCATCCCGATCTGGTAGCTGAATCTCATGGTGTCGCTCCTGTCTGTTGGTTGGCCGGCCGCCCCGGGGCGCCCGCTGCTGTCACTGTCGCCACTCTAACCGGCTTGGGCACGGCGGTCATTGCCGGGTTGAAAATAGCCTTCGCTGGCCTCAAATACTGAACCTTGCCCTGTACCAGCATACGCCCGGCCGATGGCCCGGGATCAACCCGCCCCTGAATGGATTACACTTGTCCCATGAGCCTTGACCGCACCAACGCCAGTCCGGCGACTGACAGCAGCCGCCGGTTCCTGTTCGAACAGGCCGATATCCGTGGCGAGATCGTCCAGCTGGACAGCAGCCTGCGCGAGATCCTTGCCGTACACCAGTACGCCCCGGGGGTGCAGCGACTGCTCGGCGAGTTCCTGGCCGCGGCCACCCTGCTGAGCACGACCCTGAAGTTCGAGGGTCGGCTCATCCTGCAGGCGCGCAGTGGCGGCCAGATCCCGCTACTGATGGCGGAGTGCAGCAGCGACCTGCAGATCCGCGGCATCGCCCGCGGTGCCCAGCTGGCAACCGCCGAGGATTTCGACCAACTGCTGGCGGAGGGCACCCTTGCCATCACCGTCGAGCCGTTGAAAGGCAAGCGCTATCAGGGCATTGTCCCCCTGTCCCGGCATTCGCTCGCCGCCAGCCTGGACGCCTACTTCGAACAATCCGAGCAGCTGCAGACCCGGCTCTGGCTGGCCTGCGACAGCCAATCCGCGAGCGGCCTGCTGTTGCAACAGCTGCCCGCCCAGCTCAACCGTGACCCGCAATTGCGCCAGCAGCAGTGGCAGCATGTCTGCACCCTGGGGGAAACCGTGACCCCGGATGAGCTCCTGCAGCTGCCCCCGGCGGACCTGCTCTACCGCCTGTATCACGAAGATCCGGTGCGGCTGTTCGACCCGCGACCTGTTGCCTTCCAGTGCAGCTGCTCGTTGCAGCGCAGCCGCAACGCCCTGTCGGCGATAGCCCCCGGTGAATTGGAGGACATCCTCCGGGAGCAGGGCAGCATCAACATGGACTGCGAATTCTGCAACCAGCAGTACCGGTTCGAGCGCGAGGACCTCGCTGACCTGCTGCGGGCCGGTCCGGCACCGACGTTGCATTGAAGCTCGGCGAACATCGCCGATTTTTTCTCCAATCTGGTTCGCATCCGGGGGCTATTCTGACATAATGGCGCCCCCCGAAAGACCCACAGAGGCAACTCCGCCCAGGTTGGCGGGCTGCTCCCGGCAGCATGAATGACAGGACACACCATGACCCTTGATATCAACACTCCCCGCGAGTTCATCGACCTGGGTATTGCGCAGCTGGTTGAAGAAGCGTTGAAACGCAACGAAGGCGTCCTCGCGGACAGCGGCGCCCTGTTGGTCACCACCGGCCACCGCACCGGCCGCTCCCCGGCCGATCGCTTCATTGTCCGCGAGGCCAGCACCGAAGACAGCATTGAGTGGGGCTCCGTCAACCGACCCTTTGACAGCGAGCGCTTCGACGCCCTGTGGGACGAGGTGGAGGCCTACCTGAGTGAGCGCGACCGCTTCATCTCGCACCTGCATGTGGGCGAGCACAGCGACCACTACCTGCCGGTGAAGGTTGTCACCGAGACCGCCTGGCACGGGCTCTTCGGCCGCAACATGTTTATTCGCCCGACACAGTACAACGTTGGCCGCAAACCCGAATGGACCGTGCTCAACGCCGCCGGCTTTGTCTGCGCCCCGGAGGATCACGGCACCAACTCCGACGCCATCGTGGTGCTGAACTTCGCCCGCCGCAAGGTATTGATTGCCGGCATGAACTACGCCGGGGAAATGAAGAAAGCCATGTTCTCGGTGCAGAACTTCCTGCTGCCGGAGAAGGACGTGATGTCCATGCACTGCTCTGCCAACGTGGGCGAGGACGGTGACACCACCCTGTTCTTCGGCCTGTCGGGCACCGGCAAGACCACCCTGTCCGCGGATCCCGAGCGCTACCTGATCGGCGACGACGAGCACGGCTGGGCCAAGGGTTCCGTCTTCAACATCGAGGGCGGATGCTACGCCAAGACCATCGACCTGAGCCAAAAGAACGAGCCGGTGATCTGGGACGCCATCCGCTTTGGCGCCATCATCGAAAACGTGGTCCTGGATGACCAGCGTCACGCCGACTACAGCGACACCTCGCTCACCGAGAACGGGCGCTGCTGTTATCCCCTTGAGCACGTGGCCAAGCGCACCGAGGCCAATGCCGGCGGCGAGCCCAAGTGCGTTATCTTCCTGACCTGTGACGTCTCGGGTGTACTGCCCCCGGTCTCTATCCTGTCCAAGGAAGCGGCTGCATTCCACTTCCTCAGTGGCTATACCGCCCGGGTCGGCTCCACCGAACTGGGCGCCGCAGCGGGCATCCACCCCACCTTCTCCACCTGCTTCGGCGCGCCCTTCATGCCGCGCCCCGCCAGCGACTACGCCGAGCTGCTGATGAAGCGCATCGAGGATTTCGGCAGCCAGGTCTACCTGATCAATACCGGCTGGACCGGCGGCTCCGGCGCCCCTGGCGGCAGCGGTTCCCGCTTCCCGATTCCGGTCACCCGGGCGATTGTGGCAGCGGCCCAGAGCGGCGCCCTGCTCAATGCCCCGCGCGAGCACCTGGATATCCTCAACCTCGATTTCCCCACCGCCATCCCCGGCGTCGACCCCAAGTACGTCAACCCGCGCAACAGCTGGGGCGATATCAAGGCCTACGATGAGCAGGCCGCCACACTGGCGACCCTGTTCCAGGAAAACATCAAGAAGTTCGATGTTTCCCCGACCATCGTCGCCGCGGGTCCGCAGGTCGGCTGAATCAGGGTTCCGCGCGCAGCGGGGTCAGCGACCGCTTGCGGTGACTGGCCAGCCAGCTGAGACGCCAATTCACGGCGGGTGGGTCGCCCGGCGAGATCGGCCATGGCCGGTCGGTAGGGGCACTCCCGTCCATGGCCGATCTCGCCGGACTCCCTCGGGCCGCGGTGCCACACCCGGCCCGCGTTCTGCCTGAACCCACTTCTACACCCGGAAGGTCAGGTGATCTCGATCAGATCCTGCAGGCGCTGCCTGCGATGCAACAGACGGTTGCCCATCTGCTCCCCGGCCAGGTACAGGCAGGGCACCAGCAGCAGGGTGACGAAGGTGGCGAAGAGCACCCCGAAGGCCAGGGAAGTGACCATGGGAATCAGGAACTGGGCCTGCACACTGGTCTCCGCCATGATCGGCAGCAGGCCGACAAAGGTGGTGAGTGAGGTCAGGATGATGGGGCGGAAACGATCCTCCGCGCCCTGCAGCAGGGCCTTCAGAATCGGATTGCCCGCATCCCGCAGCTGATTGATACGGTCGATCAGCACCAGATTGTCGTTCACCACCACTCCAGCACAGGCGATTACTCCCAGGAAGGAGAACATGCTCACCTGCCAGTTGAGAATCAGGTGGCCAAAGATCGCCCCCATGATGCCGAAGGGGATCGCGGTGAGCACCAGCAGTGGCTGGAAATAAGAGCGAAACGGGATCGCCATCAGGGCGTAGATCACCAGCATCGCCAGCACCAGGTATTTGAGCATGGCGTTCATGAAGTCGGACTCTTCCTGCAGCTCACCGTCCAGGGCGAGACTGAGCCCTGGGTAGCGCTGCTGCCAGCCCGGCAGATGCTCGCGCAGGATGGCATTGACCACGGCGCGGGGTTCCACGCTGCCCGGCACCACCTCCGCGGACACTTCCAGGGTGCGCTTGCGATCGAGGCGGTCAATGGTGAGGTAGCCGGGCTCGTAGCGGATCTCGGCCACGGTGGCGAACGGAACCTCGTCGCCGGCGGGGGTGCGGACCCGCATTTCATTGAGATTGTCCACCGACAGGCGTTCGGCCTCGGGGTAGCGAACCATGACCCGCACGTCCTCCCGGGTCCGGGGGATACGCTGCACCTCGGCGCCATAGAAGGCCTCCCGTACCTGGCGGGCGAGGTCGGCGAGGGTGATGTCCAGGTTCTCCGCCGCCGGCTTCAGCCCCAGTACAATCTCTTCCTGGGGATCCTGCAGGCTGTCGTTGATGTTGTACACCCCCTGGTAGGTCTGCAGCACCCTGCGCAAGTCCGCCGCCACTGCTATCAGGTCCTCCAGCGATGCCGCTGCCGCCACCAGCCGGATCGGCTTGCCCATCTCGTTGATGGTGTAGTCCATCTGGAAATCCTGCACCGGAGGCAGCTCGCCGATGGCCTCCCGCCAGCGGTCCGCAAGCTCCCGGGTGTCGATCTCATCCGACACCGTTTCGATGATCACGCGGATCTGGTTGGCGTTGCCGCTGGAGTCGATGTGGCCGATCGCGGGCCCCAGGGCTGAGTAGACCGGGTTCTGGTTGTATTCCTGCTTGAGCTGCAACGCCGCCGACTCCACCTGGCGCAGGACGCGCAGGGTGTCGCTGAAGGCGCCTCCCTCGGGCAGCTCGATTTCGGCAATCACATAGTCGGAGTTGATCGACGGGAAGAACGCGGAACGCAACCAGCCGCCACCGTACAGTGCCAGGCTCACCAGCAGCAGGCTCAGGAACACTGCCATCACCAGCAGGTTGTGCCGCAGGCAGACGGCCAGGAACGGACGGTAGCGCTGCCTGCCCACGCGCGTCATGCCGTCGGCGAAGCGCAGGCGCAGGGTTTCCAGCCGCCGCATGGCGGCAAAACGGCTGGGGGTTGCCGGCGGCATATGTGCCAGGTGCGGTGGCAGAATCAACAGGCACTCCACCAGCGACAGGGCCAGGGCGATGATGACCACGGTGGGAATGGCAACCGCGGCCTGGGCCATGTCCCCCGGCATGAAGAACATGGGCACGAAAAAGATCATGGTGCTGACTACCGCGTAGATCACGGGCTTGATCACCGCCTGGGTACCGCTGATAGCCCCGGCGACACCGAGCTCCCCCGCCGCCTGGCGGGCGTGAATGGACTCACCGACGATAATCGCGTCGTCAACCACGATCCCCAGGATCAACAGGAAGGCGAACAGCGAGATCATGTTCAGGCTGGTGCCGGTGTACTGCAGCAGGAACAGGGTACCGACAAAGGCCACAGCGATTCCGACACAGACCCACATGGCGAGCCGGGGACGCAGGAACAACACCAGCACAAGAAACACCAGGAGCAGCCCGCCGATACCGTTTTTCAGCAGGGTATCCACGCGCCCCTTGAAGGGCACCGAAGAGTCACGCCAGACCGCCAGCTCGACACCTGCGGGGAGGCGCTGGCGGGTCTGCTCCACCCACGCATGCACGGTATCGCTGGTGGCCAGGGTATTGGGGCTGGTGGTCACGAAGACATGCAGCGTGTGGGAGGGCTTGTCGTTGAACCGGGTGCGCACATCGACGTCCTCAAAACCATCCACCACAGTGGCCACGTCCCGCAGCAGGACCTGGGTACCGTCGCGGCGCGTCACCACCGGAATGCGCTCGAACTCGAAGCGGTCGTAGGCCTGGCCCCGGGTCTGCAGGCGGATATCGCCCCCCGCATCCTTGATCGCACCTGCGGGCAGGTTCAGGGAGGAACTGCGGATCGCGGCCACCACGTCGCTGAAGGTCAGGCCATAGCGCCGCAGGGTGTATTCGGAGACTTCCACCGACACCTCGTAGGGACGCGGTGTTTCCAGCTCCACCACGGACACGTTGGGCTGTGCCGCGAGATCGTCGCGCAGCTGCTCCCCGAGGCGCTTCAGGTCCCGCTCACTGAGATCGCCCGCCAGCGACACCGCCGCCATGTAGTGGCGAAAAGCCAGCTCGGTCACAATTGGGCGCTCGGCTTCCACCGGGAACGTATTGATGGCATCGACCCGGGTCTTGATCTCCGCCGTCAGCCGCTGCATGTCATAGCCGGCCTCCGCCTCCACCACCACTGTCCCGATCCCTTCGCGGGCAGTGGAGCGTATCTCCTTGATACCGCTGAGGTCGTGGATGGCCTCCTCGATGCGGACGCAAATCTGTTCCTCAACCTCCCGCGGGCCCGCACCGGGATAGGCCAGGGCAATGCTGACGCGGTTGAGCTCGAAGGTCGGGAAGAACTGCTTCTCCAGGGCTGGCACACCCAGTACTCCGCCCACCAGCAGGAACAGCATCAGCAGGTTGGCCGCGATGGGATTGTGGATAAACCAGCGCACCGGGCCGCCCACGATCAGCGACTCGCGCCGGCGACGCGCGCCACTTCGTTGACTTCGACCCGCATACCGGCAACCGTGACAGTGGGCTCGCGGACAATGACCCGGTCACCGCGCTGCAGGCCCTGCACCCAGACCCGGCCACCCTCGCTCTGCAGCACGCTGACCTCACGCACCACCACCTGCTGGCGGCTGTCGACCAGCATCACGCCGGCCTCGTTGCGCAAGGCCGAACGGGGAAGGCTGGCTACCGCCTCGAGGTCGCGCCCGGCCACGGTGGCGCTGACGAACATGCCCGGCACCAGCGGCGGACGCTCGCCACCAGGGCCGCGGGCGAAAGGCTCCCGGACCTCGGCTACCGCGTACACCACCCGGCTGTTTTCGTCGATACGGGCATCGGTGCGCACGATTCGACCCCGCCACTCCCAGTCGCGATTGGCGAATGTTGCGCGCAGAGTGACCGCGGGCAACTCCAGCTCGCTGTCATCGGGGCGGTAGTGCAGGGGCAGGTCCAGCAAGGCCACCTGACGGTCGGTCAGCGGCAGCCTGACCTCTACCGCGTCCGTCGCGTAGACGCGGGCGATGCGGGTGCCGGGAGTGACATACTGCCCGCTATCGACCAGCTTCTCACTGATACGGCCATTGAAGGGGGCGACCACTCGGGTGCGCGCCAGGTCCAGTTCAGCGGCGCCGAGGTCGGCCCTGGCTGCCTCCAGGGCGGACCTGGCGGAGGCCAGCTGCGGCTGGCGCAGGAACAGGGCATTGGCGTCTGGGTTGCCCAGGTCGCGCCACTCGCGCTTGGCCTGCAACGCCCTGCCCTCTTCCTCGGCCACGCGCTGTTCCGCCGCCGCCACCTGAGAGCGGGCGCGGGCAATGGCAAATCGGTAGTCGACGTCCTCTATGCTGACCAGCAGGTCACCGCTGCGAAAAAAACTGCCGGCGGAGAAATCGGGCGCCACCGCTTCGACCCTGCCCGCCACCCGGCTCACGAGGTCGATTTCGCGCACCGGACGCACGGTCCCCTGGGTGGTTACACTCAGGGCCAGTGACTGGGGCTCAACGCTGACCACATCCACCAGGGGCAGGGTCTCGGGGGGCAGGGCTTCGGGTTCCGGCGCGGGTTTGGCCACCAGCAAAATCCAGGACACGACCACCCCCAGCACGGCGACAGCGGCTGCTCCCAACAATGAGCGCGAAGTTTTCAAGGCCATGAAACACCTGACTGTTCGAGGCTATCGGGCACCCGGGACTCCAGCCCGCCCCGGAACCCCTATCATACCGGCAACAGTTGGAAATACGCAGGTTCGGTGTGGGCGGATGGCTGCAGCGGGAATATGTCACTTCTAGTAGGAACATTCTAATTTTTATCCCTAAGGTGAGCGCATCGGTGTTGCATTACACCGCACTCAACCGGCAAGGAGTACTGACATGGCTGACGAAAACACCACATCTGCAACCGAAACCGCTGCGAGCGCCTCGACCGCTCCCAAGCGCGCCGCTGCCAAGCGCAAAGCGACCCCGAAGACCGCCGCCGCTGGCACGACCGCCACCACCCGCAGGGGCCCCGGCCGGCCGCGCGCCGCCAGCAAGTCGGCCACCGTGAAAACCGTAGAAAAAGTTGAAGCCAAGGCCCGTACCTACAAGCGTCGTGCCACCAAGGCGGCCACTGCCTACGAGCGCGATGCCGAGAAAGCCGCCACCAAACTGGCCGGTCGTGCGCGTGCCGTAAGCCGCAACGCCTTCCTCGCCAGTCTCGGTTTCTACGGCAAGGCCTACGATGAAATGCAGGCACGCCTGGACCGGCTGCAGGCCCGCCTGGACGCGCGCGGCAAGGCGGCCAATGTCGCCTACGCGGAACTGGTCAAGCGCGGCAGCAAGGTAGAGAAAGATGCCAAGGGCCTGATCAGCGAAATCGAGCTGCCGCGCCTGGAGCTGGACGCCCTCAAGGATCGCAAGAAGCTGGAGGCGCGCCTGGCAAAGGCCCGCGCCCGCTTCGACGAGCTGCGCGCATCTGTAGGCTTCCGCTCAGCCGCCTGAGCACCGCTTCCCTCCCTGCTGGCCAGGGACTGATTTCGGGGTCACTATGTGGCCCCTTTTTTTTGTTTCTGGTTAAATGGCTGCCCGGGCGGCATTGTCAGCCACCGGCGCGGAGGATGACTCATGAGCGACGATAAAAACGAAAAAAACAAGGTCACCGACAAAGCCAGCGAGATCGCCCGCAATATCTGGCTGGCGGGCGTCGGCGCCTATGGCCGGGCAGTGGATGAGGCCCAGGACAGGATGGAGAAAGCCGGGATGGAAACCCCAAAACTGTTTCGCGAGCTGGTCAAGGCCGGCGCCGCACTGGAAGACGAGGCCCGCAAGGGAATATCCAGCAGCAGGGCGGCACGGGCGTCGGTGGAAGAGCGCATTCACCGGGTACGGGAAAGCTTTCAGCTGCAGCTGCCCGCCCGCGGCGAGGACTTGCTGGCATTGCATGAAAAAATTGACCGGCTGACGCGGAAAGTGGACGACCTGACAGCGGCGCTGGCGGCCCAGGGCGGTCGCAAACCCGCCGCCAGGAAAAAAGCGACGACCCGCAAGGTCGCGGCCAAGACCAAGGCGGCACCAGGCCGCGGCAGAAGTAGTGGCGGCAAGCCGGCCTGAATCCCGGCCGCGGCCAGCGCTTCTTGAAAACCCGCGACCGCATTCTCGTCACCAGTCTCGCCCTGTTCAACGAGGAGGGCGAGGCGCATACCACCACCATCGACATCGCCAACGAACTGGACATCAGTCCGGGCAATCTCTACTACCACTTCAAGGGCAAGGACCAGATCATCGGCGAGCTGTTCCAGCAATACGAGATAGCTCTGAGCGACACCCTGAGAGCGCCCCTGGAGGGGCCCCTGAGTGCCGAGCCAGGCCGGGTGGAAGACAACTGGTACTACCTGTACGTGGTGCTGGAGGACATGTGGCAGTACCGTTTCCTCTACCACAACCTGGACGACCTGCTGCAGCGCTATCCACCCATCCGCAAGGGTTTTCGCCGTCTCCTGCAGCTGCAGCGCTCGGCCCTGCTCGCGATCTGCCATAATCTGTTGGAACAGGCGGTGATCGACACCGGTGAGGAACAGCTGCTGAGCCTGGTCGACAACATGACCCTGGCCCTGACCTACTGGTTCAGCTACGACCAGTTGCTGCACGAACCCCGCGCACCGCAGGTGATCATTCACCAGGGGGTCCTGCAGCTGCTGACCATGGTCGCCCCCTACCTCGGGGACGCCCAGTTGACATTCTACCGCGACTGCCAGGCCATCTTCGAAAGCATGGTCGACGGCCGCTGAAGGCGCCTCGCCGGGAGGCAGCGCATACCCCGGTTCATCTGTTATGATCTCCCACCCAGGCACAGGCCAAACCCAGCAACCAAGGAGCTGCACATGACAATCAAGGTCGGGGACAAGATCCCCTCAACAACCCTCAAGACCATGGGCGAGAAAGGTCCGGTCGATATCACGACCGATGAAATATTCAAGGGCAAGAAGGTCCTGCTGTTTGCCGTGCCCGGCGCCTTTACCCCAGGTTGCAGCGTGACTCACCTGCCCGGCTACGTCGTCAACGCTGACAAGATCAAGGCCAGGGGCGTGGACACCATCGCCTGCATGGCGGTCAACGACGCCTTCGTCATGGACGCCTGGGGCAAGGCCCAGAATGCCGAGGAATTGCTGATGCTGGGCGATGGCAACGGCGAGTTCACCGCGGCGCTGGGCCTGGAACTGGACGGCACCGGATTCGGCCTCGGCAAACGCAGCCAGCGCTTTGCGATGATTGTGGAGGACGGCACCGTAACCCACCTGAACGTGGAGCCCGGCCCTGGGATAGATGTGAGCTCCGCCGACACCATGATGGCTCTGCTCTGAGAACTGCCCGTCAGCGGGGCAGGCAGTGCCCCGCTGACGGGGATCAGGCCACCAGAATGAAGCACAGGGTGCTGATCACCAGCGCCCCCATCAGGTTTATCAGAAAGCCTTCCCGCGCCATCTGCGCGGTGGTGATCAGGCCACTGCCGTAGACCACCGAGTTCGGCGCCGTCGCCACCGGCAGCATGAAAGCACAGCTCGCACTCATCGCCGCGGGCACCATGATCAGCTCGGGCGGGATATCCGCCGCCAGTGCCGCAGCTGCCAGCACCGGCATCAGCAGGGTGGTGCTGGCCGTGTTGGACGTGGTCTCGGTCATGAAGGTGACCACCAGGCAAATCAGCAACAGCAACAGCCACACCGGCATGTCCGTTGTCCCCGCCAGCCACTGTCCCATCACCTCGCTGAGCCCGGAGGCGACAAAGCCGCTGGCCAGACAGATACCGCCAGAAAACAGCAGCAGCACGCCCCAGGGGATGCTGCTGGCCCGCTCCCAATCGAGCAGGCGTCCGCCCTTGCCGTTGGGCAGCACAAACATCACCACCACGGCCAGCAGCGCCACCGAGGCGTCGTTGGCCTGGGGCAGGCCCAGCCAGGCCTGCCAACCGCCAAAGGGCTCGCCGCGGGTAACCCAGGCCAGGGCGGTCAGGCCAAACACCAGCAACACCCGCTTCTCTTCGCTGCGCCAGCGACCAGTATCGGGTAGCTCGACGACAATGGGCCCGCGCAAGCCGCGGGTCAGCAGCAGGGCCATCAGCGGGATCATCACCGCCACCACCGGCACCGCCCAGCCCATCCATTGGGTGAAGTTGATTGCGGCCCCTGTGGTCTGCTCGTAAACCTGCATGAAGATAAGGTTGGGCGGAGTGCCGATGGGAGTGCCGATACCGCCGACACTGGCGGCATAGGCCACTCCCAGCAGCAATGGCACCGCCAGCTCCCGGCGCCGGTCCGTTGCCTCCAGCACCGCCAGCGCCACCGGCAGCAGCATGAGGGTGGTCGCGGTGTTGGAAATCCACATGCTCAGCGTGGCGGCGGCAATCATGAAGCCCAGCACCAGCCGAGGCCCGCTGTCGGCACCGACCAGCCGCACCATGCCAATGGCGATACGGCGATGGGCGCCGGAGTGCTCCATGGCCTTGGACAACAGGAAGCCACCCAGCAACAGCAGTATCAGCGGGGAGCCGTAGGCCTGTCCCACCTCCGCCGGGGTCAGCACCCCCAGCAGGGGCAGGAGGGCGATGGGCAACAGGGACGTGACCGGGATCGGCACCGGCTCGAATACCCACCAGAGTACGCACCAGATCGCCACCATGCCGACTATGGCGATATCCCCGCTGTACCCCGCCTGCAGCAACAGCAAGGCCACCGCCACGGCCAGCGGTGGTGTTCCCCAGAGCAACAGACTGCGCCAGACGGTCACGCGCTGGCCGCTCCGGGCATGGGCAGGCGAATGCTGCGACCCCCTACACAAGAGTCCGTGTACAGGTCCTCCGGAGCAGCCAGGCCGCAGGTGGAACGGATGTCGTCGACCTGGTCGCAGGGCTCCGAGGCTACCACTGCGGAAGGAGCGCCCGGGAACAGCGCGGGAGACATGAGGGCAAGGAGCGGCCTTATGCGCATTATCAATCCTCGTAGACCAAGCCTTGCATCCTGCCCAGCCTCGCGTGTTCTGTAAAGCACGAACCCTCCGCGGCGGTCCCCCTGGCGACCCCCGAGTCCGCTCTATCGCTCCATCAATAGCGCCATCCGCGGCTCCGTTAGCGTGGCGGCCTGATGGCCGCAGCGTCGCTTCGTGGGCCGCTTCGTTCGCGTGGCGGCCTGGCGGCCGCTGCGTCGCTCCGGGAGGCGGGGACTTCGCTACTCCATTGCGGGCGCATGCGGCGCGCGCTCCTGTGGTGATCTTGCGCTGCCGTCTGGCCCCGCACGGTGTGAGCCGGGGAGGCATGAGGCATGGCGCCGGTGGGGTTGGCGCGTGCCTGTTCCCACTTCAGGGGCTGCAGCTTGGCAGCCACTAAGGAGATCAGGTGGGCGCACCGACGCCCTCCAAGTCCGTAGCGAAGCCCCCACCCCCCGCATCAACGCGGGGCACCTTGAATACCCGCTCGGGACTTCGTCTGCGCGGGACACCGGTTGCGTGCCAGGACCCCTGGACGACAGCCAACGGCC
>CAMYIZ010000065.1 GCA_947258585.1 uncultured Haliea sp. | reverse complement strand
GCGGCCGCGATCGCGACCTCCGCGGGCGGCGCCGGCCTGGCCACCGCGGCGGGTGCCGGCTCTTCCCGGGGTGGGGGTGGTGGCGGTACCTGTCTGGCGGTTGCCGTGCTGATGGCCTCGTCGTTGTGGTAGTCGTCCCAACTCAACATTGTGTGCTGTCCTTCTGCTGCTTCACTTGTAGTCCAATACGCTCTGTTTCAGCTGCCTGGCCCGCGCTACTGGCAGGCCTCGCAGTCCGGGTCGTCCAGGGAGCAGGCCGCGGGAACCGGGGCCGGCCCCGCCGCTGCCTGGCCACCGGATGCCACCTTGTTCAGGTTGCCGGTGCTGATGGTGGATTTCTCGGTCCCTGTAGCCGCCAGGGAGCGCAGGTAGTAGGTGGTCTTCAGGCCGCTGTACCAGGCCATGCGATAGGTGACGTCGAGCTTCTTGCCGCTGGCGTTGTTGATGTACAGGTTCAGTGACTGGGCCTGGTCGATCCACTTCTGGCGGCGGCTGGCGGCGTCCACCAGCCAGCGCGGCTCCACTTCGAAGGCAGTGGCGTAGATCGCCTTCAGGTCCTGGGGAATGCGGTCGATGGCCTGGACGCTGCCGTCGTAGTACTTGAGGTCGTTGACCATGACCCCGTCCCACAGGCCCCGGGCCTTGAGGTCATTGACCAGGTAGGGGTTGACCACCGTGAACTCGCCTGACAGGTTCGATTTCACATACAGGTTCTGGTAGGTCGGTTCAATCGACTGCGACACGCCGGTGATATTGGCGATGGTCGCGGTCGGGGCAATGGCCATCACGTTGGAATTGCGCATTCCCTGCTCTTTGACAACCGCCCGCAGGGCCTCCCAGTCCAGGGAGGTGCTGCGATCCACCTGGATGTAGTCGGCGCCCCGCTGCTGCACCAGGATATCCAGCGAGTCGATGGGGAAGATACCCTGGCTCCAGAGCGAGCCCTGGTAGCTGGAGTAGGCGCCGCGCTCGGCGGCCAGTTCACTGGAGGCCTCGATGGCGAAATAGCTGATCGCCTCCATGGAGCGGTCGGCAAAACCCACCGCCTCATCCGAGCCGTAGGCCAGGTGCTGCTTGTAGAGCGCGTCCTGGAAGCCCATGAGGCCCAGGCCAACCGGCCGGTGGCGGAGGTTGGAGCGCTCGGCCTGGGGCACCGAGTAGTAATTGATGTCGATCACGTTGTCGAGCATGCGCACGGCGGTGCGCACGGTCTTGCGCAGCTTGTCCAGGTCGAGGCCGCCGTCGGCCACGTGCTGGGGCAGGTTGATGGACCCCAGGTTGCAGACCGCGATCTCGTCCTTGCTGGTATTGAGGGTGATTTCGGTGCACAGGTTGGAGGAGTGCACCACGCCCACGTGCTGCTGCGGCGAGCGCAGGTTGCAGGGGTCCTTGAAGGTCATCCAGGGATGCCCGGTCTCGAACAGCATGGCCAGCATCTTGCGCCACAGGTTCTGGGCGCGGACGGTCTTGTGCAGTTTCAGCTTGCCGCTGCGGGCCTGCTCCTCGTAGAAGGAGTAGCGTTCCTCGAAGGCCTTGCCGTAGAGATCGTGCAGGTCCGGTACATCGTTCGGGGAAAACAGGGTCCACTCCGCGTCGTCGAACACGCGCTTCATGAACAGGTCCGGAATCCAGTTGGCGGAGTTCATGTCGTGGGTGCGGCGGCGGTCATCGCCGGTGTTCTTGCGCAGCTCGACAAACTCCTCGATGTCCAGGTGCCAGGTTTCCAGATAGGCGCAGACCGCCCCCTTGCGCTTGCCGCCCTGGTTGACCGCTACCGCGGTGTCGTTGACCACCTTGAGGAAGGGAACCACGCCCTGGCTCTTGCCGTTGGTGCCCTTGATGTAGGAGCCCAGCGCGCGCACCGGGGTCCAGTCATTGCCCAGGCCGCCGGCAAACTTGGACAGCATCGCGTTGTCCTGGATGGCGCCGAAGATACCGTGCAGGTCGTCGGGGACCGTGGTCAGGTAGCAGGAGGACAGCTGCGGGCGCAGGGTGCCCGCATTGAACAGGGTCGGCGTGGAGCTCATGTAGTCGAAGGAGGACAGCAACTCGTAGAACTCGATCGCCCGGGCGTTGCGGTCGGCTTCCTCGGTGGCGAGACCCATGGCGACGCGCATGAAGAAGACTTGCGGCAGCTCGATGCGGGTGTCATTGCTGTGGATGAAGTAGCGGTCGTACAGGGTCTGCAGGCCCAGGTAGGTAAACTGCAGGTCGCGCTCCGGCAGCAGTGCGCGGCCCAGTCGCTCGAGGTCGAATTGCTGCAGCTTGGGATCCAGCAGCTCCAGCTCCACACCGCGTTCGACATAGGCCGGCAGCGCCCTGGCGTACAGCTCGGCCATGTCGCCCTGGGTTGCAGAGTCCGCCACGCCGAGGAAGTTGAGCGCCTCGGCTCGCAGGTTGTCACACAGCAGGCGCGCCGCGACGTAGGTGTAGTTGGGCTCTTTCTCGATCATGGTGCGGGCGGTAATGACCAGCGAGGTCGAGAGTTCAGCGGCGGTGACGCCGTCGTAGAGGTTGCGCAGGGCCTCGTCGATGATCTGGCTGCTGCTGACATCCGCCAGCCCGGCACAGGCCTCGGTGACGATGGTGTGCAGGCGCTCCAGGTCCAGGGGTGCGCGGCTGCCGTCCAGCTGCACCACGCTGATATTGCCCGCGGCCTCCTGGGCGGCCGGTGAAAGCGCCTTGCGGGCGGCGCGCTTGCGGGCCTGCTCTTCGCGGTAGATGACGTAGTCGCGGGCGATCTTGTGCTCGCCCGCGCGCATCAGGGCCAGTTCCACCTGGTCCTGGATATCCTCGATGTGCACGGTGCCGCCGGAGGGCATGCGCCGGCGGAAGGTGTTGGCGACCTGGTCGGTCAATTTGGCGACGGTTTCGTGGATGCGGGTCGAGGCGGCGGCGGTGCCCCCTTCAACGGCGAGGAACGCCTTGGTGATCGCCACCGAGATCTTGCTTTCCTCAAAGGGCACCACGGTGCCGTTGCGCTTGATGACCCGCAGCTGGCCCGGGGCGGTGGCGGCGATGCTGCCTGAAACCGGGTGCATATCGGGGGTGGAACGGCTGGACTGGGGGCCGTTGGCGGGGGTGGTATCTGTTTGCATGGCAACTCCAAAAAAGGTGGTGCTGGAGGCATTTTTGTTGTTCAGACCCCACATCTTGGGGTAGACAGCGATGACGCACACAAGATAATGCGGCTGCAGGGACAATGCAAGGCCGCAAGTCTGGGATTATGTTGTGGATAAGATGTTCGTGGATTGGTAGGTCCGTGCCCACTTACCCGGGAGGCCGCCACAGGGTTGGAGTGGCCCCCGAAGGTGGGTAGTCGGGGCGTCGCCGGCTCTGTATTGAATAATTTCTTCTAAGAATTTGGCGGGATAGAGGCAGCGGTTATTAGTGGTCCAGGAGCAGGAATTCCATCAGCGCTTTTTGCGCGTGCAAGCGGTTTTCCGCCTCGTCCCAGATCACCGTGTCGGCCGCATCCATCAACCCGGCGCTGATTTCCTCGCCGCGGTGGGCGGGCAGGCAGTGCATGTAGAGGGCGTCGCTTGCCGCATGCGTCATCAGCGCCTCGTTCACCTGGAAGGGAGCAAACTGGCGGGCGCGGGTTTTCTGCTCCGCTTCCTGGCCCATTGAGGCCCAGACATCGGTGACCACGAGGTCTGCGCCGCGCACTGCAGCCACCGGATCGTGGGTCAGTTCGACCCGGTCGCGGTTGGCCGCCAGCAGTTCAGACCTGGGCTCGAAACCCGGCGGGCAGGCGATGCGCAGCTGGAAGTCGAACTGGCGGGCGGCGTTGATGTAGGACTGGCACATATTGTTGCCGTCCCCGACCCAGCAGGCGGTCTTGCCCGAGACCGGGCCGCGGTGCTCGGTCCAGGTCTGGATATCCGCCAGCAACTGGCAGGGGTGGAAGTCATCGGTCAGGGCGTTGATCACCGGCACCGAGGAACAGGCGGCGAAGCGCTCGACAATATCGTGGCCAAAGGTCCGGATCATCACGATGTCGACCATGGAGGAAATCACCCGGGCGCTGTCCTCTATTGGTTCGCCGCGGCCGAGCTGGGTGTCCTGGGGCGAGAGGAACATGGCGTGCCCGCCCAGTTGCGCCATGCCGGCTTCAAAGGAAACCCGGGTCCGGGTGGATGACTTGGCGAAGATCATCCCCAGCACCTTGCCGGGAAAGCGACGCTGGTCCTCGCCGGCGCGATGGGCGCGCTTCATCTCCGAGGCGCGGGTGATCAGCCCCTGCAGCTCGGCGGGGCTGAAATCGAGAAGGGTGAGGAAGTGCCGTGGTGAAGCCATGTGAAATTCCTGCGGAAGAGTGCTTTGGGACCTCAGTCGAAGTCCCGGATCAGGTTGACAAGGCCTGCGGCCAGTTCATCGAGCTCCGCATCGCTGCAGATCAGCGGCGGCAGCAGGCGGATGGTGTCGCCGGCGGTGACGTTGATCAGCAGGCCCGCCGCCAGCGCCTTCGCCACCAGCTCGCCGCAGTCGCGGTGCAGCTGCACGCCGATCATCAGGCCGCGGCCGCGGATCTCGACCAGCCCCGGATAGCCGGCGAGGCCGTCCTGCAGGTGCTGGCGCAGCCGGGCTCCCGCTGCGGTCGCGCGCGGGGCGAGCTGCTCGTTGACCACCGTGTTGACCACGGCCAGGCCCGCGGCGCAGGCCAGCGGGTTGCCGCCATAGGTGGAGCCGTGGTTGCCGGCGGCGAACACCGTTGCCGCCGGGCCCCGCGCCAGGCAGGCACCGATGGGTACGCCATTGCCCAGGCCCTTGGCGGTGGTGATAACCTCCGGCACAAGCTCCATGCCCTGGCAGGCAAAATAGTGTCCGGCCCGGCCGTTGCCGCACTGGACCTCGTCCAGCATCAGCAGCCACTGGTGCTGGTCGCACAGCGCACGCAGGCCCTGCATGAACTGCGGATCCGCGACCCGGATGCCGCCTTCACCCTGGATCGGCTCGATCAATACGGCGACCACGTCCGGGTTGTTGGCGGCAATATGCCGCAGGCTTTCCAGGTCGTTCAGGGGCGCGCGGGTGAAACCGCTGACCAGGGGCTCAAAGCCGGCCTGGATCTTGCGGTTGCCGGTGGCGCTCAGGGTGGCGAGGGTGCGGCCGTGAAACGCGTTTTCGAACACGATGATGGTGGGCTTCGTGACGCCGCGCTGGTGGCCGTACAGCCGCGCCAGCTTGATTGCGGCTTCGTTGGCCTCTGCCCCGGAGTTGCAGAAAAATGCTGTCTCCATGCCGGACACTGCCGTCAGGGCCTCCGCCAAAGCCTCCTGGGCGGCGATGTGGTAGAGGTTGGAAGTGTGCAGCAGGCGGCCCGCCTGTTCATTGATGGCCGCGGTCACCGCCGGGTGGGCGTGGCCCAGATTGGTCACACTGATGCCGGAGAGCGCGTCGAGATAGCGGCGGCCCTCGGTATCGAACAGGTAGGCACCCTCGCCGTGACTGAAGGTCACGGGCAGCCTGGCATAGGTTTGCATCAACGCGGACACCGGCAATTCCCCCTGGTGCGAAGGCCCGGATGCCGGGCCCTGAAACGCAAAAAGGCAGCGCTAGCTGCCTGTCAGGAGGTGGATGATAGCGGTATCCCGGGCTGTTGGCAATTCGCGCGCAGCCCCCGGGCCGGGGCCCCGGCCTCTGCTGCGGCGGCTCGCCGGTCGGCTCGGGCGCCCCTGTGTTTTCCCGCAGATTCAGGTAAACTTTCGCCCTCAGTTCTGGTCCAACGACCACCCACGACAAAGGCCTATATTTGCATGGATATCATCGACACCATTAAGGAACAGATCGAAAACAACGGCATCCTGCTGTACATGAAGGGCTCGCCCAACCAGCCCCAGTGCGGCTTTTCCGCCCAGACCGTGCAGGCGCTGATGGCCTGCGGGGAGCGCTTCGCCTACGTCGATATCCTGGCCAACCCGGATATCCGCGCCAACCTGCCGAAATACGCCAACTGGCCGACGTTTCCCCAGCTGTGGATCAACGGTGAGTTGATCGGTGGCTGCGATATCGTTACCGAGATGTATGCCAGTGGCGAGCTGCAGACCCTGGTGAAGGAAGCCGCTGCCGCGCAAAGCGCCGGCTGAACAGGGTGCACACTCTCAGTCGGGCTTGACGGTGTGCATCGCGGTCTGCTGGTAGTTCTCCAGGCCAATTCTCTCGATCAGACCCAGCTGGGTCTCCAGCCAGTCAATGTGCTCTTCCTCGCCAGCCAGGATATCGGCCAGCAGGTCTCTTGAGGCGTAGTCGCCCACGGCTTCACAGTGGGCGATCGCGTCCTTGAGGTCCTTGTGGCCAAGGTGTTCCAGCTTCAGGTCGCAGCGCAGGACCTCCGCCGTATTTTCCCCGATAAACAGCTTGCCCAGGTCCTGCAGGTTGGGCAGCCCCTCCAGGAACAGAATGCGCTGGATCAACCGGTCCGCGTGCTTCATCTCGTCGATGGATTCGTGGTACTCGTGGTCCGCCAGCTCCTGCAGGCCCCAGTCACGGTACATGCGCGAGTGCAGGAAGTACTGGTTGATGGCAACCAGTTCGTTACCGAGAATGCGGTTGAGGTGTTCGATAACCTGGGGATCGCCTTTCACGTTGAACCTCCGGGGGGATTGAAACTGTGGCGTCAAGCTTGCAGGGATGGCCCGGTGCAGTCAACCGCGGTGTCGCCGCACCGGTGCGGCCGGGCTTAACCGGCGGCGTAGTAGAGTGCGGGTTCGGGCGGCTGCTCGCACAGGGATTCATGCAGTACATCCGCCGCCAGTGAGCTGCACTTGCCGCAGCGGCTGGCGACGCCAAGGCGATCGCGCAGTTCATCCACCGAGCTTGCGCCTTCGGCGGCGGCGGCGCGAATCTGGTGATCTGTCACACCCCTGCAGACACATACATACATAGCCTGGTTCCCTGCAACGTTTTAACTGGGGGCCAGCGTAATGCTAATGAGAACCATTGTCAACAATTGCCGGGTGGGCGGTCATGCCCGGGTCCTGGCGGCGAGCAGCTGCTGCAGTCGGTATTCCACCAGCGGCAGGCGGTCGTTACCGAAGTACATGTCGTCACCATTGATAAACAGGGTGGGGGAGCCATACCCGCCCCTGGCCACCAGTTCGTCGGTGTTCGCGCGCAGCCGGTCCTTGTAGGCCTGCTCGGTGGTCGCTGCCAGCAGCGCGTCGGGTTCCAGTCCGACGCCGGTGGCGATGGCCGCCAGCTCGTCTGGCTGGGAAATATCCCGGTTGTCGCCCCAGTAGGCCGCAAAAACCGCCTCCGACCAGGGTTCCAGCAGGCCCCGGTCGGCGGCGTACAGTGCGCCGCGCATGGCCCGGGCCGAGTTGACCGGGAATACGTCCGGGTGGCTGATTCGCAAACCGCAGAACTCCGCCCAGTCGGCGAGGTCCTTCTGGTAGTGCCGCAGCCGTCGCGGGTTGCTGAACATGCCTTCCCGGGCGGCATAGAGCTCCTTGTTGACGGCGTTGAACACGCCGCCGACCAGGATTGGGCGCCACTGGACCGGTACGCCGAGGCGGGCGCTGAGCGGCCGCAAGCGACTGAAGGCGAGGTAGGTCCAGGGGCTGGAGCAATCGTAGAAGCATTCGAG
This sequence comes from uncultured Haliea sp., assembly GCA_947258585.1. Taxonomy (GTDB): domain Bacteria; phylum Pseudomonadota; class Gammaproteobacteria; order Pseudomonadales; family Halieaceae; genus Haliea. Next base: position 102,238 of record CAMYIZ010000065.1, on the reverse strand, counting down.
GACAGGCGTGGGGTGCATGGCGACTCCGGCGTTTTGGCGCAGAGTAGCACACGTCCGGCGGCCTTCAGGTATAATCGCGGTTTGTCTCGGGGCCGGAAAGCAGCAATGAGTGTTGAGCAGTACATGCAGGATCTGGGTCGTGCCGCCCGCGCCGCCTCCCGGCTGGTCGCGGCGTCTTCCACGGCCCAGCGCAATGCCGCCCTGCTGGCTACCTGTGCGGCGCTGGATGAGTCCCGCGTTGAACTGGCTGCTGCCAATGCCGAGGACCTCGCCCGCGGCCGCGAACGCGGCCTCGATGCCGCCCTCCTGGATCGTCTGGAACTGACTCCCGCGGCCATCGACGGTATGCTGGCCGGACTGCGCCAGGTGGCGGCCCTCGCGGACCCGGTCGGCAGCATCAGCGATGTCAACACCATGCCCAGTGGTATCCAGGTAGGCAGGATGCGGGTTCCCCTGGGCGTCATCGGTATCATCTACGAATCCCGCCCCAATGTGACGGTGGAGGCGGCCAGCCTGTGCCTGAAGTCGGGCAACGCCACTATCCTCCGCGGCGGCTCCGAGGCCCTGGCCTCCAATGCCGCCATCGCCGCCTGCATAAGCCGGGGCCTTGAGTCCGCGGGCCTGCCTGCCGCGGCAGTGCAGGTGGTCGCCACCGCCGATCGCGCCGCAGTGGGGGCGCTGATCACGATGCCCGACTATGTCGACGTCATTGTCCCCCGGGGGGGCAAGGGCTTGATCGAGCGCATCAGTCGCGATGCCCGGGTGCCGGTGATCAAGCACCTGGACGGCGTCTGCCATGTCTACATCGATGCCGGTGCCGACCACGCCATGGCATTGGAGATCGCGGTCAACGCCAAGACCCAGCGCTACGGGACCTGCAACACGATGGAGACCCTGCTGGTCGCGGCGGCGGAGGCCGGCACGTTGCTGCCACAGCTGGCGGCGGCGTTCGCGGCCAAGGGCGTGGAGCTGCGCGGCTGTGAACGCAGCCGGGAGTTGCTGCCGGACATCACCGCGGCCACTGAACAGGACTGGCACGAGGAGTACCTGGCGCCGGTACTGGCCCTGCGAGTGGTGGACAACCTGGACGCAGCCATCGCCCACATCAACCACTACGGCTCGCAGCACACGGACAGTATCGTGACCCGCGACCACGGCAATGCCATGCGCTTCCTGCGGGAAGTGGACTCCAGCTCGGTGATGGTCAACGCTTCGACACGTTTTGCCGACGGTTTCGAGTACGGTCTCGGGGCGGAGATCGGTATTTCCACCGACAAACTCCACGCCCGCGGCCCGGTGGGTCTCGAGGGCCTGACTTCACGCAAGTATGTTGTCTTTGGTGAGGGGCAGGTTCGCCGTTGAGTGCCAACGCGGCAACAGCCAGCCCCGTGGCCGTCCTCGGCGGCACCTTCAACCCCATCCACAACGGCCATCTGCGCTCGGCACTGGAACTGGTTGAGCTGCTGGGTCTGGAGCGCCTCCACCTGATGCCTTCCGCCAACCCGCCGCATCGACCGGCGCCGGCCTGTCCCGCCGAGTGCCGGGCCGACATGGTGGAGCTGGCGGTGGCCGGGGAGCCGCGCCTGATCTGCGATCGACGGGAGCTGGACCGCAGCGGCCCATCCTGGACCGTCGACAGTCTCGCGGGTTTGCGCAGCGACTATGGCCCCGCCCGCAGCCTGGGTCTGGTGATGGGCTGCGACGCCCTGCTGCGGCTGGCTGGCTGGCACCGCTGGCGGGCATTGCTGGACTACGCGCACATTATCGTGATCGCCCGCCCGGGCTGGCAGCTGCCCGGGGATGGCCCGGTGGCGGACTGGCTGGCGGCGCACCGCATGGACTCCGCGGATGCCCTGCGAGACCGGCCCGCCGGCGGGGTGCTGACGCTGGAGCTGCGACCGCTGGATATTTCCGCCACCGACATCCGGGCCCTGTGCCGGGCGGGACGGTCCGCGCGTTACCTGCTGCCCGAGCCCGTACTGGACTATATTGAAACCCGTCAGCTGTACCGCGATGCGGCTGACAACAACTGATACCCTGGAGAGAACCCGACCGGATGCAAGCCGAAGCCCTGAAAGAACTTGTTGTTGCCGCCCTTGAAGATATCAAGGGAGTCAACATCGCAACCCTCGATGTCCGCGAGCTGACCGATGTGATGGACTACCTGGTCATCGCCAGCGGAACGTCCAACCGGCACGTCAAATCGCTGGCTGACCATGTCGCCATGGAAGCCAAGAAAGAAGGCGTTCGCCCGCTCGGTGTCGAGGGTGAGAACCCCGGCGAGTGGGTCCTGGTGGATTTCGGCGACGTCGTGGTGCATGTCATGCTCCCCGCGACGCGTGACTTCTACGACCTTGAACGGCTCTGGGTCGATACCCGCCAGGAGCCCTGATGCGGCTGACGGTCATCACCGTGGGTGGCAAGATGCCCGCCTGGGTGGGCGAGGGTGTGGCTGAGTACAGCAAGCGCCTGCCCCGGGAAATCCGCCTGCAGTGGCGCGAACTGCCGCTGGCCCACCGTGGCCGGGACAGCAAGCCGGAACAGCTGCGGGAGCGAGAGGGTGAGCAGATCATCAAGGCGCTGCCCGCCGGTGATCAGGTCGTTGCCCTGGATGTTCGCGGCGAGAGCTGGAGCACGGAACAGCTCGCGGGCCGTCTGGCGGACTGGCAAATGGGCGGCGTCAATGTCAGCCTGCTGATTGGCGGGCCAGATGGTCTGTCGCCGGCCTGTCTTGCGCTCGCTCAACAGCGCTGGTCACTGAGTGCGCTGACCCTGCCGCACCCGCTGGTGCGGGTGTTGCTGGCGGAACAGCTCTATCGCGCTTGGACAATCACTGCCGGGCACCCGTATCATCGCGCCTGACGCGCGCCCCAGACCAGCAATCGCGCAGGCGACGGTACGAGATGCCACAACACATACCACTCAAGGACCCCAGCGGCGATATCCGGATCTTCGGCGCCCGCACGGTTTTGTCCGTACTGGTGGTGCTGGTCCTGCTGGTATCCCTGCTGGCGCGCTATTACGATCTGCAGATCAGCAACTACGAGATCTACCGCACCCAATCCGAGCGCAACCGGGTTCAGCTGCAGCCGCTGCCGCCAAAACGGGGCCTGATCTACGACCGCAACGGCGTGTTGTTGGCCGACAACCGGCCCAGCCATATCCTCTCTATTGTCCGCGAGCGGGTCGATGACCTCGATGCCACCCTGGATGAGCTCCAGGCCCTGGTGACCATTTCCGAGGCCGACCTGGAGAACTTCCAGTTGAAGTTGCAGCGACGCCGGCCCTACGAGGCGGTGCCGCTGCGGTTCCGGCTCACTGAGGAAGAACGGGCGCTGCTGGCGGTGAACCGCCACCGCATGCCCGGTGTCACAGTGGATGCGCAGCTGGTGCGCCATTACCCCTATGGCGAACTGTTCTCCCACGCAGTGGGGTATGTCGGGCGCATCAATGAACAGGAGGCGCAGGAGCTGGACGAGCGCAACTACCGCGGCACATTTCATGTCGGCAAGGTCGGCGTGGAGAAATTCTACGAGGACCTGCTGCACGGTGAGGTGGGTTACCAGAACGTGGAGACCAATGCCCACGGGCGGGTGCTGCGGGTGCTTGAGCGCTACGACCCGGTTCCGGGTGGGGATATTACCCTGCACCTCGATTTCGGGCTGCAGCAGACCGCCTTCGAGGCACTGGGTGAGCAGCGCGGGGCGGTGGTCGCCATAGACCCAATCAGCGGCGGCGTGCTGGCAATGGTCTCCACTCCCGGCTTCGATACCAACCTGTTCGTCAACGGCATCAGCGGGGCCGATTACAGCGCCCTGCGCGACTCCCTCGATGTGCCCCTGTTCAACCGGGCGGTGCAGGGCCAGTACCCACCCGGTTCCACCATCAAGCCAATGATGGCGATGGCCGGCCTGCAGTCCGGCCTGGTTACGCCGGAGAGCACCGTAGCCGATCCGGGCTGGTACAGCCTGCCGGGCGACTCGCGCCGCTACCGGGACTGGATCCTGAAAATTCGCGGTACCGGACACGCCGCGCGGGTGGATATGCACATGGCGGTAGCGGAGTCCTGCGATGTCTACTTTTACGACCTCGCCCGGCGCCTGACGATCGACCGCATGCACGAATATCTGTCCGCCTACGGGCTGGGCAGCCGCACCGGCGTCGACACCACCAATGAACGCCCGGGTGTACTGCCTTCGACCCGCTGGAAGCGGGATGCCATGAATCAGCCCTGGTACCCGGGCGAGACCCTGAGCGCGGGCATTGGCCAGGGCTATATGCTGACGACACCGATGCAACTGGCGGTAGCCACCTCAGTGCTGGCGACCCGGGGCGAACACCGGGCGCCGCGGCTGGTTCGCTCGATCGGGGGTGAGCTGCAGGAGGCGCCGCTGCTGGGCACCGTGGAGGCCACCCCCGAGCAGTGGAGCGCCGTACAGGAATCCATGCGCGCCGTGGTCCACAGTGCGCGCGGAACGGCCCGCAAGATCGGCGAAGGCATTGGCTACGAAATGGCGAGCAAGACGGGTACCGCGCAGGTGATCGGGATCGCCCAGGGCGCGATCTATGTCGAGGCAGAGGTCGCCCTGCGCCATCGCAACCACGGCCTGTTTATCGCCTATGCCCCCTATGAGGCCCCGACGATCGCGGTGGCTGTGATTGTGGAGAATGGCGGTGGTGCTTCGGCGGCATCGCCCATTGCCCGCGCCGTACTGGACGCCTGGCTGGTGGCGGAAGACGAGCTTGCCGATGGGTGATTATGTCCGCAGGCTACAGCTTCCCGGGGACAGCGCCGACCTGTCCCGCCGTTCACCACTCTCCCAGCGCCTGCACCTCGACATTCCGCTGCTGTTGTTGCTGCTGGCGCTCACTGGCTTTGGCCTGGTGGTGCTCTACAGCGCGTCGGGCAAACAGCTGGGAGCGGTCATTCGCCAGGGGCAGTATTTTCTCCTGGCCTACGGCGTGATGTTTGTCGCCGCCCAGATCGACTTGCAGCGTTACCGGCGCTGGGCGCCGTGGTTTTACCTGCTGGGGCTCGCGTTGCTGGTCGCGGTGATGTTTGTCGGGGTGGGAGCCAAGGGCGCCCAGCGCTGGCTGGAAGTGGCGGGGTTTCGGTTCCAGCCCTCGGAGATCCTCAAGCTGGTGATGCCGCTGACAGTCGCCTGGTACCTCGCCTCCCGCTCCCTGCCCCCGCGGTTCAAGTATGTGCTGGCCTGCCTGCTGCTGGTGGGCTTGCCCTCGGTCCTGATTCTGCTGCAACCGGACCTGGGGACTGCCCTCCTGATCGCCGCCAGCGGCCTGTTCGTGCTGTTCATCGCCGGGATCGGCTGGCGCTACATGGTGGGAGCCGTGGTGCTGGCGGTATTGTCGGCCTGGCCGGTATGGATGTACGTGCTGAAGGAGTACCAGAAGCAGCGCATCCTGACCCTGCTCAACCCGGAAAGCGACAAGCTCGGTGCGGGCTGGAACATCATCCAGTCCAAGACTGCCATTGGCTCCGGCGGTTGGGAGGGCAAGGGCTGGCTCAATGGCACCCAGTCACAGCTGGATTTCCTGCCCGAAAGCCACACCGACTTTATCATCGCCGTATTGGCAGAAGAGTTCGGCCTGCGCGGGGTGCTGGTGTTGCTGGCACTGTATCTGCTGATTGTCCTGCGCGGTTTCTGGATCGGCCTGAGTGCGAGCAGCAACTTCGGGCGTATGGTCGCCGCCAGCCTGACGCTGACGTTTTTCGTCTACATCTTTGTTAACATGGGCATGGTGGCGGGTCTGCTGCCTGTCGTGGGGGTGCCGCTGCCCCTGGTGAGCGCGGGTGGCACCTCGATTGTTACCCTGATGGCGGGTTTTGGCGTGCTGATGGCCGTGTCCACCTCGGACACCAGCGGCCGTCGATGACAAGTGAGCACAATGGTTTCCATGAGAAGCAGGGCATGATGATAGCGATGTTCAAACGGGGTCTGGGGGCATTGTGCCTGTGGTCGGTGGTGGCCTCGGCTGCAGCCAGCTACAGCGATCACGAGGGAGCCCGGGCCCTGGTCGATGAACTGGTGGCCGAGGAGCGGGGACTGGACCGGGAGCGTCTGCTGCAGGTGCTGGCCAAGGCCCAACGCCAGGAGCGCATCCTGGAGGCCATGTCGCGGCCGGCGGAGAAGGTAAAGCCCTGGCACGAATACCGGAAGATATTTCTCACTGCGCAGCGCGAGGAGGAAGGGCTGGCGTTTTTCGCGGCCCACCGCGATACCTTCGCCCGGGCCGAGGCCGAGTTCGGGGTACCTGCGGAGATCATACTTGCCATCATTGGCGTGGAAACCTTCTACGGGCGCATCGCGGGCAGCTACCGGGTCATCGACGCGCTGGCGACCCTGGCCTTTGACTATCCCCGCCGCGCGGCCTTCTTCAGCAAGGAGCTCAAGAACTACCTGATTCTCACTGCGGAGCAGGAACTGGATCCCCTGGCCATGATGGGATCCTATGCCGGCGCCATGGGTTACGGCCAGTTCATGCCCAGCAGCTACCGTGCCTACGCAGTGGATTTTGACGGCGATGGGGTCATCGATATCTGGAACAACCCGGTGGATGCCATCGGCAGTGTGGCCAATTATCTGCGCCGCCACGGCTGGCGCAGTGGCGAAACCATCGTCGCCGCCGCCGAGGCAGGCCCCGCTGTGCCCGAGGACTGGTTCAACGCGGGCCTGGTCCCCACGCGCACCGTGGCCGAATTTAACGCGGCGGGTCTGCGCAGTGCGCAGCCACTGGACCCCGAGGCCCTGGCTACGGCCGTTCGCCTGGAGCTGGAGGACGGTCATGAGCACTGGCTGGGGCTGCATAACTTCTATGTCATCACCCGCTACAATCACAGTGCCATGTACGCCATGAGCGTGCACCAGCTGGGCCAGCGCCTGGCAGCGGGGATGCAGCCGTGATTGCCCGCGGCCTGGTAATACTGGTGGCGGTGTCCCTGCTGGCGGTGGGTTGTGCAACCCGTCCGCCAGTGTCGCAGGCGCCTGTCGATCCTGGCGAGCGGCCGGTGGCGGAGCGCGATGGGAGAAAAGACGGCCCGCCCCTGCGCCATATTCGCCCGGAAGACGTCAAGGACGCGGTGCCCCGGCCGGACCCGATCCTCGCTCTGGGCAACCTGAGCCCCTACACCGTCCTGGGCGAGACCTATCACATCCTGCCCAGCCTGGCGAACTACCGGGAGCGCGGTATCGCCTCCTGGTACGGCACCAAGTTCGACGGCCAGAAAACCTCCAATGGCGAGATCTACGATATCTACTCGGCATCCGCCGCGCACAAGACCCTGCCCATTCCCTGCTACGCCCGCGTTACCAACCTGGAGAACGGCCGCAGTATCGTGGTGCGGGTCAACGACCGCGGCCCTTTTCACAGCGATCGCCTGATCGACCTGTCCTACGGGGCCGCGGTCAAGCTCGGCTTCATGGAAGTGGGCACAGCACCGGTGGAGGTCGAGGTCATCAACCTGGCCGGAATCGATGACCGGCGTGGTACGCTGCTCGGCAGCTACCGTTTCGTACAGCTGGGAGCCTTTGGCTCCGAATCCTCCGCCCAGCGCCTGCGTACAGAGCTGGAGTCGCTGGTGACCTCGCCGGTCTCGATAAGTCGAGTGGATACCGGCAGCGGGCTGTTGTACCGGGTGCGGATAGGGCCGATGGAGACCAATGAGGAGATCCTGCTGGTGCAGCAGCGCCTCGAGGCCAGCGGCTACACGGGTACACAGTTGCTGCCGTGAGGCGGCCCCGCCCCCCATTTTTTTACACACATTGAGTCCATCGCAGTTATGAAACGTTTGTTGATCTCCACCCTGTTTGTTCTCTCTGCCGCCGCCACGCAGTCGGCCCTGGCCCAGTCCGCCATTATTCCTGCGCCGCCCCAGGTGGCCGCCGAGGCCTACCTGCTGGTGGATGCCCATACCGGAACGGTGCTGGTGGAGCACAATGCAGATGTACCCCGGCCACCGGCGAGCCTGGTCAAGATGATGACCGCCTATGTGCTGGCCGGAGAGGTCGAGTCCGGCCGGGTGAGCGCGGACGATATGGTTACCGTCAGCCGCAATGCCTGGTCCCAGAACCCGGTTTTTGCCGGCTCCTCCCTGATGTGGATCGAGCCCGGCAAGGATGTCTCCATCCGCGACCTGGAGCACGGCATCATCATCTCCTCGGGCAACGACGCCACCGTGGCGGTGGCCGAGCACCTGGCCGGCAGCGAGGCCGCGTTTGCCGAAATGATGAACAGCTATGCCCAGAGCCTGGGCATGAGCAACTCCCACTTTGTGAACTCCCACGGCCTGCCGGCAGAGGGGCAGGTGGTAACCGCGCGCGACCTGGCGACCCTGGGTGCCGCGATGATCAACAATTTCCCCGAGCACTACGCGCTGTACAAGAAGCGCGAGTTCACCTACAACGACATCCGCCAGTACAACCGCAACTCCCTGCTGGGCGAAGATTCCAGTGTTGACGGGATCAAGACGGGCTATACCAGCGAGTCCGGCTACGGGCTGGTGGCCTCGGCAGAGCGCGAGGGCATGCGGCTGATTTCAGTGGTGATGGGTACCCGCAGCCCCACCGTGCGCAAGAACGAAACCCGCGGCCTGCTGAACTACGGCTTCCGCTTCTTCGAGACCGCGGACCTGTTCGAACCGGAACAGGTGCTCGCCGAACCGCGTCTGTGGAAGGGGGTCCGGGACAGCGTCGCTGTGGGCGTCCTCGAACCCGCAAAAGTGACCCTGCCGCGGGGCCAGCGCGAGCAGCTGCAGACCGATGTGGAGCTGCAGCCGACGCTGATCGCGCCGCTCAGTCGCGGTGATGAGCTGGGTACCGTGCGCCTGTCCCTGGAAGGCGAAACCGTGTTTGAAGCGCCGATAGTGGCCCTGGAGTCGGTGGAGCAGTCCGGTTTCTTCGCGCGTATCTGGGACAGCATCAAGATGTGGATCAGCAAACTGTTCAGTGTGTGAGGGGTCCTGCTGGTGAGCGCTGAAGAACCGCCCAAAATCGAGTTTCCCTGCGACTACCCGATCAAGGTCCTGGGGCGCAGCTGCGCCGACTTCGAAACCCTGATCGTGGCGGTTTTCGAGCGCCACGCGCCGGGTTTCGATCAGGAGACAATTACCGTCAAGGGCAGCAGCAAGGGCACCTTCACCGCCATGACCATCACCATCACCGCGACGGGGCCGGAGCAACTCAAGGCCCTGCACGAGGACCTGATGGCGACCGGCATCGTCAACATGGTGATCTGAGGCCATGCAGCTGCTGTGCCGCAGGCTGCCCGGCGCAGCCGATTATGGCGCCACCTTCGAGGCCATGAAACAGTTCACCGACAGCCGCTCCGACGCCACGCCAGACGAGCTCTGGCTGCTGCAGCATCCGCGGGTATTCACCCAGGGCCAGGCGGGCAAGGCCGAGCATGTTTTGGCCCCCGGTGATATCCCCGTGATGCAGGTCGACCGCGGCGGCCAGGTCACCTACCACGGGCCGGGACAGTGGGTGCTGTACCTGCTGGTGGACCTGCGCCGGCGCAGCCTCGGCGTGCGCCAGCTGGTGACCCTGATCGAGGAGAGCATTGTCGAGTTGCTGGCGACCTATGGCATTGCGGCGGCGCCCCGGGCGGATGCCCCCGGTGTCTACGTCAACGGCGACAAGATCGCCGCGCTGGGCCTGCGGGTGCGCCGGGGCTGCAGTTACCACGGCCTCGCGCTCAATGTGGACCTGGACCTGGAACCGTTCCAGCGCATCAACCCCTGCGGGCACCAGGGCTTGCGCGTGACCTCCATGGCCGAGCAGTTGCCCGGCACAGTGCTGGACATGGAGGAGGTTGGGGAGCGGTTGCTGGGGGCGGTGACGGCCAGAATCGAGGCAGTGCCTACCAGCTGATATCCAGTCGCTCCAGGCCCCGAAACATGAAGCCGGGGCGCCACCGGGGTTGCGCTGTATCGGTTCGCATCCCGGGCAATGGCGACGGTGACCATTTCCCGTTCGCTGAGCTGGCTGTCACCTTCGCGGGCATTGAGCAGGGCGGTGGCGAGGTCGTTCCGGGGCTGTAAACGTCGACGCGCGAAGATGGTTTGGAAAAACGTCTCCAGAAAGTCGATCTGGCGATTTGCCAGCGCCAGCTCGTCGTCAGTCAGCGGGCGCATTTCCAGAACCAGGAACGAGTCGGCGATGGCCTGGTTGAGCTGGTCCAGCAGCGCGTCGTCGGCTTCCTCCTCGTCGATCCCCAGCATGTGGCACATGACCAGCGTTGGCAGTCGGTAGGCAAAGTCGTGGATCAGTTCCATCCGGTCTCCACCCGTAAACCGGTCCAGCAGGCGGTGGGTGATGGCCTCGATTTCCGGCCGCATCTCCCTGACCCGCTTGACCGTCAGCGCCTTGGAGACCAGGCGAGGGGTGTGCTGGCGCGCAAGCGGGAAAAAGCGCTGCGGGGATCGGCGATCAGTGCGGGATCGGTGGGATCAAAATGCACGGTGGGTCGTGCAGTGCGAGGGTCAGCAACCGTGTGCATGGGCCGGTCTCCTGTGATGCGGGTTGTCGGGTGAGATCACCGGTTAGATCGGGTTGCCAAACCGGGGCCTGAACCCTTCGCCGTGCTCCTCCACCCATGCGAAGTGCGCGCCGCCAAAATGCGCGGGCACCACGCGGGCGCCGGTCTTCGCGGCCCGCGCCAGGATCTGGCGGCGGCTGGACCTGGCTGCCGCGGGGTCTTCGCAGTACACACTGTTCCAGTCCGGCTGAAATATCTGGGCAGGATGGTGCAGGATGTCGCCCACGAACATGGCCTGCTCCCCGGCGCTTTCCAGGTGCATGACCAGATGGCCGGGGGTGTGGCCCGGGTGAAGGGTCAGGGTGATTCCCGGCGCGACGATATGGCCGTCATCGACCAGCTGCGCCTGTCCGGCATCAAGAATCGGTTGCACGCTGTCTTCGAACACATTCGCGTTCACCTGGGCACCGGTGGGCGAGGGACGGGGGCCGTCGGTGATGCCGGGGTCCCAGTAGCTGCGGTCGATACGCGGGAGCAAGTAGCGGGCGTTGGCAAACGTCGGTACCCACTGCCCGTCCTGCAGCTGCGTATTCCAGCCGACATGGTCAATATGCAAGTGTGAGCAGATCACGATATCGATGTCATCCGGCTCGAAGCCGTCCGCGGCAAGATTGGCGAGGAAGGGCGTGTCCAGCCCGCCAAATACAGGAATACCGGGGCGGTCCTTGTGGTTGCCGGCCCCCGTGTCGTAGAGAATGGTCAGGTCACCGGCCCTGACAACCCAGCTCTGCAGAAACGCGTACAGGCTGTTGGTCTCCGGCCTGTAGTAGGCATGCGGAATCTGCGCGGCGAAGTGGGCAAATTCGCGAGGGTCAAAACCGGCGAAGAGTTGCTCCGGGCTGGCGAACTCACCCTGCCATTCTTCGATGTTGTAGACCTTGAAATCGCCATTGGTGAAGCTAAGCATGTTCTCCCCCTCGAAGTTTGGTGGAACTCCAGTGCGCGGCGTCAGGCTCTGGTGACACCCATGCGGCGCAGGATGGGCAGAATCTCGCTGCCAAAGCGCTGCAGGTCGCGTTCATAGTCTTGCAGCGTGACCATCACGGCGTCGACCCCGCTTTGGTGAATTGCTCGCAGCTGTTCCGCCACCATCTCTGCATCTCCCAGCAACGGCAGGCCGCCACCGCTGGCGGCGATCATGTTGCCGGTGAATTCGTCGAAGGAGCCGCTGCCTGCGCTGATATCGTGGAGCCAGTTGTGGGTGGCTACTTCATCCTTCTGCTCAATGATGCGCTGCAACTCAGCCTGCGCCTCGGCCTCGCTGTCGCGCCAGAGCAGAAACGGGAAGATCGCGGTCTTCACCCGGCGCCCATGCGCCTCGGCCTGGGCTGAGATGCTGTCGACCAGTTTGGGCAGCGCTTCAATGCTCGCCCCCGACATGAAAGACCAGTCACAGAGACGGGCTGTCATCGCCTGGGCATCACCGGAAACCCCGGCATTGGCGATTTCGGGCATGCGCGCCGGGCGGGGCAGCGACACACCGTTGTTGATCCTGTACCAGTCCGAGCTGTGATTTACCGGTTCGCCCCGCGTGTCCCACAGCGCCCGCAGAATTTCGATGAAGGCCGCGGAGCGCTCATAGCGGCGACCGTGGTCATCCAGGGTCAGGCCCATCATCCCGAATTCTCGCTGACTCCAGCCGCTGACGACATTGAGGCCCCAGCGGTCGCCGCTTATGTGGGCCAGTGTTGCTCCGATCTTGGCGATTACCATGGGGTGGAACAGGGGAACATGTACGGTGGAGAATATCTTGATCCGGTGGGTGGCGCGCAGCAGCGCGGTAGCCCAGGTGGTCGTTTCCAGCGAGGTCCCAAGGTAGTTGGTATCGCCGCCGAAGCCGCGCCAGCGACTGACAGGAAACAGGTAGTCGAACCCCAGGTCCTCGGCCAGCAGGGCGATGCGCTCATTGTTTGTGTAGTGCCACTGGTCGGCGACAACCGCGTGGGTAGAGATGGAAGGCATGTTGGAGCAGTTGGGCATGAACACGCCCAAAGCAAGCGGGTCGTTCCTGGCCATGGATCGTCCTTGCGCGGAATTGGCAGAGGGTGACGCCGCCGCGGCTCCTGCCGCGGCGGGGCTGGTTATCAGAATTGGTACATCACGCTGGCGCCATAGGTGCGGGGCGGCAGCATTGACCCCACCCGGACAGAGTTGTACAGCGGCGCGGTAATGATGTTGTTGGAAATGACCTCTTCGTCGGACAGGTTCCTGCCCCACAGGCTGAGCATCCAGTTGCCGCCGGCGAAGGCGTAGTCGACGCTGGCATTGAGAAGGCCATAGCCGTCCTGGTAGGCGTCAGCACGGTTCCATTCGGTGAAGTAGATCTCGTCCTGGTAATAGGCTTCACCGCGCAGCCTGAGATCGCCTTCGCCAAGACCGGTTTCGTAATTGATTCCCAGCTTGGCCGTGTACTCCGGCGCATTGGGCAGCGTATTGCCACTCAGGTCAGTGATGGCAAAACCATTCGCGTAGTCGCCGTTGAAAAACTCCTTGTATTCTGCGCTCAGGTAGGTGGCAAAGAAATCCACCGAGACCCCGCTCCCCAGATTTGCGTTCAGCTCCAGCTCCAGGCCGTAGTTCTCCGCTTCCGCAGCGTTGATCGTGGTTACCGTGCTGGTGGCGTCGACAAAGGATATCTGCAGATCCTGGTAGTCATAGTAGAAGCCCGCCAGGGCCCAGGACAGGGTGCCGTCCTCGCGGCTCCACTTGTAGCCGACTTCGAAAGCATCCACGGTTTCCGGGTCCAGTGGGTCGCTCAAGCTGCCGGTATTGATGACGCCGGACTTGAAGGCCTGGGTGTAGGTCGCGTAGAGCAGGGAGTTGCTGTCGCTGCGATACTCCAGCGTAAGGCGCGGCGTGATGTCATCCCAGTCGGCGGACTTGTCGGTACTGATGTCGATGCCCGCCGCATCGAAGCGGAAAAAACCGGTGCCGTCACGTTCCTCGTAGTTGTAGCGCAAGCCGGCGATCACGGTAAACGTTTCGCTCAACGGGTAGGTAATTTCCGCGAAGGCGCCGTAGGCGGTGATGTCGACATCGCCGTTCTGTTCGTAGCGGCCGCTGTTGATGAAGTCCCCGGTCGGTGTGCCGCACAGTTCAGGTGCAAGCAGGAAGCAGAGGTTGTTCAGGGGAACGAGAACATTCCCGTACAGTTCCTCTTCCAGGTACATGACACCGGCGAGGATGTCGTAGCCGTCGCCGGAAAAGTTGAGCACGAACTCCTGGCTGAAAGACTCGCTCTCTTCAACGTAGTCGTTGCGACCGAACAGGTCGACCGAGCTGGAATCGAGGTCATCCCGCAGGAAGCGGTCCATACCCTGCAGCGAGGTTATGGAGCGCAGGCTGGTGTCTTCGTTGAGTTCGAAATTCAGCGTCAGGATCCCGCCGTAGCCCTCGCGCTGGTTGATCGCTTCCTGGTCGGAGTAGATGTCATAGAGGCTGCCGCCGACATCGAAAACCGTCTCTCCGCCGAGGAACAGTACCGAGAAGGGAGCGCCAGCGGCGGAGCCCTCGGAGGGGCCAAAATAGTGGAAGCCGAAGTTATTGTCGTCCTCTTCATAGTACTGCAGCGACAGGGTGACATCCCAGCTCGCGTCGGGGTCGTAGGCGAAGGTCGCGCGATAGGCCTGGGCATCGCGATCATCGATATCCGCGCCGCTGAACAGGTTGTCGCCGTAGCCATCGCGTTTCTCGATCTTGGTCGCGAGGCGAATACCCAGATCCGGCGTGGCAGGCAGGTCGACCGCACCCTCGAAGGTGGTCAGGCCGTAATTGCCGGCGGTGAAGCTGGCAAAGCCGCCAAACTCGTCTCCGGGTTTGGCGGTTACCAGGTTGATCGCCCCCGCAGTTGCACCGCGACCATACAGCGTGCCCTGTGGTCCGCGCAGTACTTCCACCTGCTCCAGGTCAAACATTCCGGCCAGCTGCGCCGCTGGCCGGGGGATGATTGCGCCGTCCTGGAGGAAGGAAACCGCCCCCTCGCCGCCGATGTCGATGCTGGTCATCCCAATGCCGCGGATGAAAACCCGCGCGAATCCAAACTGGTCGCCGATGGACATGTTCGGCACCGCAACATGCATGTCGCGGACATTTTCGATACCACCGGGGCCAAGGGCGTCAGCCCCCAGCACATTGGCGCCACCGGAGAAGTCGTCGAGACTGACCGCGCGTTTCGTCGCCGTTACCACCACTTCTTCCAGTGTGTTCTGGGCCTGCGCGGAACCGGTCAGGGCCAGCGCTGCGAGGAGACCGGATAAAATCGCGTTTCGCTTGTGTATGTGCATCGTTTCAATCCTCGTTGTTATCGTGATAATGGCCAATGTAAGTGCGTTCCCCTGCCGTGCGCCGGGGTTTTGCCTACTGCAAGCTGTCGCGGCGCAAAGATATTCCGTGTGCCTCGCGATCCCAGCTGTCGCTGGTAATCCCCTCGGCGCGCAGCAGGTGTTTCTGGACCTTGGCCGAAGGTGTCTTGGGCAGCTCGGGCAGTATCCTGATGTAGCGTGGAACCATGAAATAGGGCATCTTCTCCGCCAGGAAGTGCAGCAGTGCTTCCGCATCCAGTTCCATGCCGTCGACGGCCGCAACGGCAACCATGACATCGTCCTCGCCCAGATCACTGGGCACGCCGTAGGCAGCGGCCTCGCGGACTGCGGGATAGGCCACGACCTCGGCCTCGACTTCGAACGAGGAGATGTTTTCACCGCGGCGGCGGATGGCATCCTTGCGCCGGTCGACGAAGTAGAAGAATCCCTCCTCATCCTGGCGGAAGCAGTCGCCGGTGTGGAACCAGCCGTTGCGCCAGGCTTCTGCGGTGGCCTCCGGGTTCTTGTAATAGCCGTGGTTCATGCCCCAGGGGCGGTCAGTGCGCACCAGCATCTCGCCGATTTCCCCGGTGGGCACCTCGCAATCGTGCTCATCCACCAGGCGCACCTCGACGCCGGGGCGCACTTTGCCGCAGGTGCCGCGGCGACGGGGGTTCGGTTCGGAAACAATGGGCGAGGAGATCTCGGTCATGTTGAAAATGGTGTAGATGTCGATGCCGAAGCGCTCGTGCATGTCCAGGGCGGTTTCAGTGAATGGCACCATGAAGGCCTTGCGCAGCTTGTGGTTCCGATCGTCCCCGGAGGGCGGCTGCTTGAGCAGGAACGTGGCCATCACACCGAGCAGGAAAGCCGCCGAGGTGTCGGTTTGCCGGACAAATGGCCAGAAGCGTTCGGTACTGAAATTCTGCATTACCGATATGGAGCCGCCGCGCGCCAGCATGACAAAAATGATACCCATGCCGCCGATGTGGAACAGCGGCATGTTGATCAGGAACCGATCCTCGCCGGTTATGAAATGCCAGGTTTCCGGGCCCGCGTTGGTGTAGAGGTGCAGGTAGGACGAGAGCACGCCCTTGGAGGGTCCGGTAGTGCCTGAGGTGTAGATAATCGACTGGGTATCCCAGGGCTCCACGGGGCGCTCCAGTGCGGGCGGTTCAGCCTGCTCTGTCGTCAGCCTGGAGAAGGGCTCGGCGGGCAGGCTGATGCTGGCTGCGGGTTCACCGGTATAGACCACCCGCTCCAGCAGGGCCGTGTCCACGTCCTCCAGGCGGTCGATCAGGTCGCCGTGGGCGATCAGCAGGCGCGCATCTGAATTGGCGAGTACGTGCTCCAGCAGCCGCCCTTTATAGGCGGTATTGAACGGCACGAACACGGCCCCCAGGTAGTTGATGGCAAAGAAGCTCAGGATGCCCTCCGGACCACCGAACAGCCAGACGGCGACATGGTCACCCTGGCGGACGCCACGCGCGTGGAGGGCCGCCGCCACGCCGGCAACGCGGTGCTGCAGCTCGGCGTAGCTCCAGGTGCTGCCGTCCTCGAACACCGCATAGGTCTGGTCGGGCTGGACGCTGGCCCAGCGGTCTATCAGGTCGCGCACCACGCAGGCTTCTCTCGCCGGCACGCGCGGGTCTGTGCATCGGGTTGCTGTCATGGGCAGGCTCCGTTTTTGCGGGTCATTGCTGGGCCTCGCTGCTTTTGCGGCTGGCGCTGGCCCCGGGTGGTCGAGGGCGCGGCAGGAGCAGGCGTTCTATGCTGCGGATCAGGTGGGTGATGATTTCGGCCTCGGACCAGCGGCCACCCGGTTGATACCAGAAGGCGACCCAGCTCATCATCCCGCCGATCGTGGTGGCGGTGAGGACCGGGTCCTCGATGTCGAATTGTCCCTCGCTGTGGCCCTCGGCCAGGACTTCTGCCAGGCGATGGTCAAACAGCGAGCGCTTCTCGCGGACCTGCCGCGCCAGGGTCTGGTCCAGGTTCTTTTCCTCGCGCTGGTAGACCACGATATGTTCCTGGTTTTCGATGATGATTCTCGCGACCTGGTCCACCACCAGTTTCAGCCGGTCCCAGCTTGAGCCCTTGGTCAACAGACATTCCTCCAGTGCCTCCAGCGACAGCGTGATGCCTACTTCCGCGATGTCGTAGAGAATCTCACCCTTGTTCTTGTAGTAGCTGTAGATGAATGGCTTGGTGACCTGCAATTGCTCGCCTATGGCGTCAATGGTGGTCCCTTCATAGCCCAGGCGGAAAAAAAGGTGGCTCGCCTCGTCGCGGATACGGCGGCGTTTGAACAGCGCCAGCTCTGCTTTCAGGCTCTTGCCGGGGCGGGGTGCGGTCACTTCAACTCCATTTCAGTTGCGGCGTCAGTAGGCCATTTCCAGGACCGGTAGCACGTCCGCAGCCGCTTTGACCTCGCGGGGATTGGTGCGCGCCCAGAAGTCCAGCATGGTGTACTCGGCAATGTGCTCCAGCTGGTCGCGGCTGACGCCGACCTCGGACAGGGAGCGCGGCATGCCCAGCTCGCGGATGAACTCGTCGACGACCTCGCTGGCGGGGCGGTCCGGCTGGCCAAAGCAGGCGCTGATGCGCCGCTGGCGGTCGCCATTGACCGTCGCGTTGAACGCCAGCACCGCGGGCGCCATGACGCAGGAACAATAGCCGTGTGGCACGTCGCAGGTGCCGCCGAGGATGTGGCCGATGGCGTGACTCAGGCCCATCGGTACGCCGGCGGTGATGGGGATCATCGACTGCCACACGCCGACCTGGCACTTGAGTCGGGCCTCCAGGTCACCCGGATCCCGCTTGACCCGGGGCAGTCCCTCGGCCAGCAGGCGCAGGGCGCAATCGGCCATGCCATCACAGAAGTCGTTGGACTGCAGTGAGCCCAGCGTTTCCAGGGCGTGGTCAACCGAGCGCACACCGGTGGACAGCCACAACCACTCCGGAGTGTGCACGGTGAGGGCGGGGTCGAGAATAATGCTTGCCGCCGCCATGCGCCGATGCTCATAGCCCTGCTTGTGGTGGACTGTTTCGTCCGTGGCGCCACTGAGCGGATTGAATTCGCCGCCGGAAAGGGTGGTAGGGCAAATGACCACGGGAATGTCCGGTCCTTCGAACACGGGCTTGATGACACTGCCCTGGTCATCGACATAAACGTGGTAGGGCTCCATGTCATCGTGTTCGCGCAGATTGTGTTTCAGGCAGAGGCTGACGATCTTGCCGGCATCGGTGATGGAGCCGCCGCCCACGGTGACGATCATGTCGGTGCCGGCTTCCCGGGCCATGGCCGCGGCCGCCAGAACCGCGCTGCGCGGGGCGTGTGGTGGCATGCCGTCGTAGGTGCCCGCGACCCGTGCGCCCAGCGCACTGCGAATCTTGTCGATCTCGTCGGTGCCGGTATTCAGCGCGCGGCTGACCATCAGGAAAACCCGCTTGGCTCCGAGGCGATCAGCTTCGCTGGCAATGGCTTTGGTGGCGGGTTCGCCAATAAACACTTTTTCAGTCGCGGTCAGATCGACCACACTCGCGGAAACGGTCATTGTGGATCCCTGGCTCTGGTTATTTTTAGTCAAGCTCTGTGCTTGAGAGAGTAATCTTTTTTTACTCGCAGTCAAGAATAAAATATTTCGGGGTAGACAAATAGGGTCTCGGGTACTAAATTGCAGCGACCATCCTCCACCTGATTACTGCTGCTTATGAGTGTAGATAACAATAAGGACAGGGAATGGAAGTCGGCGTCAGGCCTTCCCCTGCAACCGTTTTACAGTGAACGCGATGTCCCGCCGGAACACCGGGAACGCATGTCCTCCGACCCGGGCGAGGCGCCGTTCCAGCGCGGCGCCCACCCCGGCGGCTACCGCACCAAGCCCTGGCGCATCTTCCAGCTCAGCGGCTTCGGCAAGCCCGAGGATGAAAACGAGCGCATCCGCTTCCTGCTGGAGCAGGGCGAAACCGGGTTCATCATGGAACACGACCGCAACACCGGTGACCACTGCTACAACGTGGATCATCCGGATGTCGTGGCCCGCCGCGAGGACGTGGGCCTCACCGGTGCCGTCATGCAGAGTGTTCGCGACATCGATATCTGCATGAAGGATCTGCCGTTGGCGACCAGCTTCGGCCACGCGGGCGGCGCCGTGGTGCAACACGCTCCCTTCGCGCTCGCTGGCTACTGGACCGTTGCCAGACATCGCGGCCTCGACCTGGCGAAGTTGCCGGGTACCGGCCAGAGCGATTTTTTCCTGACCTATCTGGGCTGCGTCACCAAGCAGCAGATTCCGACCCGGGACGGCCTGCGCTTCAACGCCGACATCATGGAATTCTGCGACAAGCACCTGCCCCGCTGGGTGCCGGTTTCCATTGCCGGGTACAACGGCGCCGACACCGGTCTCAACGCCTACCAGGAGCTGGGCGCCCTGTTTGCCAATGCGGTGGAGTATCTCGAGGAGATCAAGCGGCGCAAGACCATGCCGCTGGAGAATGCCGCCCGCGCCTGCAGTGGCGTCAATTTTCGCGCCTCCATGGACCTGTTCGAAGAGGCGAGCAAGATGCGCGCGGCGCGCCTGATGTGGGTGCAGTTGCTGGAGCGACGCTACGGGATTACCAATCCCAAGGTCGCCAACCTGCGCATCCACTGCGTCACGGCGGGCTCCCGCATGACCTATCAGCAACCGCTCAACAATATCGTCCGCGGCACGGTCATGGCGCTGGCGGCCGCGCTTGGCGGGGTGCAGTCCCTCGGAGTCTCGGGCTACGACGAGGCGCTGTCGATACCCTCGGAGCACGCCCACCAGATGTCCGTACGCATCCAGCAGATCCTGCAGGAGGAGACCAATATCCAGTCGGTGACCGACCCACTGGGTGGTTCCTACTATGTCGAGGCACTGACTGCAGAGCTGGTTGAGCGCGCCTGGGGTTTCTTTGAAGAGATCCAGGAGCAGGGCGGTTTCCTCGCCACGCTGGATTCCGGCTGGCTGCACGAGCGGGCCGCGGAAAACCAGAGCGAGGATTTCCGCCAGCAGGAAAGCGGCGAGCAGGTCATCATCGGTGTCACCGACCACCAGGATGACATCTCACCGTTTGAAGTCGACGGCTTCATGGGGGTGGATGACGCCTATGATGTCGCCCTGGCGAGGCTGCAGGAGGTTCGCAGAACGCGCCGCGAAGCCGGCGCCAGCCAGGCCCTGAAGGAACTGGAGAGAGTTTGCCGCGATGGCAGTAATATCATGCCGGCAATGATGGACGCCCTTGAGTCGGAGGTAACCCTGGGCGAAATCGGCGATGTCTACCGCTCCGTGTTTGGCGACTGGGCCACCCCGATACAGACCTGAGGCAGCAGAATAATGAATACAGCAGGCAAGCGAATCCTGATGGCGAAAACCGGTCTCGACGGTCATTGGCGCGGCCCCACTGTGGTCGCCAAGGCGCTGCGGGATGCCGGTTTCGAAGTGATCATGATCGGGATGGCGAGACCCGAAGAGGTGGTACAGGCCAGCGTTGACGAGGACGTGGACCTGGTCGGGCTGAATATCGGCGGTCATGTCGACGTCGCGGTCAGGGCCATCGGCATGGTCCGCGAGTCGCGGCCCGAGGTGCCGATCTTTGTCGGCGGCGTGGTGCCGCCCCACGCCAGGCGCAAACTGGAGGCACTGGGGGTGGAAGTGTATCCCCCGGGCAGCCAGCTGCCGGATATCGTGGCCGCGGCCAGGCGACTGACCGGCCTGGCCTGAGGTCTCCCGTGTCCGAGGGGCCGACCACGCCGGATGATCTGGGGCTTCAGCTTGAGCGCGCCTCGGCGGGTGATCGGGGCGCACTGGCGCGCCTGATCAGCGTTCTGGAGCGCGGTGGCAGCGCCTCCACCAGCCTTGAGCGCCGGCTCAGGGTGAGGCCGGGCAGCAGCTACACTGTGGGCATTACCGGTGCTCCGGGTGCCGGCAAATCCACCCTGGTCAGCACCCTGCTCGGGGAAATTATCGAGGAGCCCGGCCAGCAGGTTGCACTGCTGGCGGTCGATCCGTCCTCGCCCCTCAGTCGCGGTGCCCTGTTGGGGGATCGCGTGCGCATGCAGGCGCATACGGCATCGCCGGAGGTGTTCATTCGCTCGATGGCATCCCGTGGCCACCTTGGCGGTCTCGCCATGGCGACCCGCAGCGCCCGGCGTCTGCTGGAGCACTGCGGCTGGCCCCTGACCCTGATAGAGACCGTCGGCGTCGGCCAGGTAGAGCTGGACGTGGCCTCCGCGACCGACACCGTGATCGTGGTTCTCAACCCCGGTTGGGGCGACGAGGTGCAGGCAAACAAGGCCGGCCTCATGGAGGTGGCTGATATTTTCGTCATCAACAAGGCCGACAAGGCCGGGCTGGAGGCAACCCGCCGCGATCTCGAGGGTGCCCTGGCCTCACTGCCCCCCGAGCGACGCCCGCAGGTACTGGAAACCATCGCCACCGAGGGCAAGGGGGCCGGCGCGCTATGGCAGGCCATCAAGGATCACCGCGCTGCCATCACGGCTTCCGGCGAGCTCGGGCGGAGGCGCCTGGCACAGGTGCGTTCGGAGCTGAGGGGCATGGTCGATGCGGTACTCGCCGACCGTGTGCAGCGTCTGTTCGCGGCAGAGGAAGTGGATGGGCGGATTCTCGCCATCAGTGAAGGCCGACTGGATATGGCCGAGGCCGGTGAACAGATGCTGGCGCTGTTGTACGATCAAGTAAATCACAGCACAACGACCTGAACGGGTCGCTGAGGACGGCAGGCTATGGCACAGGCATCTCCCCTGGAGATCGAACACCAGGGCCCGGTAGACTGGGTCACCCTCAACCGGCCGGAAAGTGGCAACGCACTCAACGCGGCACTGGTCCGGGATTTGTTGGCTTATTTCGAAGGCCTGCGGGAGCGCGAGCAGACGCGGGTGGTGGTGTTGCGAGCCCGGGGGAGGCACTTTTGCGCCGGACTCGACCTGACCGACCCGGCATTCAATCCGCAGCCGCGGGGGCCGCACGCAGTGTGGAAGGTGCAGCGCAGCATCGCGCGGATCTACCAGGCCATGCGCGCCTGCCCACAGCCCATAGTCGCCCTGGTGCAGGGAGCGGCCTGTGGCGGCGGCTTCAGCCTGGCGCTGGCGGCGGATATCCGCATAGCGGGGGAGTCTGCGCGTATGAACGCGGCCTACCTGGCTATTGGCCTGACGGGCTGTGATATGGGCAGCAGCTATTTCCTGCCGCGCCTGGTGGGCACCGCGCTGGCGTCGGAACTGTTGCTCACCGCGCGCTTCATCCACGCCCCGCGCGCGCTGACTGCCGGCCTGGTGTCGGAGGTGGTGCCGGATGCTGAACTGTCGCAGGCGGCTGGCCCCTTCGTTGCAGAGATGTTGCGGGCGACGCCAATGGGGCTGCGCCTGACCAAGGAGTCGCTCAACTACGCCATCGACGCCCCCAGCCTGCAGGCCGCCATGGCCATGGAGGACAGGCACCAGTCCCTGCTGGCCCTCAGTGAAGACGCTGCGGAAGCCGCGCAGGCGTTCGTCGAGAAGCGTCCGCCGGTGTTTCAGGATCGCTGATTGATGCGTGCCTAGCGCCTTACCGGCCGCTTCTGCAGCTTGCGCTGCAAGGTGCGCCGGTGCATGCCGAGGGCGCGCGCGGTGGCGGAAATATTGCCCTGGTTGTCGTGCAACACCCGCTGCAGGTGCTCCCATTCCAGCCGCTCCAGGGAGGGTGGCTGGGTCGCGGGTTCGACTCCGGGCCGCTGGCCGCTGAAGGCCTGCAGTATTTCCTCCATGCTGGCGGGTTTGCACAGGTACTGGGTGGCCCCGAGTTTGATCGCCTCGACCGCGGTGGCGATACTGGAGTAGCCGGTAAGGACCACCAGCGTCGCCTCGGGCGCGAGCGCTCGCAGCGCGGGCAGCGCCGCGAGGCCCGACTGCCCCGGCATGTTCAGGTCCAGCAGGATATGGCTGGGGCCAAACTCCTCGCAACAGGCCAGCGCCGCCCCGGTACTGGCGCAACAGCGACAGTCGAAACCCCGGCGGGTCAGCCCTCGCGCCAGCACACGGCTGAAGGTGGGGTCGTCGTCCACCAGCAGGATTTTGGCGCGATCAGGCATCGCCGGTCTCCGCGGTCGCCACGGGCAGCTGCAAGGTTGCGATGCAGCCTCCACCCTCCGCATTGGCCAGGGTGATGCGGCCGCCGTGGCGCTCCGCGGTCGCGCGCGCCAGGACCAGGCCGATCCCCAGTCCGCCCTGGTTATCGACGTCGGGGCTGGCAGTGGCTGGCTCTACCGCGGCGGAATCGACCGGCCTGTCGCCCATCCGTGCCAGCAGGGCCGCCGGGGCACCGGGGCCCCGGTCACGGACCGCAATTCGCACCACCTCCGGGTCCCAGTCCAGGGTCACAGCGATGCTGGCCGACCCGGTGTCGGCGGCATTGTTGAGCAGGTTGTCCAGGGCCTGGGGCAGGGTCTGGTCGAAGGCGATCAGTGGCGCACCGCCGCGGCCGTTGCTGGCGAAGCTGCAGGACACACGCGGTCTGCGCGCGGACCAGCGCTCCACTCCGCCGCGAACGAAGCGGTCGGCCGCGGCCTGCTGGCGCTCGCCGGCGACGGAGAGTTCCGCGGTACGGCTCAGCTCCGCGAGGGTACCGCGGCACTGCAGCAGCTGCTGGCGCAGCAGCTCGACATCATCCCGGGCTTCGGGGCTCAAACCCGGCCCCTCGCACAGTTCATCGACCAACAGGGTCATGGTGGCCAGCGGCGTGCCCAGTTCATGTGCGGTGCCGGCGGCGAGGCTGGCGACCGCGAGGATCTGGTCGTGGCGCAGGCGATCTTCCCGGCGCCGCATCGCCTCCGCCTCCTGGTCGCGCAAGACCGCTGCCATGCGCACGACAAAGTAGGTGATAAGCCCCGCGCTGAAGAGGAAGTTGAACCACATGCCCAGGCTGTGGACGTTGCCCTGGCTGTGCCCCATGGCGGCGTGGGGCGAAAACAGGGGAAACGGCACACGGTAGTAGAGCAGCAGGCTGTAGGCAGCTACCGAGGTCCCGGCAACCAGCCAGGTATAGCGCC
Source organism: uncultured Haliea sp. (assembly GCA_947258585.1). GTDB lineage: Bacteria > Pseudomonadota > Gammaproteobacteria > Pseudomonadales > Halieaceae > Haliea. The sequence continues at coordinate 78,314 of CAMYIZ010000065.1, read as the reverse complement.
AGGGCAGCATCGCAGCGGCCACCACCAGCGGTACGATGTAGTAGGAGATGAAGGGATTGTCGGCGCCGCCGCTGTAGTACATGAGCGCGCTCCAGCCCAGTACGTCCACCATCAACTGGACGCAGAACTGGCGGTTGCCAACCTCGCGGGCGCGGGTACTCCACCACAGGCTGGCCACGGTGACCAGCGCCAGCAGCACCAGGCTGATGGCCATGCCCCAGAGGCTCTGGGTGGTGCGGCTCACCAGCAGCACATAGGCCAGCACCCCGGCCTGCCCCAGCAGGGCGATGGCCCGGATGGCCAGCAGGCTGCGCAGGTTGGCGAGCGAAGGGCTGTAGGCGGAATTCGGGTTGGCGGCGGCGGTAAACACGGCGCCAGTATAGCGGGCACCCGCCGTTGCGGGGAGCGACAATTGGTCACAGGTGAAGGCCGGCGAGTCGCGGCGTGGGCGCGGTCTGCAGAAGACCTTTCCAAGGCGCCGATCTCACGTATGATAAAGGTCGTGCAGCGCTGCAAGCGCACTCCCTGCCACTACCGGATCCTTCATGACCGAACTGGACAAGCTGCTGTATCTCTGTGGAGTTTCCGCCGACTACCTCGATTACGGTGGTCAGCGGCAGGAAGTGCCCATGGCCCACAGGCAGAGGGTACTGCGCTTGATGGGCCTGGAGGCCGCGGACCCGGACGCGCTGGCGGCGGCGGTGGATCGGCTGGACGCGGATCCCTGGCGGCACTGGCTGCCTCACTATAGCGTTGTTGCCGCGGCGGTCCCGGAGGTCTCGCTGCGGGTTCACCCCGAGCAGTTGGCGGCGACCTTTACCTGGGAGTTGACCCTGGACAGCGGTGAGCTGGTGGCGGGCGAATGCCGGCCGGATGCGCTGGCCGAGGTCGGCGACTATCACGCCGACGGGGTTCGCTACAGCGCCCGCACGCTGCCGTTGCCGGCCCTGGCGCCGGGTTATCATGCCCTGCGGGTGACAGATGGCCTGCGGTCCTCCAGTTCACGGGTGATGGCCTGCCCGGATCGGTTCTATGCTCCGCAGCTGTCTGGCAGCGACCGGGTGTGGGGCTTCAGCTGCCAGCTGTACACGCTGCGCTCCGCGCGCAACTGGGGGCTGGGCGACTTCAGTGACCTGCAGGAACTGTTGCCACTGGCGGCCGCGGCGGGGGCCGACCTGGTGGGGCTCAACCCCCTGCACGCCCCCTGCACGGATGGCGACGTCATCGCCAGCCCCTACAGCCCCTCGGACCGCCGCTTCCTCAACCCGCAGTATATCGACCCGGAGCGCGAGCCCGAGTGGGACGCGATAGTCGGGACCCTCGCCACGGCGGCCTGGCAGGAGCGCCGCGCCCGCCTGCAGGCTGCGCCGCTGGTGGATTACGAGGGCGTGAACAGGCTGAAATATGAAGCACTGGAGGCCATGTTCAGCGTTTTCCGCCGGGAGCAGCGCCGGGCCGGCACCGAGCGCGGGCGGGCCTTTCGCCGCTTCGTGGCCGAGGGCGGCAGTGCCCTGGAGGGCTTTGCCCGCTACGAGACCCGCCACAACGCCTGGGCCCGCAGCCATCGAGCCGACCCCCAGTTCTATGCCTGGCTGCAGTGGCTGGCGAGCTGCCAGCTGCAGCACTGCCAGCAGCTGGCGCTGGCCTGCGGCATGCGCATTGGCCTGATGCGGGATCTGGCGGTCGGGGCAGTCGGCCGCGGCTGCGAGGTGGAGCAGACCCGCGGTCTGTACCTTACCGAAGCCAGCATCGGCGCGCCGCCGGATCCGTTCGCGCCCCACGGCCAGGACTGGGGGCTGCCGGTACCCCATCCGCTGCGCCTGCGGGAAAGTGGGTTCAGGTTCTTCATTGATCTGCTGCACAAGAACATGAGCGCCTGTGGCGCGCTGCGGGTGGACCACGTCATGGCGCTCATGCGCCTGTGGTGGTGCCTGCACGATGAGGAGGACAATGCCGGTCTCTATGTGTTCTATCCGCGGGACGAGCTGCTTGCCCTGTTGCGGCTGGAGAGCTGGCGTAACCGCTGTGTGGTCATTGGCGAGGATATGGGCGTGGTACCCGAGGAGTTTCGTCAGGCCATGCAGGGCAGTGCCCTGCTGGGGAATCGCCTGTTCTATTTCGAGCAGCATCACGATGGCCGTTTCCGGGCGCCCGCCGAGTTTCCGCCGGATGTGCTGTTGATGGTGACCAACCACGATGTGCCCACGCTCGCCGACTGGTGGCAGGGCAGCGACCTGCGCCGGCGTCGGGAGCTGGGCCTGATTGCCGACGACGCTGCCCTGGCCCGGGAGCAGCAACAGCGAGAGGCGGGTCGCGCCCAGCTCTGCGCCTGGCTGGAGGGCAATGGCCTGCTGCCGACGGAAGTCGGTGGCGAACTGGACATGACCCTGTGCAGCGCCATCCATCGGGGCTGTGCCCGGTCCGCCTCGCGCCTGCTGCTGTTGCAGCTGGAGGACCTGCAGCTGCTGGCTGAGCCGGTGAACATTCCCGGCACCTGGCGCGAGTACCCCAACTGGCGGCGCAAGCAGCTGCAGTCCACCGCGGACATTTTTGCCGCGCCCGGGGTGCAGGCATTGCTGGCGGCAGTGGACCGGGAGCGTCGGGCATGAAGGCTGCAGGCCGGGTGGTCGTCCCGGTCCTTGACCGGGGCCAGATCGAGGCCCTGGTGAACGGCCGGCACAGCGACAGTTTCGCGGTGCTGGGACTGCATGAGCATCACGGCGGTACGGGCCTGGTGGCGCGTGCCCTGTTGCCCTGGGCGCAGACCGTGGCGATGGTGGATCGCGAGAGTGGCGAGGTGCTCGCCCGGCTGCGACGGATCCACGCGGAGGGCCTGTTCGAGGCCGCCCTGGAGGCGCGGCCCCGCGGTGTCGACTATCTGTGGCGGGTGGAGACCGCGGGTGGCCCGGTCGAGATCGAGGATCCCTACCGCTTTCCTCCCCAGGTCAGCGACGCGGATTTCTACCTGTTTTCCGAGGGCACCGAGGAATTCGCCTACCGCCATTTCGGCGCCCGGCCCCGCACCGTGGCAGGGGTCGAGGGCGTGCTGTTCACGGTCTGGGCCCCCTCCGCGGAGCGGGTGGCCATCGTGGCCGATTTCAATGGCTGGGACAGCCGCCAGCACGGGCTGCGGCGACACCCGGCCTCGGGTGTCTGGGAAATTTTTATTCCCGGGGTCGCCGACCAGGCGCTGTACAAGTACCAGCTTACGGCGGCCAGCGGCAGGGTGCTGCCGCTCAAGGCCGACCCATTTGCACACTCCATGCAACATCCCCCGGAAACCGCGAGCCGGGTTCTGCTCCGGGAGGGGCACTATGTCTGGGGGGACGGCAGCTGGATGGCCTCCCGCGTGGCCCAGCAACAGCGGCCGGTTGCCATCTACGAAGTCCATGCGGGTTCCTGGCGGCGCCGCGAACAGGAGGGCAATCGCTACCTCAGCTATCTGGAACTGGCGGATGAACTCATCCCCTACGCGCTGGAGCTGGGCTTCACCCACCTGCAACTGATGCCGGTCAGCGAGTATCCCTTCGACGGGTCCTGGGGCTACCAGCCTGTAGGTCTTTATGCCCCCTCAATCCGGTTCGGTACTCCCGACGAATTCCGCTGCTTTGTCGATCGCTGCCACCAGCATGGTCTGGGGGTACTGCTGGACTGGGTCCCCGGTCATTTCCCCACCGATCCCCACGGCCTCGGCCGCTTCGACGGTACCGCGCTCTACGAGCACGAGGATCCGCGCAAGGGCTTCCACCCGGACTGGAACACCCTGATCTACAACTACGGGCGGCGCGAAGTGGTCAGTTTCCTGCTCAGCAACGCCAACTACTGGCTGCAGGAATACCATCTGGACGGCCTGCGGGTGGACGCGGTGGCCTCCATGCTGTATCTGGACTACAGCCGCAGGGCCGGCGAATGGCTGCCCAATGCACAGGGCGGTCGCGAGAACCTGGAGGCCATCCATCTGTTGCAACTGGTAAACGAGCGGGTCCATGCGCGCCACCCGGGGGTGATGATGGTGGCGGAGGAATCCACGGCCTGGCCCGGTGTGTCCCGGCCGGTCTACGCCGGCGGCCTCGGGTTTGGCTTCAAGTGGAATATGGGCTGGATGAACGACAGCCTGCGTTACATGGCGCGGGATCCCATCCACCGTCGCTATCACCACGATGAGCTGACCTTCAGCATGGTCTATGCCTGGGACGAGAATTTCGTGCTGTGCCTGAGCCACGACGAAGTGGTGCATGGCAAGGGCGCCCTGCTGGAGAAAATGCCCGGGGACGAGTGGCAGCAGTTTGCCAACCTCCGTGCCTACCTCGGTTTTATGTGGGGGCACCCCGGCAAGAAGCTCCTGTTCATGGGCAGCGAGTTTGCCCAGCGCCGGGAATGGAACCACGACCGCGGCCTGGACTGGGAGCTGCTGGGACAGGCGCCGCACCGGGGTGTACAGCAGCTGGTGAGGGATCTCAACGCGCTCTACCGCGGCCTGCCCGCGCTGTACGAGAAGGACTGCGAGCCCGGAGGGTTTCAGTGGCTGCAGGCGGATCGCAGGTCGCTGTCCGTATACGCCTGGTTGCGCTGGGGGCAGGATAGCCGGCGGCGGCTGCTGGTAGTGTCGAACCTGACCCCGCAGGTGCATCATCGCTACCGGGTGGGAGTACCCGGCCCGGGCTGGTATCGGGAGTGCATCAACACCGACGCCCACGAGTACGGCGGCAGCGGCCAGGGCAATATGGGCGGGGTTGAAGCGGTGGCCGGCAGCTGTGATGGCCAGCCCTGGACCCTGACCCTGACCCTGCCGCCACTGGCAACGATCATGCTGCTGGCGGACGCTGCGGAGCCCGGGCCGTGAAGGTACTGGCGGGTGAACCGCGCCCCTTTGGGGCCAGCTTTGACGGCGAGGGCACCAACTTCGCCCTGTTCAGCGCCCACGCCACCGGCGTTGAGCTGTGCCTGTATGATCCGGCGGGGGAGCGCGAGATAGCGCGCCTCAGCCTGCCCGAGCGCACCCACGATGTCTGGCACGGCTATGTTCCCGGGGTGCGCCCGGGGACCTGCTACGGCTATCGTGTACACGGCCGGTTCGAACCCCATGCCGGCCACCGGTTCAATCCCCACAAGCTGCTGCTGGACCCCTACGCGCCCCGGCTTGCCGGGCGTTTCAGCTGGCACGAAGCGCACTTTGCCTATCCGCGCAGCGACAGCGCCCAGGACCTCGCGTTCGACACCCGCGACAATGCTGCCTGGGTGCCCAAGGCGGTGGTCTGCGAGCGCAGCGACTGGTGCAACAATGCCCTTACCCCGCTGGTGCCCTGGCGCAAGGCGGTGATCTACGAGACCCACGTGCGCGGATTCACCCTGCGTCACCCGGAGGTGCCCGAAGCGATGCGGGGCACCTTCGCGGGCCTGTCCCAGCCGGCGGTGATTCGCTACCTCAAGGCGCTGGGGATTACCACCGTCGAGCTGCTGCCGGTGCATGCATTCATCGACGAGTACCATCTGTTCGAAAAGGGTCTCGGCAATTACTGGGGTTACAACACGCTGTCGTTCTTTGCCCCCCACCCGGCCTACCTGAGGGGAAACGACCCGGACGAGTTCCGGCAGATGGTGGACCGGTTCCACCAGGCGGGACTGGAGGTCATCCTCGACGTGGTATTCAACCACAGCTGCGAGGGCAACCACCTGGGTCCTACCCTCAGTTTCCGCGGTATCGACAACCTGTCCTATTACCAGCTGCTGCCCGGTGACCGCCGCTTTTACGTCAACGACACGGGTTGCGGAAATACGCTGAATATCCGTCATCCGCGCGTGATGCAATTGGTCACCGACAGCCTCCGCTACTGGGCCGGCAATATGGGTGTCGACGGTTTCCGCTTTGACCTGGCCACGGTGTTCGGGCGTACCGAGCATGGCTTTGACAGCGCCGCGACCTTTTTCCAGGTGGTGTCCCAGGATCCGCTGCTGTCCTCCTGCAAGTTGATCGCCGAGCCCTGGGATGTCGGTCCCGGAGGCTACCAGCTGGGTCGGTTCCCGGCGCAGTGGAGTGAGTGGAACGATCGTTACCGGGACACGGTGCGGCGTTACTGGCGGGGCGACAGCGGTCAGCTGCCCGAGCTGGCCCGGCGCCTGCACGGTTCCGGGGATATCTTCGAGCACGCGGGCAGGCGCCCCCGCGCCAGCATCAATTTCCTCACCAGCCACGACGGATTCACCCTGCGCGACCTGGTCAGCTATAACCGCCGTCACAACGAGGCCAATGGCGAGGACAACAACGACGGCCATCGCGAGAATTTCAGTGACAACCAGGGCGTCGAAGGGCCCAGCGATGATCCCGCGGTGGAGACACTGCGGCGGCGCCTGCAGCGGAACTTCCTGGCCACCCTGGCGGTATCCCAGGGCGTGCCCATGTTGCTGGCAGGTGATGAGCGGGGCCGTACCCAGCACGGCAACAACAACGCCTATTGCCAGGACAATGAGCTCAACTGGGTGGACTGGGAGGACAGCGATGGCTCCGCCGCGGAGCTGGCGGCCTTCACCCGCAGGCTGCTGGACCTGCGCCGGCAGTTTTCAGTGTTGCAGGCCTTTGAATACCGGCACCGCCCCAATGACCCCCACGATGACGGCATCCAGTGGCTGAACGGGGAAGGCCGCCTGATGCGGGACGAGCACTGGCACGAGCACCGCAACCAGCTGCTGGGCTACCTGCTGACAGAAAAGCCCGATGACAACACCGGGGAATCCCGCTGCCTGCTGGTAATTTTCAACGCCGCCCGGGAAGAGCACAGTTTCACCCTGCCCGCGATAGCGACCCCGGGCTGGCGGCTGGTGGTGGACACCGCGGACCCGGACGCCGTGAGCGGGATGGACGCCCCCTGCCTGCTGGCTCCAGTCACCGTGATGCTGGCGCCCTGTTCAATACAGATACTCACCAATTGTACGATCGAAGACACCCACCCGACGGCCCCGCCGTCCCCCTGATGCCCACGGAGCGACTCTGCCCATGAACCAGAATCTGGCCCGCGCCCTCAAGGCCACCACCCTGGAAGAAGATTTACAGCGCCACTACAGCCTGACCCTGGGGCGTGATGACAGCGGCTGTGAAACCCGGTTCCACCTTTACCAGGCTCTGGCCCTTACCGTGCGCGACCAGCTGGTGGCCCGCTGGCAGGACACCCGCGAGCGGTGCCGCGAGCAGGGTTGCAAGACCATAAACTACCTGTCGCTGGAGTTTCTCATGGGCAGGACCCTGGGCAATGCGGTGCTCAACCTCGATCTGGAGGAATCGGTGCGCGCGGCGTTGCAGTCCTGGGCCTGTGATCTGGAACAGCTGGAGGACGAGGAGCTGGACGCCGGCCTGGGCAATGGCGGCCTGGGCCGCCTGGCCGCCTGTTTTCTCGACAGCTGTGCGACCCTGCAGTTGCCGGTCACCGGCTACGGTATTCGCTACCAGTACGGAATGTTCCATCAGCGCATAGAAAACGGCTACCAGGTCGAGTACCCCGATCGCTGGCTGCGCCACGGTAATCCCTGGGAAATCGAGTGTCCTGAAGCAACCCGGCGCATCCAGTTCTTCGGCCGCAGTGAACACTACCAGGACGCGAACGGCGCCTGGCGGGTACGCTGGGCGGATTCCCGGGATGTGCTGGCGGTGCCCTACGACATCCCCGTGCCCGGTTATCGCAACGGCACGGTGAACACCCTGCGCCTGTGGAAAGCCGAGGCTACCGACGAATTCGACTTAAACGAGTTCAATGCCGGCAGCTATACGGATGCGGTGGCCGCCAAGAACGAGGCGGAACAGATCACCATGGTGTTGTATCCCAATGATGCCAGTGAGCAGGGCAAGGTCCTGCGCCTGCGACAGCAGTATTTCCTGGCATCGGCCAGCCTGCAGGATGTGCTGGCGCGCTGGGTCGTGGCGAATGGCGAGGATTTCACCGGATTCGCCGCGGGCAACGGTTTCCAGCTCAATGACACCCACCCCACCATCGCCATTGCCGAGCTGATGCGCTTGCTGCTGGACGAGCATGGCCTGGAGTGGAACGAGGCCTGGGTGATTACCAATGCCACCATGGCCTACACCAACCACACCCTGCTGCCGGAGGCGCTGGAAAAATGGCCGGTAAGCCTGTTCGGGGAGCTGTTTCCCCGGCTGCTGGAAATCATCTACGAGATCAACGCCCGTTTCCTGTCGCGGGTCGCGGATCACTGGCCCGGTGATACCGGTCGCCAGGCCCGCATGTCGCTGGTGGAAGAGGGGCCGGAGCCCATGCTGCGGATGGCCTTCCTCGGGATTGTGGGAAGTCACTCGGTCAACGGCGTGGCCGCCCTGCATACCCGGCTGTTGACCGAGGGCCTGTTCCGCGATTTCCATGAAATGATGCCGCAGAAATTCAACAACAAGACCAACGGGGTGACGCCGCGACGCTGGCTGGCAGAGTGTAACCCCGGCCTCGCCGGGCTGCTCAACGAAACCATTGGCCCGGGCTGGGTGACCGATCTGGAGCAGTTGCAGGGGCTGGTGCCGCTGGCTGGCGACAGCAGTTTCGCCGAGCGCTTCATGGCTATCCGGCGCGACAACAAGGCGCTCCTGGCCCGCCTGGTACAGGACCGGTGCAACGTCAGCTTCGCCCCGGACATGCTGTTCGATGTGCAGGTGAAGCGCATTCACGAATACAAGCGCCAGCTGCTCAACATACTTCATGTTATTCATCTCTACGCACGGGTACTGCAAGGCGATACTGCCGACATCCAGCCACGCTGTGTCCTGTTTGGCGGCAAGGCAGCTCCCGGTTACGCCATGGCCAAGCTGATCATCAAGCTGATCAACAATGTGGCAACGGTGGTGAATCGCGATCCGCGGGTCAGCAATTGGCTGCGGGTGGCGTTCCTGCCGGATTACCGGGTGACGGCGATGGAAGTGATTTGCCCTGGCACCGACCTGTCGGAGCAGATATCCACCGCGGGCAAGGAAGCCTCGGGTACCGGCAACATGAAATTCATGATGAACGGCGCCATCACCATCGGCACCCTGGATGGCGCCAATATCGAGATCCGGGAGGCGGTGGGAGAGGATAATTTCTACCTGTTTGGGCTGACCGCGGAAGAGGTGGAGGCCCGGCGCGGTGATTATGATCCGGTAGCCCTGATAGCCGCTGACGAGGACCTGGCCAGGGTCATGCAGCTGCTCGACTCCGGGCACTTCAATATGCTGGAGTTCGGAATATTTGATCCGATCGTGGCGGGAATTCGCAGTGGCAGCGATCCCTGGATGACCGCAGCGGACTTTCGCAGCTATGTGGATGCGCAGCAGTCCGTCAGCGACTGCTACCGCGATCCCGCGCGCTGGGCACGCAAGAGTATCCTCAATACCGCCAGCAGCGGCCGTTTTTCCAGTGATCGCACTATCGGCGAGTACGCCGATGAGATATGGTTTCCCGGCCGGCCTGTCTGGTGATCACTTGCCGACCGCAGCTACGATGGTTGAAGGAGAAGGCCCATGGACGACCAGAATCCCCGCTATGTCAGCCGCCTTACCCGGGACACCATGGCACTGGTGCTCGCGGGCGGACGCGGCTCGCGGCTGTATGAGCTGACCAACTGGCGCGCCAAACCCGCGCTGTATTTTGGCGGCAAGTACCGCATCATCGATTTCCCCCTGTCCAACTGTGTCAATTCGGGGATTCGCCGCATCGGTGTGCTGACCCAGTACAAGGCGCACTCCCTGGTGCGCCACCTGGTGCGGGGCTGGACCCACTTCAAGAAAGAGCTGGGCGAGTATGTGGAAATTCTCCCCGCATCCCAGCGCTACTCCGAGGACTGGTACCAGGGCACAGCGGATGCCATCTACCAGAACCTGGATATCATCCGCGCGGAAATGCCCAAGTATGTGATGATTCTCTCCGGCGACCATGTCTACAAGATGGACTACGGGCCCATGCTGGTCGCCCATGTCGAGTCAGGCGCGGAGATGACCGTGTGTTGCCTGGAGGTGCCGGTGGCGGAGGCCGCCAACGCCTTTGGCGTCATGCAGGTGGACTCGAACAATCGGGTGACCGCGTTTCAGGAGAAGCCGGCGCGGCCGGCGGAGATCCCGGGCAAGCCCGGCCTGACACTGGCTTCCATGGGCAACTACATATTCAACACCGATTTTCTGTTCGAGCGCCTGATCCGGGATGCCGGCAACCTGCAGTCCTCACACGATTTCGGCAATGACATCATCCCGGAGCTGCTGCAGAGCTTTCATTTGCACGCCTATCCCTTTCGCGACCCGGAGACCGGCGGCAAGGCCTACTGGCGCGACGTCGGCACGCTGGACTCGTTCTGGATGGCCAACATGGAGTTGATCGGCACTTCGCCATCGCTGAACCTGTACGAAAAGGACTGGCCCCTGTGGACCTACCAGGAGCAGCTGCCGCCGGCCAAGTTCGTGTTCAACCGTGATGACCGCCGTGGCAGCGCGGTGGACTCCATGGTCTCGGGGGGCTGTATCGTGTCGGGGAGCCTGGTCAGCAACTCGGTCCTGTTTTCCAATGTGCGAATCAACTCCTACTCGACGATCGACAAGTCGGTGATCCTGCCCGAGGTGGAGGTGGGTCGCAATGTGCAGATGCGCAATGCCATCGTCGATCGCGGCTGCGTGATTCCCAAGGGGATGGTAATTGGGCATGATGCCGGCCAGGACCGTGCCAACGGGCTGCGGGTCACCGACAGCGGTGTGGTATTGGTCACCCGCGGTATGCTGGGCCAGCCCGAGGGCTATGCCTGATATCTTTCTTCGCAAGGAACATGAATGTCAGTAGTAAGGGTTAACACCCAGCCCCTGGCGGGGCAGAAGCCGGGTACCTCCGGCCTGCGCAAGACCGTGGCGGAGTTCAGCCGCCCCGGGTACCTGGAGAATTTCGTCCAGTCGATCTTCAATGCACTGGGCGATTGCAGCGGCAAGTCGCTGGCGCTCGGCGGTGATGGCCGTTTCTACAACCGGCAGGCGGCGCAGGTGATCCTGCGCATGGCGGCGGCGAACGGCTTCAGTCGGGTAGTGGTGGGCCGTGGAGCCCTGCTGTCGACGCCGGCCGCCTCCTGCATCATTCGCAAGTACGGCCTTGACGGGGGTATCGTGCTCTCGGCCAGCCACAATCCGGGGGGGCCGGAAGGTGATTTCGGGATCAAGTTCAATGGCGCCAATGGCGGGCCGGCCCCCGAATCAGTGAGCTCGGCTATCCACGCGGCGACTACCCGGCTCGACCACTACCTGGTCCTGGATACGCCGGATATCGATTTGGACCGGCTTGGTACAGTCACTCTGGGCAGCACCACGGTCGAGGTCATCGACCCGGTGGCGGACTATGCCGACCTGATGGCGTCGCTGTTCGATTTCCCGAGAATCGCATCGCTGCTGGGCCACCGGCGGTTTCACATGTGCTTCGATGCCATGCACGCGATCACCGGTCCCTATGCGCTGGAGATTCTTGAACGGCGCCTGGGCGCTCCCCCGGGGACCGTGATCAATGCCGTACCGCTGGAGGATTTCGGTGGCGGCCACCCCGATCCCAACCTCGCCCACGCCGGAGACCTGGTCGCGCGCATGAACGGGGATGAACCGCTGGCCTTTGGTGCCGCCTCCGACGGCGACGGGGATCGCAACATGGTGTTGGGCAGCGGGGTGTTCATCAATCCCTGTGACTCGCTGGCGATCCTGGCCGCCAATGCCACGGCAATCCCGGCTTACTCCGGGGGGCTTGCGGGTATTGCCCGTTCCATGCCCACCAGCCGCGCCGTGGACCGGGTGGCAGCCGACCTGGGCATTCCTTGTTTTGAAACACCGACCGGCTGGAAGTTTTTCGGCAACCTGATGGATGCCGACAGGATTACACTCTGTGGCGAGGAGAGTTTTGGCACCGGCTCCAGCCATGTCCGGGAGAAGGACGGCTTGTGGGCGGTACTGTTCTGGCTGAACCTGATCGCGGCACTGAGCAAGCCCGCCCGCACCATTCTGCGCGAGCACTGGCAGCGCTACGGACGCGACTATTTTACCCGTCATGACTACGAGGCGGTGGACGCAGACAAGGCCGCAGCGCTGGTGGAGGCAGTGCGTGAGCGCCTGCCGGAGCTGCCGGGTCAGTGCCTGGGAGGCCACACGGTGCAGGCCGCCGATGACTTCTGCTACACGGACCCGGTGGATGGCAGCGTCAGCGCCGGCCAGGGCCTGCGCATCCTGTTTACCGATGGTGCGCGGATTGTCTACCGACTCTCGGGTACCGGCACGGCCGGTGCGACCCTGCGGGTCTACTATGACAGCTACCAGCGCGACCCGGCCCTGCTGGAACTGGCGCCGCAGAGAGCCCTGGCCACGCTGATTGCGGCCGGGGACGAACTGGCTGGCATCTCCCGCCTGCTTGGCCGCACACAGCCCGACGTTATTACCTGAGCGTGGCAAGACAGCAGGACAGGCCATTGAGGCTGCTACTGATCGCCGCCGAAAACGGTTCCCTGCCGGGCGGCAAGGTTGGTGGTATGGGCGATGTGATCCGGGATGTGCCCCGCGCCTTGGCGGCGCTGGGCCACGAGGTCACAGTGTTGGTACCGGGCTACCAGCACTTCTCGCGACTCCCGGGAACGACGTTGCAAACTGCCCTGGAGGTCGATTTTCGCGGCCACACAGAGCGCGTCGAACTCTGGGTACTGCCGTCGGACCCGGCCCACCCGCGGCTGCGCTGCCAGGTACTGGAGCACCCGCTGCTGGCGCCTTGCGGCCCCGGGCGAATCTATTGCGACGACGGGCCCGACCGCCCCTTTGCTACCGACGCCTCGAAATTTGCCCTGTTCTGTGCCGCGGTTGCCACGGGCCTGCGGGACGGTGCGCTGCCGTGGCCGGACAGGGTTCACCTGCACGACTGGCACACCGCCATGGTTCCTGTCCTGGCCCGCTTTGAACCGGGGTTTGCCGCGCTGGGTGAGCTCCATTTCGTCTACACGATCCACAATCTGGCCCTGCAGGGTATCCGTCCCCTGCGCGGGGATGACTCGGCCCTGGAAGCCTGGTTTCCCCGCCTGCGCTACGACTATGCCTTTGTCGGCGATCCCCGCTACCCGGACTGCTTCAACCCCATGCGCGCCGGTATACGCCTGTGCCGCAAGGTGCACGCGGTGTCGCCGACCTACGCCCGGGAAATCCAGGGCGATGCCGGCGAGGGCCTGGCAGAGGATCTGCGGCAGGCCGATCGCGAGGGCCGCCTGGAGGGTATTCTCAATGGCTGTGAGTACCCTGCATCCCGCGTGGCACCGGTTGAGTTCGGCGCCCTGCTGGCGGCGGTGCGTGTGCAGCTGCAACGCTGGCGGGAGGAGCCTGGGCCTGACCGGGCGATGCGGGGCGCCAGCGCGCTGGAGCGCTGGCGGCGGAAGCGGCCGTCGATTCTGCTGACCTCGGTGGGGCGCCTGACCGACCAGAAAGTCCGTTTGTTGCGTATGCCTGTCGCCGATGGACGCAGCGTACTTGAGCATCTACTTGAGAGCCTGGGGCGTCGCGGCCTGTTCATCATGCTGGGCAGCGGCGACCCGGTGTTGGAGGATTTTTTCGCCGCAGTCGCCGCCCGCTCGGATAACTTCCTGTTCCTGCGCGGCTTCTCGGAACCGCTGTCGGAAATGCTCTATGCCGGTGGCGACCTGTTCCTCATGCCCAGTTCATTCGAGCCCTGCGGTATCAGCCAGATGCTGGCGATGCGTGCCGGCCAGCCCTGCCTGGTACATGCGGTCGGCGGGCTGGCGGATACGGTTCGCGACGGGGTGAATGGCTTTGCCTTTGGCGGCACCGGTGAGGCGGCGCAAGCGCTCCACCTGCTGCAGCGCTTCGAGCAGGTGCTGAACCTGCACGCCACCGATCCCGCGGCCTGGTCCCGTATCAGTGAGGAGGCCGCGGCCGCCCGCTTTGACTGGAGCGCTGTGGCGCGTGCCTATGAGGCACGCCTGTACCGGTAGTGACTCAGCCGCCGTCCCGTGCCACGCTGAGCAGGTTGACGCTGAACAGCTTGTTGGGGTCTGACCAGCTTTGCTCCAGTTTGAGGCCTGCCGTTGCGACCAGGGCGGAAAAGTCCTGCAGGGTATATTTGTAGGAGTTTTCGGTATGGATGGACTCGCCCGCTGCAAAATGCAGCCGGGTGCTCCCGCAGTTCACGATCTGCTCGATCTCACTGACCAGGTGCATTTCGATACGTCTTCTTTCCTCGTTGTAGAACGCATGATGCCGGAACAGCTCGGGCCTGAAGTCTGCCCCGAGCAGCCGGTTCAGGTGCAGGAGCACATTGCGGTTGAACGCCGCCGTGATCCCGGCCCGGTCGTTGTAGGCCGCGGTCAGGATTGCATTGTCCTTGTGCAGGTCGACCCCGACCAGGATTGAGCCCCCGGCTCCCGCGAGACCGCGCATGCGCTGCAGGAATTTTACCGCGTCAGCGGGCTCGAAATTGCCAATTGTCGAGCCCGGATAGAAGATTACCGCGGACCGGCAGTCGACCGCCTCAGGCAGGGAGATCACCCGGGAAAAATCCGCCGCAACCGGCTCAATCTGCAGTTCCGGAAAAATCTCATTGAGAGCCGCAGCGGCGTCGGCAAGGAAATCGGTGGAGATATCCACGGGGACGTAGCAGCGCGGTTGCAGTGCGGGAATGAGGTGGCGAACCTTCTCACAGTTGCCAGCGCCGGGCTCGATCACGACCCTCTGCTTCCCCACCTGCCTGGCAATGTCCTGGGCATGGCTCTTCAATATCGCCGTTTCGGTTCGCGTGGGGTAATACTCCGGCAGCGCCGTAATTTGCGCAAAGAGACAGGATCCGGCCTCATCATAAAAGTATTTCGGGTTGATGGTTTTTTGCCTGGACTGCAGTCCGGCCATCAGTTCCCGGTGCACGGGGTCGCCGTGCAGGTCTCCAGTGGCTGTCCGTGGCTGATTCATTTCACGCACCGGTCCGCATCTCGTGCCAGCCGGATGCCGCTGAACTGCCAGCGATCGCGGGGGTAAAAGAAGTTGCGATAGCTGCTGCGCAGATGCGTCTGGCTGCTGACGCAGGAGCCCCCGCGCAGCACCAGCTGATTACACATGAATTTCCCGTTGTATTCGCCGACCGCGCCCGCTGCGGCCGAGAACCCCGGATAGGCCGCATAACTGCTGGACGTCCACTCCCAGACTGATCCGAACATGCCCTGTATGCCTGCAGTACCGGCGATAGCCACTGGGTGGTAGATCCCGGTCTCAACAAACTGCCCGGCGACCGGGCAGGTTCGGGCGGCGTACTCCCACTCTGCCTCGGAGGGCAGGCGACAACCTGACCAGCGCGCAAACGCGTCTGCCTCGTAGGCGCTGACGTGGGTCACCGGAGCATGCAGGCGCAACGGTTGCAGGCCGTGCAGCGTATATTCGAACCATTCGCCGTCCTGTTGCCGCCAGTACAGCGGGTTCCGCCAGCCCTGTTGTTGCAGCTCCGCCCAGCCGTCCGCCAGCCACCACTCTGGCTGCTGGTAGGCGCCCGCCTCGACAAATGCCAGATAATCGGCGTTGGTCACGGGCCGGCTGGCCAGCACGAACGGCTGCAACAGCACCCTGTGGGGGGGCAGTTCGTTGTCAAAACAAAAGCCCTCGCCCTGGTAGCCGAGCGTGAAATCACAACCGGCAAACTCTTGCCAGGCAGCGGGCAACGAGGTCTCTTCGGCGCGATACGCCGGTTCCTTGCACTCCTGGTATACCGGATTGGTCGGATTGCAGGAAAAGCTGTACTTCAGGTCGGTGAAGAACAACTCCTGGTGTTGCTGTTCATGGTGAATCCCCAGCCGGGTGCGCTGGAGCACCTGGGGGTAATCGGCATGGCCATCGTCAGCGAGCAGTTCGCGCATGCGGTCGTCCACCCAGCGGCGGTAGGCATGGACCTGCTCCAGTCCCGGCCGCGACAACAGCCCGCGCCGGGGGCGGGGGAATTGTTCGCCGATACCGTTGTAGTAGGAGTTGAACAGGTAGGCGTATTCCGGCCAGGGTGACTGGTAGCCCGACAGGAACTCAGACAGGAGAAAGGTCTCGAAAAACCAGCTGGTATGGGCGAGATGCCACTTTGGCGGGCTCGTCTCCGGGGCAGCCTGGAGCCCGTAATCCTCGATTGCCAGGGGAGCGCAGAACTGCTCCGAGGCCCGGCGCACTGCCTCGTAACTCTTGTACAAGCGATTACTCCTGTTCACGCGGCTGCCGAGAGCGTCTTGGCTTCATGTGAACCCTGGCAGTCCAGCGGCGATCAGCCTGTGCTTGCGGATGGGCAGTCATGGCGTTACCCGGTCACGTTCCTGTGCATACCTGAGGTACCGGCAGTCAGCGTCCCTGCAGTCTAGGGGCTCACAAGGTCAATCTCAACCGTGCGACAGAGTATCGGCGTTGGACGCGATATCAGCAGCAGCTGCCGTCTGGCCCCTGACGGTGGGGCTGGCGAGCACGCGATAGGCGGCGGGCACCACGTACAGCGACAGCAGCGAGCCGATCAGCATGCCGCCAATCACCGCCAGGCCCAGCGGCACCCGGCTCTGGGAGCCGGCGCCCAGCGCCAGGGCGATGGGCAGCGTGCCCAGCACCGTCGACAGGGTGGTCATGAGGATGGGCCGGAAGCGCGCGGCGGCCGCTTCCTCGACCGCCTCGGCGATGCCGAGGCCCGCCTCCCGGCGCTGGTTGGCAAATTCCACGATGAGGATGCCGTTCTTGGTCACCAGGCCGATCAGCATGATAAGACCGATCTGGGAGAAGATGTTGAGCGTCTGGCCGAAATACCAGAGGCTTACCAGCCCGCCGGTAATCGCCATCGGCACAGTCAGCATGATGGCCAGCGGGTCCCGGAAGCTCTCGAACTGGGCGGCGAGCACCAGGTAGATCAGCAGCAGGGCCAGCACGAAAACGAACAGCAGGCTGCTGCCGGTTTCATCGAACTCCCGGGACTGTCCGGCCAGCTCGGTACTGTAGCTGTCGTCGAGCACGGCCGCCGCCACCTCGCGCATGGCTTCGATGCCCGCTCCCAGGGTCACGCCCTCGGCCAGGTTGGCGGAGAATGTCGCCGCGGTGAACCGGTTGAAACGGTAGAGCACGGGCGCCGAGCTCTGTTCCCGCACATTCACCAGGTTCTGCAGCGGCACCATGCTGCCGTCGGCGGCGCGCACGGAGAGGCGCGCCAGGTCGGTGGGGTCGTTGCGTCCGGCGCGCACCATCTGGCCAATGATTTCGTACTGCTTGCCGTCCTTGAGGAAGTAGCCAAAGCGCTGGCCGCTGAAGGAGGCCTGCACGATATCGGCGATGTCCCGGGTGCTGACGCCCAGTGACTCGGCGCGGTCGCGGTCAATATCGAGCACCAGTTCCGGCTGGTTGAACTTCAGGTCGACATCCACGAAATTGAAAGCCGGGTGCTGCTGGGCACGCTCCATGAAACGGGGAATGATCTCCCTGACCTTGTTGATGTCCGTGTTCTGTACCACGAACTGCACCGGCAGGCCGCGACCGCCGACATTGATGGTCTCGAACTGGCGCACGTAGGCCAGCAGGTCGGGAAACCCCGCCAGCGCCGCGGTCAGGATGGAGGCCGCCTCGGCCTGGGAATGCACACGCTCGTCGGGGCTCTTGAGGATGACCCGGGAAAACCCGGTATTCACCGTGGTTGAGGCGCCAAATCCCGGGGACGTCACGGTGAGCCGGGCTTTGACATCCTCGCCGATGCTGTCCCGGATAATATCGTCGAAGCGGGTCATGGCGTCGAACATGTAGTCGAAACCGGCGCCCTCCGGGCCGCGGGTGGAGACAATGAGCTGGCTCCTGTCCTCCAGTGGCGCCAGCTCCTGGGGCAGGGCGCGGTACAGGGTGACGACCAGCCCGACGCAGGCCAGCAGAATCAGCGGTGCCCAGCTGCGGTGGTGCAGGAAACTGCGCAGGGAGTTGCGGTAGGCGTTGGCCAGGCCGTCGAAAAACGGCTCGGTGGCCCGGTACAGGGCCGGGTGCCGGGCGCGGTTCTTGAGGAAGCGCGAACAGAGCATGGGCGCCATGGTCAGCGCCACGAAGGATGAGATGATCACCGCCGCGGCCAGGGTTACGCCGAATTCCCGGAACAGCACCCCGGTGAGGCCGCCGAGGAAAATCAGCGGCGCGAACACAGCGGTCAGCGCCAGCGTGGTGGCAATGACCGCGAAGAAAATCTCCCGTACCCCTTCCGCTCCGGCCAGGGCGGGGGTCTGGCCCCGCTCGATGCGCTTGTAGATGTTTTCCACCACCACAATGGCGTCGTCCACCACCAGGCCGATGGCCAGCACCATGCCCAGCAGGGTCAGTACATTGATCGAGAACCCGGCCAGATACAGCACGAAGAAGGTGCCGATCAGGCTGATGGGGATGGTGATCAGGGGAATGATGGTGGTGCGCCACTCCCGCAGGAAGGCGAAGATCGTTACGCAGACCAGCAGCAGGGCGAAAAACAGCGTCTGGATGACTTCGCGGATACTGGCGCGGATGAACTCGGTGTTGTCAAAGCCCACCGCCACGTCCACATCCGCCGGCAGGTCGCGTTCGATAATGGCCAGGCGGCGGTAGAATTCATCGGCGATGGCGATTTCATTGGCGCCGCTCTGGGGCCGCAGTACCACGCCGACATTGCTTATCCCGTCCCGCCGCAGCACGGTGCGCTCATTCAGGGCGCCGAGTTCGGCTCTACCCACGTCCCGCAGCCGCACCACGCGGTCGCCGTTGCGCTTGATGATCCGGTTCTCGAAATCCTCCGGATCTTCCCCGAGGCGCCCCAGGGTGCGGATGTTGAGATCGATGCTGTCGCCCTCGAGGCTCCCGGTGGGCAGCTCGACATTGGCGGCCTGGAGCGCCTCGCGCACATCAATGGCGGTGAGACCGTGGGCCGCCAGCAAGTCCGGGTCCAGCCACAGGCGCATGGAATATTCCTTGTAGCCCCAGATATCCACCTGGCCCACACCGCTGATGGTTTCGAAGCGGCTCTTGAACAGGTCGTCCGCCAGGGCGCTGAGTTCCAGCAGGCTGCGCTGCTGGCTGCGCACACTGAGGAAGATAATCGGGTCGCCGTCGGCGTCGGCCTTGGTGACCGTGGGAGCCTGGGCGTCAGCTGGCAGGCGCCGCAGGGCAGAGCCCACGCGGTCGCGGATATCGTTGGCCGCGGTGTCGAGGTCATCCCCGAGATTGAACTCGGTAACCACCGTGCTCAGGCCCTCGCGGCTGATCGAGGTCATGGTGCGGATGCCGGAGACGGTGTTGAGCTCCTCCTCCAGCGGCTCCGTAATCTGGCTCTCCACCACGCTGGCATTGGCACCCGGGTAGGCCGCCTGGACCGAGATGATGGGGCGCTGGGCCATGGGGAATTCGCGGACCCCCAGTTCGCCCAGGCCGATAAGGCCGAAAACAATGATGACGATGGACATGACCATCGCCAGCACCGGGCGCTGGATGCTCAGCTCATGCAGGCGCATCAGCCCAGGTCCGTGCGGCGCTGGATATTGACCCGCTGGCCCTCGCGAACCGACTGGATGCCCGAGG
Organism: uncultured Haliea sp.; assembly: GCA_947258585.1. Lineage (GTDB taxonomy): Bacteria > Pseudomonadota > Gammaproteobacteria > Pseudomonadales > Halieaceae > Haliea. The sequence goes on along the minus strand of CAMYIZ010000065.1, from coordinate 58,768 downwards.
TGATGATCTCGGCGCCCGGGTCCAGCCCCTGCAGGATTTCCACCCGGGTCTCATCCCGGTGGCCGGTCTGCACGGTGTGGCGAACCGCAATACCGTCCTCTACCGTGAATACGGAGACCGCATCCAGGCTTTGCAGCACGGCAACGCTGGGTACTACCAGCGCCGCATCGTTGCGGCTCACCAGTTCCACCCGGGCATAATTGCCGGGGAGCAGCCTGCGATCCGGGTTGTCGACGTCGGCGCGCACCGTCAGGGTGCGGGTGGCAATATCCACCTGCGGGTCGATGGCCCGAATGATGGCGGAGAAGGGCTGCTCGTGGCCGGCAACCCGCAGTGACAGCTCCGTGCTTGGCTGTACCAGGGCCAGGAAGCGCTCCGGCACGCTGAAGTCCACTGTCAGCTTGGTGATCGTCTGCAGGGTAGTGATGGGCGTGTCGGCTTCAATCAGGTCGCCCGGACTGATCTGGCGCAGGCCCAGGGTACCGTCGAAGGGCGCCGTAATACGGCTCTTGGCCAGCCTTACCTGTAAACGCTCGACCTCGGCGCGCAGTACCTCCCGCTGGCTGACCGCGTCGTCTCGCTCACTCGCGGTCACCGAACCGCTGCGGAACAGGTTCTGCAGCCGCTCGGCCCGGGTTTTCGCCAGGGCCAGTTGCTCCTGCATTGAGCGCAGCTCTGCCTCGGTCTCGCCGGATTCTATGACTACAATGAGGTCGCCCTTCTGCACATCCTGGCTGTCAGTGAAGTGGATGCCTTCGATCTTGCCGCGCAGTTCGCTGCGAATATTGATGGACTGGTCGGCCATCAGGGTGCCGTTGAAGGTCAGGCGGCTCTCGAAAGGCTCCGGTTCGACGCGCTGGGTGCGAACGGGTGCGGCGCCAGTGCCCGGGGGGGCGGCTGTGGCGCCAGGCTCCGGGGAGGAGGGTAGCAACCTGGGCGCGAGTAGGCCGGCAAGGGTCGCGATGGCAATTGCCGGTAGCAGGAATCTTTTCATGGTGTCCATACGTTCAATAGGGGGGCGCCCGATGACTCGGGGCGCCGATTTTACAGTAAAAGCGGGTAGCGGGGGTTCGACCGCGACAACGGCCGGCGGTTCCCCCCTTGTGGTCTGTTGGGTCTGCGGCGCTGCCTTGGGCGGGTAAAGCGCGTATAATCGCCGCTTTTTCCCGTAGGTAGCATCATGCCAGAGCTGAGCAAAGCGATAGCCGCGCGACGCACGTTCGCCATTATCTCCCACCCGGACGCGGGCAAGACCACCATTACCGAGAAGCTGCTGTTGCTGGGCAGCGCGATCCAGGTGGCGGGCAGTGTCAAGGGCAAGCGCGGGCCTCACGCCACGTCCGACTGGATGAGCATGGAGCAGGAGCGCGGGATATCCGTAACCTCCTCGGTCATGCAGTTTCCCTACCACGGCCGCATCGTCAACCTGCTGGATACGCCCGGCCATGAGGATTTCTCCGAGGATACCTACCGCACCCTGACCGCCGTGGATTCGGCGCTGATGGTGATCGACGGCGCCAAGGGCGTCGAGGACCGGACCATCAAGCTGATGAACGTGTGCCGCCTGCGCGACACGCCAATCTTCAGCTTCGTCAACAAGATGGACCGGGATATTCGCGATCCTATCGAGCTGCTGGACGAGATCGAGCAGGTACTGGCGATACAGGGTGCGCCGATCAACTGGCCCATCGGCATGGGCAGCGAATTCAAGGGTGTTTACAACCTCTATACCGACGTCATTCACCTGTACACGCCAGGGCAGGGCAGCGTGCTGCCGGACGACCGCCGCATTGACGGCCTGGACAGCGCCGGCGCCCGGGAACTGCTGGGCGATGAGTACGCGGATTTTGTCGATGAAATCGACCTGGTGCGGGGTGCCAGCCACGCCTTTGACGCCGAGGCCTTTCTGGCCGGCAAGTTGAGCCCGGTGTTCTTTGGCACCGCGCTGGGGAATTTCGGGGTGCGCGAGATGCTGGATGACTTCGTTCAGTGGGCGCCGCCACCCCAGGGCCGCGAGGCGCAGGAGCGGGAGGTCAGCGCCGGGGAACCGGCATTCAGCGGCTTCGTGTTCAAGATCCAGGCCAACATGGATCCCCGCCACCGGGATCGCATTGCCTTCCTGCGCCTGTGTTCCGGCCGCTATGAGAAGGGCATGAAGATGCGCCATGTGCGCCTGGGCAAGGAGGTGCGAATTGCGGACGCGGTGACCTTCAAGGCGGGAGAGCGAGTGCTGGTGGAAGAGGCGGTTGCCGGCGACATCATCGGCCTGCACAATCATGGCACGATCCAGATCGGCGATACCTTCAGCGCGGCCGAGGATCTCAACTTCACCGGTATTCCGCACTTCGCCCCGGAGCTGTTCCGGCGCATTCGCCTGCGCGACCCGATGAAGTCCAAGCAGTTGCAGAAAGGCCTGCAGCAGCTGTCGGAGGAGGGCTCGACCCAGGTGTTTGCGCCCCTGAATAGTTCCGACCTGATTGTCGGCGCCGTCGGCCAGTTGCAGTTCGATGTGGTGGTCTACCGCCTCGCCGATGAATACAAGGTGGAGGCGTTATACGAGCCGGTCAACGTCTATACCGCGCGCTGGGTGTATTGCGGCGATGCCCGCAAGCTGGAGGATTTCCGCAAGAAGGCGGCGGACCAGTTGTCCATCGACGGCGGCGGCTATCTCACCTACCTGGCGCCGACGCGGGTCAACCTGGCCTTGATGGAAGAGCGCTGGCCCGAGGTCGAGTTCCGGGCCACCCGGGAGCACTGACCCGGGTGGACGTTCAGGGCAGCAGGGGCTCGATATCGGCGGCGATGTCCTCGGGCTTGGTGGTGGGCGCATAGCGCTTGACCACATTGCCCTCGCCATCGATCAGGAACTTGGTGAAGTTCCACTTGATGCCCTGTGACCCGAGGGCGCCGGGAGCGGCCTTTTTCAGGTGTTTGAACAGGGGGTCAGCGCTGCCGCCATTGACATCGATCTTGCCAAACATGGGAAAACTGACGCCGTAGTTGAGCTGGCAGAACTCCATGATCTCGTCGTTGCTGCCCGGGTCCTGCTTGCCGAACTGATTGCAGGGAAAGCCGAGGATGACCAGGCCGCGATCTCGAAATTGCTCATACAGCTTTTCCAGGCCGGCAAACTGGGGCGTAAAGCCGCACTTGGAGGCGGTGTTGACCACCAGCAGCACTTTGCCCCGATACTCTTCCAGGGACTGTTTCTTGCCGGATGGCGTCTGGCAGCTAAAGTCGTAGACGGTTGAGGCCATGTCGCGTTCTCCTTGGTAGGCCAGCTGATGCTGCCCTTCGGTTACCTGTCAGGCGCCCACCGGTGCCTGCAGCTGCAGCTGCTGGAGCAGTATGCCGAGGCGCTTGCGCTGGTTCTTGAGGGCGTACTCCAGCTCCCGCAGTTTGCTGCGCAGGGCGGCGTGCTCCCACTTGTCGAGCATCTGCAGGCGCCGGACTTCCAGCGCATCCTCTATCTCCGCCACCTTGCGCTCAACGCGCTCTGACTGCAGCGCGCGCCACTGATTCACGTGTTCGGTGAACAACTGGTATTCCCGCTCCAGCAGTTCCCGCAGGGTTTCATTGCCCGCCTGCTCCTGCAGTTCCCGCCGGGCCCGGGCGAACTGGGCATCCACCATGGCGCGCTGGATCCTGAAGTCCGGGACCCGGTTGAGCTTGCTCGCGAGGCCGATTTTCGCGCACAGGCTTATCAGCCACTTGGTTGGGTCCCACTGCCACCAGCGTATGCCGTTGCGGTAGTCGTTCTGGAAGATGTGGTGGTAGTTGTGGTAACCCTCGCCGTAGGTAAGAAAGGCGAGGAAACCGTTGTCCCTGGCGCTGTTGTCTTCGGTATACGGGCGGGTGCCCCAGAAGTGGGCCAGGGAATTGATAAAGAAGGTGACGTGGTGGTTGACCACCAGGCGCAACAGGCCCGCCAGCAGGACGGTGCCAATGATATCGCCCAGCAACACGCCCAGCAGCACCGGCGGCCCCAGGTTCATGAGGGTCGTCAGCGCGACGTAATGGCGGTGCTGGAACATCACGACCGGGTCGCGCTGCAGATCCCTGGCATTGCTGAAATCATTCTCGCCGCTGGGATAGTCGCGCAGCATCCAGCCCATGTGGCTGAACCAGAGTCCGCGACCGGCGGAGTAGGGGTCCTGCTCATTGTCGTCCACATGGCGATGGTGGCGGCGGTGATCGGATGCCCAGATGAGGATACTGTTCTGCAGCGCGCCGGCGCCCCACAGGGCATAGAACCACTTCAGCGCCGGGTGCGCCTCGTAGGCATTGTGTGCCCACAGCCGGTGATAGCCGCCGGTGATCGACAGCCCGTTCAGGTACAGAAACACCACGGCCCAGACCCACTGGGCGGTGGAGAAGCCGTGATAGATCCCCCACAGGGGCACCAGGGTTAGGGCCAGGAGCGGGAAGCCCACGAAGATGATGACGTTTACCGGAATCAGGGGCGGCTTGGCTGGGGCGTTGGACATAGGAATGTAGAGCTCTGGGGCTGAAGGAACAGGGGCGATGGTAGCGTGTTGGCGGCAAAAAGTCTTGTTCGGGGCGGTCGCGGGCTGGGCACCAGCGCCGCGTTCAGGGTTGGATCACTGGCGCCGGGTTTGGTTCCGCAGCCCCGTGACCCCGGTCAGGTGCGCTCGAGGTAGGACTGGTACTCCAGCAGTGAGATGCGGTGGCGAAACTCCGCCACCTCCTGCTCCTTGGTGAGGGTGAATATGCGCTGCAACTCACCCCCCAGCGCGGCGCGAATGAATTCCGACTTGCGGAACCGGTCCAGCGCCTCGTGCATATAACCGGGCAGGTCGCCGGTCTTCTGCGAGTAGCCATCGCCCCGGGTGGGGTTGCCGGGCGATGCCTGCCGCTCGATGCCGTCGAGCATCGCGGCCAGCACCACGGCGAACTGCAGGTAGGGGTTGCAGTCGGCACCGGCAACCCGGTGCTCCAGGCGTCGGGCGGCGTGGGAGCCCGCCGGTACCCGCACGGCCACCGTGCGGTTCTCGTAGCCCCAGCTCGGGTAGGTGGGGGCGTGGGTGCCTGGCTGGAACCGGCGATAGCCGTTGAAGCCGGGGGAGAAGATGATCATGGAGTCCGCCATGTGTTGCAGGCAGCCCGCGATGGCGTGGTGCAGCAGGGGAGTGCCGCGCTCGGTGCCGTCATCGAAGACATTGACGCCGCGCTGGTCGAGGACGCTGCAGTGGACGTGCATGCCGTTGCCGGCCTCGTCCTCGAAGGGCTTGGGCATGAAGCTGGCGACCAGTCCGTGCTTGTGGGCCACGCCCTTGATCAGCCGCTTCATCATCAGTATCTGCTTGGCCGCCAGTACGGGACTGGGAACATGCTGCATGTTGATTTCGTACTGGGAGGGAGCGGACTCCTTGACCACGCCGTCGAAGGGCAGGTCCTGGAGCTCGCAGGCGATACGCAGCTCTTCCATCATCTGCTGGTGCTGGTTGAGCACGTCGAGGCCGTACATGTTGCCACCCACCGGCTGGCTGCCGGCGGGGGAGGGGCAGGTGTGTATCGGCACCACGTTGTCCCAGCGCACCAGGCTGAACTCGAGCTCCGCGGCGACCACCGGGGTCCAGCCGGCATCCTGGAAGCGCGAGACCACCTGCTTCAGCACGTGCCGGGGGTCGCCCATGTAGGGGGCGCCATCGGCATCGAACATGGACAGCATGATCTGCCCGTGCTGGCCGCCAGCGGACCAGGGCGTCGGCAGCAGGGAGCCCTCCACCGGTCGGCAGATGCCATCGGCATCGCCGGAGGCAAACACCAGCTCCTCAACGTCCCGGCCCCAGATATCCAGGCTCAGGGCGGTCTTCGGAAGTTTGAGTTCGCCGTCGAAAATCCTGGCGAGCTTGTGCCGCGGCAACCATTTGCCGCGCATGATGCCGTTGCAGTCGGGCAGCAGGGCCTCGACGGTGGTTATCTCCGGGTGGGCCCGCAAGAACCAGTCGGCTTCAAGGGACATTCGGACACCGTGATTCAGGCCAGTAAGGGTGCACTATCTGGATTTCATGGATGTGGTTCAATGCCCCATGCGGGGCAGGACCGGGGCTTGTGTCGGGGCAATCACCGGGCTGGCGCCATGTAGACCCGCAGGGGGTCGTCGCCGGCGGCTTCACCGAGGCAGGTCAGGGAGTTGATAAACAGGGAAAACAGGTCAGTCTGGGAGCTCACATCCAGTTTGCGGTAGATACTCTTGCGATGGCGACGCACGGTTTCCAGGGCAATGCCCAGTCGCGCAGCCGAGGTGTCGGTACCGTAGCCGCGCAGCATCAGCTCCAGCACGTCCTTCTCCCGCGGAGACAGCAGTGACGAGCCGAAGGTGCGAAAAGCCAGGTCGATCTGGTGGTTGATACCGGGCTGGATCAGGTGCGTCACCGCGAAGTCGTCGTGTTCACTGTGGGATTTGATCAGCTCTGATACCGGCTCCGCCAGCAGATACAGGGTCTCGTATTCCTGTTCGGTGAACTCGCCCTGTTTCGGCAGGCGCATCATGCACAGGTTGATCACGTTGCCGGCGCGCAGCCGGGACAGGTAAATGGCCTCGTCGACGGTCCCGGTCGCGGCGTAGTAGTCCCGGTAGTACTGCGACTCGCGCAGCTTGCCCGCGGTAATCCGCGACAGGCGGTAGAACTTGGAGCGCGGCTGGTTCATGGAGGTCTGGTAGAACGGGTCCTCGCGGTAAGGGCCGTCTAGGTAGGTGTCCACCTGGGCGGCCACCGCCGGGCCCGGGATCTCGTGGTAGAGAACCTGGGGCGGCAGGTCGCGGTGGTAGAGCCAGATCTGGGGGTACTCGATGTGCACCTGGCCCCGGATAGCCTCAATCAGCGCGGGGAAAAACTGAGCCGAGCCCAGGGCGGAGATGGCTCGCGACAGATCCCTGTTCCACTTGCTCAGCTGACCGATATCGTTCATGTCATTGCGGGCGTCAGAAGCATCATTAATAGCGGCATATTGGGCAGCGCGGCCAGCCTTGTCAAATGTAGCTGTGCGGGCGAAACCTCCTGTCGGTATAACAGGCTGTCGAAGCGAGCCCCGCGGGGACTTTGGTCGCGCAAGGCACAGGACTATACTGCGGTTCCAGTCGTTGTGCAGGAGCGAGAAATGAGCCGCCGCAGTTTCGCCGCAGAGAGTGAGGGCATGCCGTCGCGGGTTCCCGCGGCGCTGACTCGCAGCCTGCTGGCGCTGATGGCTGCCAACGGGCTGCCTCGAGACCGGGTGCTGGCCCGGGCGGGGTTTGCCCACGACCCGCTGCGGGACCAGGCCCTGACCGATTCGGCCACCCCTGCCCAGTACAGTCGTCTCTGCAGCGCCCTGTGCCGGCAGCTGGGCGATGAAACCCTGGGCACCATGCCGGATGCAACGACTCCCCCGGGCACCCTGCGCCTGGTTGCGTTGAGCATGCTCGGCGGCGGAACCCTGGGAGTGGCCATGCAGCGCGCCATCGAGTTCAACGCCTGCTGTCGGGCCCGGCAGCATCCCCCCGTGCAGAACCGCCTGCTTGTTCACGCCGATGCCCGCGAAGCCACCCTGAGCTACCTGGGTTCCGGGGTGGCCGCCACACTCCAGCACCGGGTCCTCGCGGGACTGGCCATCTGGCTCCGCTTCTGCAGTTGGCTGATCGGTCAGGAAATTGATATTACCCGGGCCAGCTGTGCCGGCCCCCGCCCCGACAACAGCGATGCGCTGCGCCATTTTTTCCCGGGTCCGGTGGAATTTGGTGCACGGGTCAATGCGGTGAGCTTCAGCGCCCGCCACCTGGAAGCGGCGATACAGCGCAATGAACAGCAGCTGGCCGAATTCATGGTGCTGGCGCCCTATTTTCTCCTGCACGCCCACGAAGCCTGCCACAGCAGTATCAGTCGGCGGATCCGCGGGATAATCGGCGATGACTTCCAGCGCGAATTGCCAAGCTTCGAGGAGCTGACCGTCCTGCTCAACATGTCGGCCCGGACCCTGCGCCGACGTTTGGAGAGCGAGGGCACGTCCTATCAGCGGATCAAGGACAAGGCTCGCCGGGATCGCGCCATCAGCCTGCTGCGGAACCCGGAGCTGTCCGTCTGTGAAGTTGCCGATGCGCTGGGTTTCAGTGATCCCAGTGCGTTTCACCGTTCATTCAAGAAGTGGACAGGTCAGTCCCCGGGCGCGTTCCGTTGATTCAGCGCGCCCACGGCAGCGGTGCGGTGCGCCAGTGCCGGGCCCAGGCCTGGTAGACCTTGTTGCTGTAGCGCCGGCTTCCCAGGCTGCCGTTGTAGGCGGCCAGGGCCCGATGCAGATCGCCCTTTTCCCGCTGCAGGTAGAACTGCAGGATGCGACAGCCATACTCGAAGTTGGTGAGGTTCATGGTGAGGTTGTCGTCGGCCCGGCCGATCTCGTTTTTCCAGAATGGCATCACCTGCATCATGCCCTGGGCCCCGACCCGGGAGATGGCAAAGCGGTCGAAGTGGCTTTCCACTTCGATGACAGCCAATACCAGCTCCGGAGGCAGGGATGCCCTGGCGGCGGCCGCGTGGACCTGGCGCAGCAGCCGCAGTCGCTCCTCGCTATCCTTGACGAAACGCTCCAGGCGCGCGGACATATCCACCAGCCATACCTCGGCGTCGTATCGATCCGCGAAGCTGTCGGCGCTGTTGATGGTCTGGTCGAGGAAGTCTCTCAGTGCCGCGCGCTCTTCCGGGTCCTGCGGCTGGCCGGCGGCCAACGGCGCCAGGATTGCCAGCAGGAAGGCGGCCGCCAGCGCCCGCCAGCGGGTCCTCGTGAGTGTGCCGTGACCCGTCATGCCTGCTGTCAGCGTTGCAGCCGACCGAGCACGTCGGTGAACACGGCGTCCGCTGCGATCAGCGTCGCCTCCGCGTCGCAGCGGCCCTTGTACTCGAGCTTGCCTTCGGCGAGTGCCCGGTCGCCGATCACCAGGCGGTGGGGAATGCCCAGCAGTTCCATGTCGGCAAACTTGACGCCGGGGCGCTCGTTGCGATCGTCGAGCAGGACATCGACGCCGGCCTCCCGAAACTGCTGGTACAGGGACAGCGCGCACTCGGCTACCGCTTCCGACTTCTGCATGTTCAGCGGCACGATGGCGAGCTGGAAAGGCGCCATCGCCTCCGGCCAGATGATCCCCTGCTCGTCGTGGTTCTGCTCGATCGCCGCGGCCACGATTCTGCTCACACCGATGCCATAGCAGCCCATGGCCATGGTGACGCTCTTGCCGTTCTCGTCCAGCACGCTCGCGTGCATGGCCTCACTGTACTTGCGTCCGAGCTGGAAGATGTGCCCGACTTCAATGCCGCGACGGATCAGCAGGCTGCCGTTGCCGTCGGGGCTCGGGTCTCCTTCCTGGACGTTGCGCAAATCCTCCACCCGGGCCAGGGGGCAGTCCCGCTCCCAGTTCACCCCGGTCAGGTGTATCTCGTCGCGGTTCGCACCGCAAACGAAGTCTGCCAGCAGGGCCGCGCTGCGGTCGACAATCACCGGTAGCGGCAGGCCGACGGGCCCCAGTGAGCCAAAGCCGGCGCCGCAGGCTGCGCGCACGGCGCCCTCGTCGGCCATGGTCAGCGGGCTGCCGACACCGGCCAGTTTCTCGGCCTTGATGCTATTGAGCTGGTGGTCGCCGCGCAGGACCAGGGCGACCAGGGAACCCGGCTCATCACCTGCCACCACCAGGGTCTTCACCGTGCTGGCGGCGGGCCGCCCGAGGAGCGTCGCCAGATCCTCGATCGTGCGCACGCCGGGCGTGGCCAGTTCCGCCAGCTCCGCGGACGGCGCGGGACGGTCTGTCGAACCGGGCAGAGCCTCGGCCATTTCGACATTGGCGGCGTAGTCGCTGCTGTCGCTGAAGGCGATGGCGTCCTCGCCCGCGTTCGCCAGTACATGGAACTCATGGGAGGCGCTGCCCCCGATGCTGCCGGTGTCGGCAATTACCGGGCGGAACTGCAGGCCCAGGCGGGTGAAGATATTGGTATAGGTGCGGTGCATCACCTGGTAGGTGGCTTCCAGCGAGGCCTGGTCAATGTGGAAGGAGTAGGCGTCCTTCATCAGAAATTCGCGGCCGCGCATGATGCCGAAACGCGGCCTGATCTCGTCCCGCACCTTGGTCTGGATCTGGTACAGGTTCAGGGGCAGCTGTTTGTAGCTCTTGATCTCGTTGCGCACCAGGTCGGTGACGACCTCTTCATGGGTGGGCCCGAGGCAGAAGTCACGCTGGTGGCGGTCCTGGATTCGCAGTAGCTCGGGGCCGTACTGCTCCCAGCGACCCGATTCCTGCCACAGCTCCGCCGGCTGCACCACCGGCATGCTGATCTCGATGGCGCCGCTGGCATCCATTTCCTCGCGTACGACCTGTTCGACCTTGCGCAGTACCCGCAGGCCCAGTGGCAGCCAGGTGTAGAGGCCGGCGGCCAGCTTGCGTATCAGCCCCGCGCGCAGCATCAGCTGGTGGCTGATCACTTCCGCGTCCGCCGGGGTCTCTTTCTGGGTGCTGATCAGGTAGTTGCTGGTACGCATGTGCTCGGGTCCGTGGGGGTGTTGAGGAAGGCGCCCAGTTTACGTCCGAACACAGCGGCGGTACAGGGTCGCCCGGATAGGGTCGCCCGGATTCGGTCGCCCGGACAGGAAGATTTGTCGGGTCCGGATCGCCCGCCCCGGGCGGTTCTGGACGGAGCTGTGGGGGCGGAAACGGGAATATGCAGCAAAAACAGGGCTATTTTTACCCCCGGCAGTGGAAAAACCCTTGTATTACAGCGTTTCATGGTTAATATCTGTGCTTGAGCCTGGTGGCGGCAGCGGTGGTCGCGGTCAGTCCGGCTTGGATGCGTGTCCCAACTCACTTGAACGAAGGTTGAAAAGACTATGGCGACGAAAAAAGCAGCAGCGAAGAAGGCACCTGCCAAGAAAGCGGCAACGGCAAAAGTAGCGACCAAGAAGGCAGCCCCCGCCAAGAAGGCAGCACCTGCCAAGAAGGCGCCGCTCATCAAGGATAAACTGACCAAGACCCAGATCGTGGCGTCCATTGCGGAATCCACCAGCCTGAGCAAGAAGCAGGTCGGCGATGTCATGGGCGAGCTCGAGTCGCTGATTGAGCGGAGCCTCAAGAAGCGCGCGGTAGGGGAGTTCACTCTGCCGGGCCTGATGAAGATCACCACGGTGAAGAAGCCCGCCAAGAAAGCGCGCAAGGGCATCAACCCGTTTACCGGCCAGGAGACTACCTTCAAGCCCAAGCCGGCCAGCGTTGCCGTCAAAGTGCGTCCGCTGAAGAAAATGAAGGACTTCGCCGCCGACTGAGTCACGGCAGCAGGCCCTCCCCGCAGTTGCGGGCAGGGCCCGGGTTTCACTCCGCCTCGGCACGATCTGGTGCAGGGGCACGCTTCCCTCCCCAAGTTCCCGATTTCGCCTGTATTGGCCTGCGCCCTGCCATGGGGTAAAATCCGCGCCTCGATTTTTTCTGCCCCATTAATTTGGCGAGTACTCTCCATGCCGATATACGAGTATCAGTGTCAGTCCTGTGGCCACCTGCATGAAGCCCTGCAGAAGGTCAGCGATGCCCCGCTGGTGGATTGCCCCGCTTGCGGAGCGCCCGAGCTGCGCAAAAAGGTCTCAGCGGCCGGATTCCGTCTCAAGGGCGGCGGCTGGTATGAGACTGATTTCAAGACCGGTGGCAAGAAGAATCTGGTCGCCAGCGGCGACGACAAGTGCTCCGCGCCTGCGGCAGCCCCGGCGGCGGCCGCTGACAGCTCCGGTGCCTCCAAGGGCGGCGAGGCCAAGGCCGCCAGCTAGACCCTGCCCCCCGGGGCCAACCTGACAATTACGGAAACGGAATTATGCGCAGTCATTTTTGTGGCGCCCTCGGCACGGCCAGTATCGACGAAACGGTGACCCTGTGTGGCTGGGTGGATCGTCGTCGGGACCACGGGGGTGTCATCTTCCTCGACCTGCGTGACCGGGCCGGCGTGGTACAGGTGGTATTCGATCCCGATACCGGGGAGCACTTCCAGCGCGCCGACCGGGTGCGCAGTGAATTCGTCCTGAAAATCACGGGCCGGGTGCGCGCCCGTACCGAGGCTACAGTGAACCCCGCCATGGCCACCGGCCAGATCGAGGTGCTGGGCAAGGAGCTGGAGATCCTCAACAGCGCGGTCACGCCGCCGTTCCAGCTCGATGAGCATACCAACGTCGGCGAAGATGTCAGGCTGCAGTACCGCTATATGGACCTGCGGCGCCCGGAGATGCAGAATCGCCTGATCCTGCGGGCGAAGATAACCACTGCGGTGCGCAATTTCCTCGACGCCGAGGGATTCCTCGATATCGAGACACCGATCCTGACCCGCGCAACCCCTGAAGGGGCCCGCGATTACCTGGTTCCCAGCCGCACCCACCCCGGTCACTTCTTCGCCCTGCCGCAGTCCCCCCAGCTGTTCAAGCAGCTGTTGATGGTGTCCGGCTTCGATCGCTACTACCAGATCGCCAAGTGTTTCCGCGACGAGGACCTGCGGGCCGACCGCCAGCCCGAATTCACCCAGATCGACATCGAGACCTCCTTCCTCAATGAAGAGGAGATCATGGGGATCACCGAGCGCATGATCCGCCAGCTGTTTGCCACGGTGCTGGACGTGGATCTGGGCGACTTCCCGCGCATGCCCTGGACCGAGGCCATGGAGCGCTATGGTTCCGACAAGCCCGACCTGCGCATCGACCTCGAGCTGGTCAGCATCGACGACCTGATGCGGCAGGTGGAGTTCAAGGTGTTCCGGGGCCCGGCGGACGATCCCGGCGGTCGCGTCGCGGCGCTGAAGGTGCCCGGCGGCGCCGGTATCAGCCGCAAGGAAATCGACGACTACACCCGCTTCGTCAGTATCTACGGTGCCCGCGGGCTGGCCTGGATCAAGGTCAATGACCTGGCGGCGGGTGTCGAGGGGCTGCAGTCGCCCATTCTCAAATTCATGCCCGAGGACGTGGTCGCCGCGATGATGCAGCGCCTCGACGCGCAAAACGGCGACATCATCTTCTTCGGCGCCGACCGCAGCTCGGTAGTGAACGAATCCCTGGGCGCCCTGCGCCTCAAGGTGGCCCACGACCAGGGGCTGGTGCGCGCAGGCTGGGCGCCTCTCTGGGTGGTGGATTTCCCCATGTTCGAGGACAACGGCAACGGTGGCCTGACCCCCCTGCACCACCCCTTCACCGCGCCGTCCTGTTCCCCGGAGGCCCTGGTGGCGAACCCGGCGACAGCCCTGTCACGGGCCTACGACATGGTGCTGAACGGAACCGAGCTCGGCGGAGGCAGCATCCGCATTCACCAGCGCGACATGCAGCAGGCGGTATTCCGTATTCTCGGTATCAGTGACGAGGAGGCGGAGGAGAAATTCGGTTTCCTGCTGCAGGCCCTGCAGTACGGTGCCCCGCCCCACGGCGGTCTCGCCTTTGGCCTGGACCGCCTGGTGATGCTGATGACGGGGGCGCAGTCCATTCGCGATGTCATCGCTTTCCCGAAAACCCAGACCGCGCACTGCGTACTCACCGATGCCCCGGGAGAGGTGAACGAAGCCCAGCTGAAAGAGCTCAATATCCGCCTGCGCCAGGCCAGGGAACCCGCGCCGGCCCCCGCCGTCGGGGAATAGCTCCGGCGGGCGTCGGACACGGGAGTTGGACCCGTCGGCATAATACTGTAGATTTATACAGATCAGGGATTCCAGGCAGGGCTCGGAGCACAGTATGGCGGTCATCCTCGGGATCGACCCCGGTTCCCGCAAAACGGGTTTTGGCATCATCAACTACGTCTCCGGTCGCAGCGAGTACCTGACCAGCGGCGTAATCCGCCTGCCCGGCGGCGATCTGCCCGAGCGCCTTCGGGTAATCTATGAGAGCGTGACCGAACTGGTTCTGCTGCACTGCCCGGAGCAGCTCGCGGTGGAGCAGGTGTTCATGGCCAAGAGCGCGGGTTCGGCCCTGAAACTGGGGCAGGCACGGGGCGCCGCCATCGTGGCCTGCGTAGCGCAGAAGATGGCGGTCGCCGAGTACTCCGCGCGCCAGATCAAACAGGCGGTGGTGGGTACGGGCGCCGCCGACAAGAGCCAGGTCCAGCACATGGTCAAGATGTTGCTGAAGCTGCCTGCCGAGCCGCAGGAAGACGCCGCGGACGCCCTGGCTGCCGCCCTGTGTCATGCCCATACCCAACACAGTATGATAAACATTGCCGGCGCGACCTCCGTGCGCCGGCGCCGGATGCGGTAGGGGAGTGGTGGCAGGACAATGATAGGCAGGATACGCGGCACCCTGGTGTACAAGCAGCCTCCGGACATTCTCGTGGATGTGGGCGGGGTTGGCTACGACATCCAGGTTCCCATGAGCACCCTGTTCCAGCTTCCCGAGCTCGGCGCGGACGTCACCCTGCTGACCCATTTTGTGGTCCGCGAGGACGCGCAACTGTTGTACGGCTTTGTCGATGAGCGGGACCGCGCACTGTTTCGCCAGCTGGTGAAAGTGAGCGGAGTCGGTCCCAAGCTGGCGCTGACCATCCTCTCCGGCATGGATGCCACTGAATTCGCTCGCTGTGTGCAGCGGGACGATCTCTCGGCGCTGGTGGCCCTGCCGGGGGTCGGCAAGAAAACGGCCGAGCGCCTGCTGGTGGAGATGCGGGACAAACTCAAACACTGGCTGGGACAGTGGGCCGAGGGCGACAGCTCGGTATCGGCGTCTGTCTACACCCCGGCCAGCGACCGGGTGGCCGATGCCGAGGGAGCGCTGGTTGCCCTGGGCTACAAGCCGGCCGAGGCTGCGCGCATGGTAGCGGCGGTCAACGATGACAGTGCGGCCGGCAGCGAGGATCTCATCCGCCGCGCCCTGAAAGCCGTGGTGAGCCGCAAATGATTGAGACCGACCGCCTGATCGCGCCCCAGGCCAGGGGCGATCGCGAGGAGCTGCTGGATCGCGCCATCCGCCCGAAGGCCCTGGACGAGTATATTGGCCAGCCAGTGGTACGCGACCAGATGACCATTTTCCTGCAGGCTGCACGCGGTCGCCGCGAGCCCCTGGACCACACCCTGATCTTCGGCCCCCCCGGCCTCGGGAAGACAACCCTCGCCAGCATCATCGCCAACGAAATGGGCGTCTCCCTGAAGACTACCTCCGGCCCGGTGCTGGAAAAGGCCGGGGATATCGCCGCCCTGATGACCAACCTGGAACCCGGGGATGTTCTCTTTATAGACGAGATCCACCGCCTCAGCCCCGTTGTCGAGGAGATCCTCTATCCGGCGATGGAGGACTACCAGCTCGACATCATGATCGGCGAGGGGCCGGCGGCCCGCTCCATCAAGCTGGACCTGCCTCCTTTTACCCTGGTCGGTGCCACCACCCGCGCCGGCTTGTTGACCTCGCCCCTGCGCGACCGCTTCGGTATCGTGCAGCGGCTGGAGTTCTACCAGGTCGCGGACCTGGCCACCATCGTCGCCCGCTCTGCGGCAATTCTCGGGATCGGTATCGATGCCCATGGCGCGGCGGAAATTGCCCGCCGCGCCCGCGGCACGCCGCGCATTGCCAACCGCCTGCTGCGGCGGGTGCGCGACTACGCCGAGGTCAAGGCCGACGGTCACATCACCGCCGAAGTGGCGGACCGTGCCCTCGACATGCTGAGCGTGGATCACCACGGCTTCGATCACCAGGACCGGCGCCTGCTGCTGACCATGATCGAGAAGTTTGACGGCGGCCCGGTGGGCGTCGACAGCCTCGCCGCTGCCATCTCCGAGGAGCGCGGCACCATAGAGGATGTACTGGAACCCTACCTGATCCAGCAGGGCTATATCGTGCGCACCCCGCGCGGGCGCATGGTGACCCGCAATGCCTACCTGCACTTCGGCCTGCCCGCCGGACGCATACCGGAAACGGCACAATTACCACTGGAGCCGGATCGGGACGAGAACGCGTGAGTGCGGCGGAATTTTCAATTAAGCTGCGAGTCTACATCGAGGACACCGATGCCGGCGGCATTGTCTACTACGTCAACTACCTGAAGTTCATGGAACGCGCCCGCACCGAATTCATGCGTAGCCTGGGGTTTGGCAAGGACTACATCTTCAATCACGACCTGATGTTCGTGGTGCGTGACGTGGCCATACACTATCGGGCCCCGGCATTGCTGGATGATGAGCTGGAGGTGGGTTTGACGCTCGCGGCTGTGCGCGGTGCCTCCCTGGCGCTGCGCCAGGTGGTCCGTCGTGGCGGCGAGCAGCTGGCATCTGCGGAAGTCACCATTGCCTGCGTGGACCGCGCCGGGGTGCGCCCGCGGCGATTGCCAAAGGATATGCTGGACAGCCTGCGCGCCGCGCAGGTTCATTGAGGGGGGAGCCCGACACTTGGAAGCGCAACTGAGTATTATCGACCTGATTTTCGAGGCTGGATTCACCGTGCAGCTGGTCATGCTGACCCTGCTGCTGGCCTCCATGGCCTCCTGGTACATGATCGTCCAGCGGTTTATCTATTTCCGCAATGGCCGCGAGGAAATGTTTGAGTTCGAGGAGCGGTTCTGGTCCGGTATCGACCTGTCGCAGTTGTATCGCGAGGGCAACGAACGCGCCGCCGATGGCAGGATCATCGTCGGTATGGAAAGCATCTTCCGCGCCGGGTTCAAGGAATTCTCGCGGCTGGCAAAGCAGTCGGAGATGGACTCCGAGGCTGTGATCGAGGGTTCCCGCCGGGCCATGCGGGTAGCGATGCTGCGGGAAGAGGAGCGCCTGGAGAAACACCTCTCCTTCCTGGCGTCGGTGGGCTCCACCAGCCCCTATATCGGCCTGTTTGGCACGGTCTGGGGGATCATGAACTCCTTCCGCGGTCTCGCCAATGCCACCCAGGCGACCCTGGCCACGGTGGCCCCGGGTATTTCCGAAGCCCTGGTCGCGACCGCCATGGGTCTGTTTGCCGCCATACCCGCGGTGCTTGCCTACAACCGTTTTGCCAGCCGCATGGATATGTTCCTGAACCGCTACGACACCTTTGTCGACGAGTTCTCCAGCATTCTCTACCGCCAGGCCTACGCGCTGCGGGCGCGCGACAGGAAGGCGGGATGACAGCGGTCGTGTCCAGGTCCCGCAGCAAGCGCCGTCCCATGGCCGACATCAATGTCGTGCCCTATATTGACGTCATGCTGGTGCTGCTCATTATTTTCATGGTGACCGCGCCCATGCTGATGCAGGGGGTCAAGGTGGATCTGCCCACCGCCGATGCGGACCCGGTGGAAAACCAGGACAGCGAACCGCTGATCATTTCGATCGACGGCAGCGGTCAGCTCTTCCTCAACCTCGGCGAGGATGAAAAGCAGGCCCTCGCCCTGGCCACGATCACCCAGCGCGTGGGTGCGGTGATGCGCCGCAGCCCCGAGAAGCCGGTGCTGATATGGGGCGACCGGGCCGTGCCCTACGGTGAGGTTGTCACCCTGATGGCCGCCCTGCAGGAAGCGGGCGCCCCCAGCGTCGGACTGGTGACCGAGCCACCCCAGTGAACCTCTCCATTTATGCCAAGCCGGTGACGCCGCGTATTGTCCTGCGCCCGGCACTGGCGACCGTGCTGCTGCACGCACTGGTCATTTATTTGCTGACAGCCAACTGGTCCAGCTCCGAAGAGCGCATACTGAAGCCCAAACCGGCGCCGAAAGTGATCAATGCCACCCTGGTGGATGCCGGCCAGCTGGCGCCGAAGCCGGAACCCAAGCCCGAGCCGAAACCTGAGCCAAAACCGGAGCCAAAACCGGAGCCCAAGCCCGAGCCGAAACCGGTACCCAAACCAGTGCCCAAGCCGGTACCCAAACCCGAGCCCAAACCCGAGCCCAAACCGGAGCCCAAGCCGGCGCCGAAACCCGAACCGAAACCGGCGCCCAAGCCGGCGCCCAAACCCGAACCCAAGCCGGCGCCGAAGCCCGAACCGCCCCGGCCGACCCAGCAGGAGTTGGCGGAGGCTGCGCGGCAGGAGGCTGCCCGCAAGGCAGCTGCAGAGCAGGCCGCGCGCGCTGCCGCCGCCTCCGCGGAGCTGGCGGCCAGCTATGCTTCGCTGATCCAGCAGACGGTGGAACGCCGCTGGAGCCGTCCGCCCAGTGCCCGCAACGGAATGGAGGTTCTGTTGTCCATACAATTGATCCCCACCGGCGAGGTGGTGAGCGTAAGCGTGTTGCGCAGCAGCGGGGACACCGCGTTTGATCGCTCCGCGATCGCCGCGGTGGAGCGCGCAGGCAACTTCCCCGAGCTCAAGAACCTGCCGCCGCGCGAATTCGAGCAGAACTTCCGGCGCTTCCGCCTGTTATTCAGACCAGAGGATCTACGTTACTGATGAAACACCTGACAGCAGTTTTACTGGCGGCCGTGGTTGCCCTGGCGACGCTGAATGCCCGGGCGCAACTGGTCATTGAAATCACCCAGGGCATGGACAACCCCACGGCCATCGCCGTGGTGCCCTTCGCCTGGCAGGGCACGGGAGCCCAGCCGGAGGACGCGGCCCTGGTCATCGAAGCCGACCTGGCTCGCAGCGGTCAGTTTGAGCCGGTGAATCGCGGCGACATGCTGGCGCGGCCCACCACCCAGCAGGAAATATTCTACCGGGACTGGCGTGCGATCAATTCCGAGTATGTCCTGATCGGCCGGGTGTCGGTAAGCAACCAGGTGCAGATGCGGATCGAATACGAGCTGTTTGACGTCAATCGCGAGGCGCGGGTGCTGCACGGCTACGAGGAAGGCCACGTCAACGAAGTCCGGATGCTGTCCCACCGGGTGGCCGACGAAGTCTATGAAACCCTGACCGGCATCCCGGGTGCCTTTGCCACCCGCCTGCTGTATGTGTCCGCCACCCGCAATCCGGGCGGCAAGGACTACTATCGCCTGACCTTGGCGGACTCCGACGGGGCCCGCCCGATTGTGTTGCTGGAGTCCCGCGAGCCGATCATGGCGCCGACCTGGTCCCCGGATGGCAAGCACATTGCCTATGTGTCCTTCGAGACCAGCCGTCCCGCGATCTATCGCCAGGAGCTGGCTTCCGGCGCACGCGAGCAGTTGACCAATTTCCGCGGTCTCAACGGTGCGCCGGCCTGGTCCCCGGACGGCAATTCCATGGCCATGGTCCTGTCCAAGGACGGTAATCCCGACATCTACATCATGGACCTGCGCAGCAAGCAGCTGACCCAGATCACCCGCCACTACGCCATTGATACCGAACCGACCTGGATGCCGGACGGCCGCTCCCTGCTGTTTACTTCCGATCGGGGCGGGCGCCCGCAGATCTACCGCTACGACCTGCGCACCGGCGCCACCGACCGGGTGACCTTCGAGGGGAGCTACAACGCCCGGGCCCGCATGGCCCAGGACGGGCGCAACATGGTGATGGTGCACCAGTCCGGGGGACGCTTCCATATCGCGCTGCACGACATGGTAACCAACCGGCTGCAGGTTCTCACCAGCACGGAGCTTGATGAAAGTCCCAGTATCGCCCCCAATGGCTCTATGGTATTGTATGGCACCAAATCCGGGGACCGGGGGATTCTTGCCGCCGTCTCCGTGGATGGAGGAGTGAAATTCCGTTTACCGGCGCGCGAAGGCGATGTCCGTGAACCGGCATGGTCACCGTATCTGAGCCGTTAAAGCGGCTGTTGTAACCAATGTCATCAATCACCATTCGCAAGGATAGAAACGCAATGAAACAACTGACTGTTGCTGGCAAGGCACTGACCCTGCTCTTCGTCGCCGCTTTCCTGGTAGCTTGCTCCAGCAAGGATACGAAAGACGACGACGCCGCTGCCGCTGCCGCCGCTGAAGCGGCCGCACGCTCCGCCGCGGAACGCGCCGCTGCCGCCGAAGCCAATGCCGCCGCTGGTTCCCAGCAGCGCCTGCAGGACGCCGTCGCTGCCGTAGGTAACGTGTTCTACTTCGACTACGACAGCTCCAACCTGAAGCCCCAGGCCCAGGCTGCGCTGGATGCCCATATTGCCCTGCTCCGCACCAACGAGCGCAGCGTGCGCCTGGAAGGGCACACTGACGAGCGCGGTACCCGTGAATACAACATGGCCCTGGGTGAGCGCCGCGCAAACACCGTGCGTGACTACATGGTCGTGAATGGCATTCCCAGCTACCGTATTGAAACGGTCAGCTACGGCGAAGAACAGCCCATCGCATACGGTTCCGGCGAGGCCAATTGGTCCCAGAACCGTCGCGTTGAGCTCAAGTAGGGCGCGGTAGCGCATGCGTTACATCAGCAAAGCGCTGTTGGCAAACGGGCTGGCCCTCGCGGTTGGCCCGTTCTGCTTTCTGGCCGCAGTGAATGCCCAGGATTACATCGACGTTGAAGCGGAGCGCGCTGCAGCGGCGGGCAGTCCTGCCGCGTCTTCCGCCGCGAAGCCCGCGCAGGCGTACCCCGTCACCAGTTATGGCATTGGCTCCGCTCCCGCGGCTCCGGTGCTGAATGCCGAAAGTCCCACGGCACCGGTCGGCGCCAGTAGCGCTGCCAACGCCGGCCAGTTGCTGTTGCAGCTGCAGCAGTTGCAGCAGGAAGTCATGCGCCTCAATGGCATCGTTGAAGAGCAGGCTCACGAGCTGCGCACCCTCAAGGCCCAGAGCCTGGAGCGCTATATTGATCTCGATCGTCGCCTGGGGCTGCTGGCAGGAGGTAGCGGCGATCCACTTCCCGACGCAGGGGCACCTCTGCCATCGGCCTCTGCGCCTGTCGCGGAGGCCGCGGCGCAGCGACCCGCAGCCGCAGCGAGCACAGCCACCGCGAGTACAACCGCTACCACAGGGACCGCAGAGCAGCCCGGTGAAGGCTCAGCCTACCAGGCGGCTTATGCCCTGGTGCGCAGCCAGCAGTTCAACAAGGCGGTTACGGCTTTCCAGCAGTTCCTGCAGGACTACCCGTCGGGTCGATTTGCCCCCAATGCCCACTATTGGCTGGGTGAGCTGCACCTGGTAACGTCGCCGCCGGACACAGAGGCCGCGCGGCAGTCGTTCATGCTTCTGCTGGACCAGTATCCCAAGGACTCCAAGGTCCCGGACGCCCTGTTCAAGCTCGGCCGGATCCACTACACCAAGGGTAACCGCGAGCGCGCCCGGGAGTTCCTGGACCGCGTGATCAACGAGTTTGGCTCCACCAACAGTGCGGCGGTCAAGCTGGCGCAGGATTTCATCAGCGAGAACTACTGACCGCAGGTCAGGCCAGCCTATGGCAAGCACTCAACTCCGTTCCCCCCCAGCGGCGTCCGTCGAAGCGGGGAATACCTCACTGCGCATCACCGAGGTGTTCTACTCCCTGCAGGGCGAGGCGCGTACCGTGGGCCTGCCCACCGTGTTCGTGCGCCTCACCGGCTGTCCCCTGCGCTGCGTCTACTGCGATACGGCCTACGCCTTTAGCGGCGGCGATCAGTGGAGCCTCGGGCAGGTGCTGGCAGAAGTGGCGGGCCACCGGCCGCGCTATGTGACGGTCACCGGCGGTGAGCCCCTGGCGCAGCCGAACTGCCTGCCCCTGCTGGTGGCGCTCTGTGACGCCGGCTACGAAGTGTCGCTGGAAACATCCGGTGCGTTACCGGTCGCTGCTGTCGACCCGCGGGTGGTGAAGGTGCTGGACCTGAAGACGCCCGCTTCCGCGGAGGTCCACCGCAACGACTACACCAATGTCACCCACCTCACGCCCCGCGACCAGGTCAAGTTTGTGATCTGCGATCGTGCTGACTACGAGTGGGCCCGGTTCAAACTCGATGAGTACCGGCTGGCGGAGCGGGTGTCGGACGTGTTGTTCTCCCCCAGCCACGGCCAGCTTCACGGTCGCGAGCTGGCGGAGTGGATCCTGGCGGACAATCTGCCGGTGCGGCTGCAATTGCAGTTGCACAAACTGCTGTGGAACGATGAACCCGGGCACTGAGCGGACAGGGGAGGGCAGGCGCGCCGTCATCCTGGTTTCCGGCGGGCTCGACTCCACCACCGTGCTCGCCATGGCGCGGTCACAGGGCTACCAGTGCTTCACCCTGAGCTTCGATTACGGCCAGCGCCACCGCGCGGAACTGCTCGCGGCGGAGCGGGCCTCCGCAGCCCTGGGCGATGTCGAGCACAAGGTGGTGACGCTCAACCTGGACAGCATCGGCGGCTCCGCCCTGACTGACATGGCGATCGCCGTGCCGGAAGAGGAAACCCCCGGCATTCCCATCACCTACGTGCCCGCCCGCAACACCGTGTTCCTGTCGATAGCGCTGGGTTGGGCCGAGGTGCTGGGCGCCAGTGACATATTCATCGGCGTCAATGCGGTGGACTACTCCGGTTACCCCGACTGCCGCCCTGAATACATAGCCGCCTTCGAGACCATGGCCAACCTGGCGACCCGCGCGGGCGTCGAGGGACGGAAACTGACCATCCACACTCCGCTGATGCACCTTTCAAAGGGCGAGATTATCCGCGCAGGTACGGCCCTGGGGGTGGACTATGCCCTCACCGTGTCCTGCTACCAGGCCACCGAGCAGGGCCTGGCCTGCGGCAAATGCGACTCCTGTCGCCTGCGCCGGGAAGGGTTCCAGCAGGTCGGCGTTACCGATCCCACCCGTTACCGGTCATAGCGGGACAATAGGCGGCGATGACGTAAAAAACCGCTTGAGTTTTACTTCCAAATCCGTAGTATACGCACCTCGCTCAGGGCCGTTAGCTCAGTTGGTAGAGCAGTTGGCTTTTAACCAATTGGTCGCTGGTTCGAATCCAGCACGGCCCACCAATTTCCCCTTTAAAATCAATTGCCTACCCGGCGCCGACGCCCTGGGTCCGGTGCCGCAGCACCACCAGTGCCGGAGTTTTGCCGGACTTTCCTGAACACACCCGATTTGCCGCCTCAATGAGCTCCTCCAGCTCCGGCGCGGAGTAGTGCGTGGTGATGTCGCCGTTCTTGTGGCCCAGTAGTATTTTCCGGGTTTCCAGGGGCACACCGGCCGCACGCAGGCGGCGCCCGAAGGTGTGTTTCAGGTCGTGCACCCGGATCGGCAGGTCCAGCTTGCGCCGCACCGTTTTCCAGCCATTGTTGTTGATGCTGCGCACCGGACGTCCGTAGTAGGTGAAGACGCGCTGCGGGTGTTGCCCGCGCACGCTGTCGATCACTGACTTTGCCACCCGGTTCAGTACCACCAACCGATCCTCCCGGTTCTTGACCTTTGCTCCCGGAATAAGGAATACCGAGGTGCCCAGTTCCGGCACGTCGATCTCCCAATCCCACTGCAGGCTGCAAACCTCGCCATCCCGACAGCCGGTATTCACTTTGAACAGACACATCCGGCTCAGGTGATCCGGCAGCGCCTTGAACAAGCGGTGTTGCTCCTCCCAACTGAGCGGGTAGGGGCGCCTGGCATCGTGTAGCGGCAACAACTGGATCAGCGGAGCCGACTCCAGCCAGGTCAAACCGTGTTCATCCCGCCACAGCCGGGCACTCAGGTTGAGAACCCGGCGTACCGTGGCCAGGGCACCGTTGACGGTCTTGTTCTTCTTACCCTCCTTCTTCCTTTTATCTATGTAGGCCTGCAGTGTGCCCATATGGACCTGATGCAGCGGCAGTTCGCCGATGTACGGGTCCAGCTCTTTGAGATGGAAGGCGTAGGTCCGGAGGGTAGCCAGGTGGGTGTTCTCCTCGAGAAAGCGCGTGGCTGCCTCGCGAAAAATGCGCACCGGCCGTATGCCGAATACTGACGCCTGCCTGATCTCCTCAACCCGGCGGGCCAGCATCAGCTCCGCCGTTTTGAGTTCGCTCGTTCCAGTGCTTTGGTGAATGCGATGGCCGAGGACCTGCTTGTCGATATGCCAGATCCCACCCCGCTTCCGCAGCCCGGAGTTTCGATTGCGTCCCATAGTTCATCTCCTCGATGTCGTGCGGGACGCCCGTTGCACCGTTTATATTGGTCCACCTAGGCGTCCATTTCAAGGCGGTCGAAGGCGACACCCTGGCTGCCGATGCGAAGTTCCGTCAGGGCAGGGCGCACCTCCCGGTTAAAGCGGTTGCGGTCCATGCCCAGGTAGTCGGGGGCGTCGCGGAGTCGGATCAGGCGGGGCTGGATCTGCATGGTCTATCTCCCCAGGTACACTGCGGTTATTTGCTCCCGGACATGGCCCAGCTCCCTGCTGATGGCCAGGCGTGCCAGCTGATCGGCCTGTCGTTGGGCCGGGGTCAATTGCTTTTTGCTCGGTCCGCCGCCATGGGGGGAAGGCCAGCCGGTGAGTTCCAGGTAGCGCTGCTGGGCATAGGCATGGCGCAGGCCGTGCATTTTCGATAGGCCCGCATTGGCTGTGTGGCGCTCGTAGATCCTGAGCTGCTCGATATAGCTGCGCCCCCTGGGGATCAGGGCACCCACCCCGGCCAGGCGTTTGGCCTGCTCCAGCAGGGCGCGCTGCTCCTTGGTGCGGATGGGGACGGTGCGTTCCCGGCCGCCCTTGGTCCAGCTGGCTTTCAGGTGCAGGTGGTCGCCCCGATCGGCCCAGCGGGGCCGGATTTTTAGGGCTTCCTCCCGTCGGAGCCCGAAGGCCTTCTGTAGCCGCAGGCTCATCCGCACATGTTCATCCTTGACTTGGTCGAGCTGCTCGCGGGCCAGGCTCTTGGCTTTGCTGTGGTCGGACACAAACTGCCGGTCCGGTATGCCATAGAAGTCGTTGGAACCGGCCACCACGGCCCGCCTGTTAACCTTCTCTGCCCACCAGCGTAAACAGCTCATGCGGTTCTTGATGGTGCCGGGGGAGAGGTTTTGCCTCTGCCAGTGGTCGACCAAGGCCCTGACATGCTTCTGCTTCAGGGAGGTGGCCTGCAGCTGCCGGAAGCCAAGCTCGTGCAGCTGGTTGGCGATGGCCGTCAGTTGTCGCTCCCGGCCTACCCGGGTTTCAAAGCTACCTTCGTGGCTGTGCCGGCATAACATTTTCAGTTGGTAGTTCAGGTCGCGCATAGTGCTGTATCCATAGGTGAGTGTTTCTGATCACCTGGCAACAGAAGCTGCGCAGGCCCGCTGGGCGGAACGATCACGGGACACCAATCCCGGTTGACCTGAATGTGTCTGGCCATAGACAGCAAGGTGTGTTTTCGCAGAAAACTGGCCCGTGCAAACCAACGGTTATCCAGCCTGGGGCTGGGGTGGAATTACCTCCTGAGTAGATTGGGCAGAACACGCTGACCGTCAGCGTGGTTGCGTGGTTAAAAAAAGCAATCGGTGGCCGAGGGCAGGGGCCCCCGACAGAAACTGCGGCGTTTGAAAAAATCCCTGGAAGCGGGATGGATTGGAAGGGTCGGTGACCTAGTTACCCGGCACCGTGGTGGTTCGAAGATGGGCCCGGTCATTACTGACCGTTGCGTCGGGGAAGGCCCTGGGCGACGCGTTCAGCAGATGCCAATACTGGAATCTGCCTACCCCGTTTGCGAATGCAAGGTGGGGTCTTCCTTGCCACTTTTCCGTAGTGGCCACGGGTAATTTCTAGTGCTGAAGGGACTCTACCACAACGGATAATATGGCTGTCACAGAAAGCCCTGTCAACGGATGGCGGGATAAAAAACCCCGCCCAAGTGCGACGGGGTTTGTGGTTACAGTGTAACCACTTTGGGGAGAGACGGATTGCGTGGGAATGCGACAAGCCAGGCCGCGCCAGGCGAATATTCGGCGAAGGAGCGGCTGTGAGTGAGGCGGAGTTCCGGTTTCGGGGACGGGGCGCTGCGCCCACGTCACTACCCGCTGCGCTTGGCAGTGACTTGGGCTGGCATCGGCACGCAGGCGACAACTGATGGCTCTCAAAGCGAGGACCACGGCCGGGAGAACTGGAAACCCCGTCACTACAGGTCGGGGCTTTTGGTTCAAATGGAAGCACTTGCGGTTAGGCGCGACGGATTGCGACGGTTCCGGCTGGAAACCCCGTCAGCTCTCGACGGACTAAGTGGTGCCACTGGCACCACTTACCCAACCCAGGGCGGGCGGGGTTTTTGGTAGACTTATCGGTGGTATTGAAGTAGGCGCCGCGGATGTTTCCGTTGTTGTCACTGTCGATGCTGTCCTGATTGATAGCTGTGACAGACGAGCGTGCAGGAGGGCTCGCAGAGTCTGAAGTTGGATCCCTTTTATCCTGAGCCTTGGATCGCCTGACATTGTCCCGTTCTAGTCGCTAGGGAACCCAGATTGAAGGTTAGCCCAACTCAAGGTTAGGAGTGGGCGCAGCCATTTCTACTATTCCAAAGAAGATATCGGGAACATTTTGCGACGACGAATATCCTAAACCATCATGCCGGCAGCCACCAGGAATGGACTGGAATGGAATTCAATGGGTACACTGTGGCTATTGAACTTCCATCAGACAGCTGGGATGCTAATACTAAAAAGGCATAACCCGGTGGATATTTACATCTATAATCGACAGCCTTTCGTGGTAGTCGCTGGGTCTGAACACTGCATGGCAAAAATAAAGTCCGAAATAAACAAGTCCCTCGAATCCTGGATATGGGACGCCGCCTGCTCTATCCGCGGGGCCAAGGACGCGCCGAAGTACAAGGATACAACTCCCCGCTGCGCTGGGTAGTGACGTGGGTCACATAGTCAGCTTATCGGGTTCTGAGTGACAAAGGCCAGGCACAGCTGGCCAGCCGCCTGCGCCACCATTTTTGCTACATACCGTGTTAATCGCGATTCAGTGTCATGCCGGAGAGAGCCGCGAACATCGCGCGGTTTGTCATATCCACCTGCAGTGGGCAGACGGAGATCGCCCCATCCGCCATCGCGCGCAGATCAGTGCCGTCCGCATCGCCGCCCGCATCCGGTTCCAGGTGAACCCAGTAATACGGTATCTGCCGGTTATCCACTCGGCCTTCGGTTTTGAACGCGCCGGGCGGACGCCGGCCCATGGACACGACCTGAACTCCGCTGACCGCGTCGGGGGTGACCGGTGGGAAATTAATGTTGACGAAGGAGCCGGCGGCTATCCCACGCTCAAGTATCTGCTCGACGACGGGTACGATATAACGTTCCGAGGTGTCCCAGGGCACATCGGCGCCACGCTCGAATACCTGGCTGAGTGCAATGGAGGGAATGCCCATCAGCGCCGCCTCCATGGCGACCGCGATTGTGCCGGAGTAGTGAATCTCATCCGCGAGATTACCGCCTCGATTGATGCCCGCGAGCACCAGCGTCGGCAGCTCTTGCATGATCTCCCGCAGCGCCATCAGGACACAGTCGGTGGGCGATCCCTTGATCGCGATATGCCGGTCGTCTAGCTGCCTGAGACGAATGGGAACGTGCATAGAGACCGAGTGGGAGGCTCCGGATTTTTCCTCATCCGGCGCGACCACCCAGACGTCATCACAGTGCTCTCTTACTGCTTTTTCGAGCAGTCGTATGCCTGGGGCATGGATACCGTCATCGTTGACGATCAGCACCCGGTGGTTGGCGAGTCGAGTCATTGTATTCTCTCCAGGACGATGCGCGGCATGCACCGGCGCAGTTGATAAGCAATCACGCAAGCATGGTACATTACTACTATTTTGTCATACAATAATTCGTCATCACAAAGGCGGAACAACATGAGCGATGTATACATAATCGGAGTAGGCATGACGCCATTCGGGCGCTTCCTGAATCGGTCGTTGACTGATTTGACAGAGGAAGCCGTGCGCCTGACACTTCGGGATGCCGTTCTGTCGCACGACGATATCGGCGCAATTACCTTCGCTAACGCGACTCAAGGTGCCATGGAGGGGCAGTTCGGTATTCGCGGGCAGGTTGCCCTGTCCGGACTGCCATTCGACAGCGTGCCTATCATCAATGTGGAGAACGCCTGTGCCAGTGCCTCCACGGCCTTTCATATCGCCATGACCCAGATACAGGCGGGGCAGGTGGATATCGCCCTCGCCATCGGCGCTGAAAAGATGTGCCACACGGACTCGACCCTTTCCATGGCAGCGTTCCAGGGTAGCTGGGACCGCGCCAACAGCGAGAATACTGTGGACAGGCTGGAAGCGATGTCTGCCGCTGTACCCACGCCCGAAGAAGAAGCGGCGCGCGAGAGCACACGCACCGTGTTCATGGACATCTACGCCGCCTTTGCCAAATACCACATGGGACGTTTCGGCACGACCCAGCGGCAGATCGCCGCCGTGGCCGCCAAGAACCACCGCCATTCGGTTGCAAACCCGCTGTCTCAGTACCGCAAACCCTTCACCATCGACGAGGTACTGGCCAGCCGGTTGATCGCCTGGCCGTTTACACTGCCAATGTGCTCGCCAATTAGCGACGGTGCCGCCGCCGCGATACTCTGCAGCGAATCGGCACTCAAGCGCATGGCACATCCGGGTCGGGCGGTAAAGGTACGGGCGTGCTGCTTGATGAACGGGGGACGCCGGGAGCACACCGAGATCGAGAAACATATCTCCCGCCGCGCCGCTCTCAGGGCCTACGAGACGGCAGGCGTGGCGCCGGCGGATATAGACGTCGCGGAATGCCACGATGCCACCGCCTTTGGCGAGATCCAGCAGAGCGAGAATATGGGGTTCTTCGACTTCGGCGAGGGCGGCCCCGGCGCGGAGAGGGGGGAAACCACTCTTGGAGGGCGCATACCTTTCAATCCCTCGGGGGGATTAGAATCCAAGGGTCATCCCATAGGGGCAACGGGCCTTGCACAAATTCACGAGTTGGTGACGCAACTGCGCGGTGAAGCGGGTCCGCGCCAGGTCGCTGGGGCAAAACTGGCCCTGCAGGAAAATGGCGGCGGTTTGATGGGTATCGAAGAGGCCGCGGTAGTTGTCAGCATCCTGGAAGCCTGCAGATGAATGTCGCACAGCTGCTGGAAAACACAGCCCTGAGTTACCCCAAACGACCTGCGGTCTCCGTTGGGTGCCACGCAGTCTTTGATTACTCGCAGCTCGGGGAGCGCACGGCCCGCCTCGCTTCCGCTATCAGGAACCATGCTGGCGACAGCATGACGGTTGCGATCACTACCCCGAATTGCCCTGAATACCTGGAAATACTCTATGCAACCTGGCATGCCGGACTGGCCGCGGCCCCGATGAATGCCAAACTCAGTGCGAGAGAGCTTGCTTTCATGGTGCGGGACTGCGGCGCGCGGCTGGTATTCACAAGCGCGGAGCAGGCCGCGGAACTGCAAGCACTCCTCGACGACGTGGCCATTCTGGTTCCTCGCAGCGCGGACTACCATGTCGCGCTGCAGTCACCGACCGCGGCTATCGCGGATCGGCAGACAAGTGACCTGGCCTGGATCTTCTACACCAGCGGCACCACCGGTAAACCCAAGGGGGCAATGCTTTCCCACGGCAATCTCATGGCCATGACGCTGGCCTACTATGCCGATATCGACTCTCTGGGAGAGCACGATGCGCTGCTCCACCTGGCGGCGACCTCCCACGCGTCGGGCCTGTTCGGATTGTCTTTCGTAGCCAAGGCCGGCAACAATGTCCTGCCAGAGAGTGGCGGCTTCGAAGCTGCGGAACTCGCCACTCTGATCAATCATTATCCGAAGCTCTCCTTCTTCATGCCGCCTACACTCCTGCGGCGTCTCGATCGCTATCAGGCACTTGTGCACGCAAACCTGGACAACGTGAAGGCGGTGCTACTGGGCGCAGCTCCGATCACCCCGGCGGACCTGCGTACCGGTTACGCGATGTTCGGGGCAAAACTGTGGAACGGCTACGGCCAGGGCGAAAGCCCCTGTACCATCACGGCCATGAGTAAGACCATGATCGCTCAGTGTATCCGCGAGCAACGCGAGGACCGCTTGGCATCCGTGGGTATTGTGCGAACAGGCCTGCGGATCGCCGTGCTCAATGATGAAGGCCAGCCACTGGCTCCCGGCGCGACCGGCGAGATTGCTGTCAGCGGCGCAACCGTCATGCAAGGGTATCTGAACCGGCCGGATGCCACTGCGGAAACGGTGGTTGCGGGCTGGCTTCGCACTGGCGACATCGGCCGTCTGGACGATGAAGGCTATCTCACACTGCTGGATCGGAAAAAGGATGTGATCATCTCCGGAGGCATGAATATCTACGCCCGTGAGGTTGAGGACGTGCTGCATGAGTCGAGCGATATCGCCGATATCGCCGTCATCGGCCTGCCGGATGCAGAATGGGGTGAAAGCGTACTTGCCATCGTAGTGGCGTCGCCCGGGTCAGTGCCGGATCTCGCGGCCCTGGACGACCTCTGCCTGGCGCGCCTGGCGCGTTTCAAGCGACCCAAGTACTATTATCTTGTGGGCGACCTGCCGCGGAATGCCAGCGGGAAGGTGCTTAAGAGGCAGTTGCGCGATGAAATGACTCTAATAGATCCCGGCGCATTCCTCAAGCCCCGGTAGTTACTGCCAAGAGTCGCTTGCCCTGTTAATATTCCAGATGGGAAAATTTCTTTTACATTCGCGTTGACAGGATGCGGGGGAATTAGTGGATGAGCGGGTTGCAAAAAACGGAGCTGGGAAAATCAAAGAAACGCGTGAATAAAGGCGGCAATTCACCGGATATTATCGTCAACTGGATTCAGGAAGGGCTCTACAACGGTCGCTATGTGCCCGGGCAGAAGCTGGTGGAGGCGGACCTGATCGCGACCCTGAATATCTCTCGTGGCCCAGTACGCGAGGCCCTCAAGCGGCTGCATGGCAAGGGCATACTCAGGCAGATACCTTTCCGTGGTGCGCACATTCGCGCATTTTCCCGCAAGGAAGCCGCCGACCTGTTGACGGTCCTTGAACCCTTGACCTCGTTGATGGCCAAGCTGGCTGCAGAGGCCGTCGCAGTCGGGGTTTCGACACAACCGCTGGCGGACATTCTGCAGTGGATCGAAAAGTTCCAACGTGGCAGCGTTAACGATGTGACCTTCGTTGGCAAGCGTCAGCACCTGTACCAGACCCTAATGGAACTCGGTGGCAACGTTGAGCTGCCCTACATCATGCCCACGGCACAGCTACACCTTCTGCGCCTTCAGTCATTTCCCTATCTCGACAACGAGCAGCGACAGCAGGTGATCGACGAGTACCTGCGAATTATTGACGCGGTACTCAATGGCGATGCGATCCGCGCCGCCCGGGTTGGCAAACAGCACGTACAGGCCGCGAAAAGGCGCGTGGCGTCACTTCCCGACGACGTGTTTCCTGACTTCCGGGTCGGCGACTGAGATCTCCGGACGTTTTTCCTGCCGCGACTCGACGATGACCTCCGCAAGAGAGAATACGCTCGACCAGGCGCGGCTTGGGTGCTGTCCCCGCGCCTCCGCATTGACTTGCGTCGGTTCGCTATCGCGCTGAAGCCCCGTCTCATCTAGATCGCGCACCGGATGTATAAACTCGAATTATAAGAAAATTGCATAAAATGTGAGGTATTTAATTTTGGCGACACTTGTTCTTGGCGGTTCGCGGGGAATCGGGCTGGAAATCGCAAGCGCATTTGCGCGCGACGGCAATCACGTATTCATTAACTACGCTAACGATGATGCCGTCGCGGATGAGGCGGAACGACGCATCCTGAACGAAAGCGGAAGCTGCACACTGGTCAAGGCGGATGTGTCGACGCCAGCAGGCTGCACGGCGATTGCGCAAGCCGTACGACAAGTAGCCGGCCGCGTCGATCAGCTTGTGCACAGCGCTGTCATGGCTTACCCGACCAGCATCCTCGACGCAGAGCCCGCGCGTTTCGACAAGGCGGTGTCGGTGAATGGCCTGTCCCTGCTGTATATCACTCAGGCGCTGGCGGGCCTGCTAGTTCGCGGCAGCACTATTTTTTATTTAACAAGCCGCGGAGGCCGCACGGTGATCGAGAACTATGTCGCTGTCGGTGTCAGCAAAGCGCTTGCGGAAAGCCTCGTGCGTTACATGGCAGTGGAGTTGGCCCCGCGCGGTATCCGGATCAACAGCATCGCGCCGGGAATTGTCGAGACAGATGCCGTACGTGCAGTCTTCGGGAATAATGCGAGCAGTCTCGTAGCTCAGTCGGCGCAAAAGAATCCTAGTGGAAGGGCGGTGCAAAGCGAAGACTATGTCGCACTCATGCGTTTCCTAGCCTCACCGGCGGCCGAATATATCACCGGCCAAACTTTTTTCGTGAGTGGTGGAGCGAATCTGCACGCGTGACGACGATCCGGTATCTGCACCGGTGTCTTCAAGGAAATTATAGATAGTTGGCGGCGCGTCTGCCCTGAGGCCGCAGCCAGCTGTGCGCGAGTCCTGAGAGAGCATGGTTTCGTCTGGACAAACGCAACAATATAGGACAGGATTGTCCTACCTAATGAGCGGCTGCGGTGCGGGAGTGCTTCCTTGGTTCCACAGCCACAATAAATGTATAAGGGAGATCATATGGGACGTTTACAGGACAAGGTAGCGATCGTCACGGGCGCCGGCTCGGGGATTGGACGCGCGTGCATGGAGCTTTTTGCCCGAGAGGGCGCGAAGGTTGTCGGATGCTCCAGGACGCAGAGTAACCTGGACGAGACGCTGGCCAACGTCACGCGTGACGGCGGCAAGGGTATTGTGGTGGCGGCGGATCTGTCCACGCCCGAAGGCGCGCAAAAGCTGGTGGATGCCACCATTGCCGAGTATGGACGCGTCGACGTGCTGCTTAACGGCGCGGGTGTCGGTTATTCCTGGGAGAAGACCCACGCAGGATCAATGGGCTCGGTTACGGACACTACCCCCGAAATGTGGCGCGAGGTCATGGCCATTGATCTCGATTCAATCTTTTACATGTGTCGGCTCGTGATTCCACATATGAAAGAGCAGGGGGCGGGGTCGATCATCAACATTTCATCCGTGCTGGGGGTCAAGGGCCACCCGGATGCCCATGCCTACACTACGGCCAAGGGCGCGATCGTCAATCTGACGCGCTCCCTGTGCGCCGCCTACGCTCTTGATGGCCTGCGCGCCAACTGTGTCTGCCCCGGCTTTATCGACACCCCGATGATTGAAACGCATATCTCCCTGTTTGACGATGAGGCAGTGGCCGACCGCTTCTGCCCCATGCGCCGTACAGGCACCCCGAACGAGGTGGCGTATGGTTGTGTTTATCTGGCATCGGATGAATCAACGTACACAAATGGTTCAATCATTTTGATCGACGGAGGCACCTCGGCGCGTATCTAGTGGGGGCACACAGCGGCGCTGTTTTGATGGCCTGAAATGTCGCAGGCAATTGAGTCGAAAAGTGGCACCACTGGAAAAGTGGCGGTGCCAGCAACGTGCTAGATGATATGGTAGAAATCAAGAACAATTTGACGGGAAGCCGGCGAGAGCCGGAGGCGGCGGGTTCAAGCGGCTCTGTCAGTTCCCCGCGTCGCGTCATGGAAGCAATCCTTTCGGGTATCAAGAAGGGACGCTATGTCCCGGGACAGCGGCTTATCGAGGCTGACCTGACTCGTGAGTTGAAGGTCAGCCGGGGGCCGGTACGTGAGGCTTTCAAGCGACTAGCCGGCGAGGGCGTTCTGGTACTGAACAAACACCGTGGTGCCTTCGTCCGCGCGCAGTCGCGTGACGAGGTCCGCGACATGATGTGTGTTCTGGAGGTACTGGCGGGGCTTGCGGCGAAGTTGGCCGCCCGTCATATCAATGAAGGCGACAATCGGCAACGACTACAGGAAGTTTTCGAATCGGCGATGCATGAGGGCGAGGAGGGCGAGACGCTTGCGTTTCTCGACGAACGACGACGCTTCTATGATACGCTGTACGACATCGGCGGTAATCGCGAGCTGCAGCACATGGTGCCGCGCATGCAGATCAGCCTATTACGTCTTCAGTTCCAGGCCTTTGTGTCCCGCAAACAGCATGAAAGCCAGCTCAAGGAATTGCACTCAATGGTTGAGGCTGTTCTCATGGGCGATCCCAAAAAGGCCGAGCGCACCGCCCGAGCCCACCTGCGTCGCCGTCGGCTCAGTCTCACTACATTGCCTGACGACGCTTTCGCTGCCGCAGCCCAGCACTGAACGGACAGTATAACTGCCGGGTGCCGTACGGAGCACTGCGAGCGGCTACAGGCGCCGCACCAGGGTAGCGTTTGCCATGCCACCGGATTCACACATGGTCTGTAAACCGTAGCGTCCGTTGGTTTCCTCAAGCGTTCTCAGCAGATTACCCAGCAGACGGCCACCCGAAGCGCCCACAGGATGTCCCAGGGCGATGGCGCCTCCAAACTGGTTGATCTTTTCGGGATTCGCAGCAAAGTGCTTTTGCCAAGCCAGCACTACGGACGCGAACGCCTCATTGACCTCGAAGGAGTCTATGTCATCGAAGGAAACCCCGGCGCGGCGCAGCAGCTTCTCTGTGGCCGGTATGATGCCGGTGAGCATAAACAACGGGTCGTCGCCGGTCACTGCGAAGGCCTCGACGCTAGCCCGCGGGGTTAGGCTGAGACGCGCCGCGGTGCTTTCCTCCGCAATGAGGACCGCACAGGCGCCGTCCGTGACCTGGCTAGAGTTGCCGGCACTGACGGACCAGTCGATTTCCGGGAACCTCTCCTGCATCGTCGGATCCCTGAACGCCGGTTGCAATGCTGACAGCTTGTCGAACGTGGTATCCCTTCGCAGTCCCTCGTCCCGGGCAACGGGTGATGAGTCGTGGTTGCGACTCGGAAGCGGCAAGATGTCCCGGGCCGTGCTGCCACTATCTTCCGCAGCGGCAGCAAGTTCATGCGAGCGCAATGCCAGTCTGTCCTGATCCTCGCGGCTAATGTTCCATTTCGCCGCAATCAGTTCTGCGGCAATACCTTGACCCACGAGTCCCTCTGGATAGCGGGCATGGTGGGCACTGCCCATGTTGTCCTTGCCCATGCGGTTCGCGCGCATCGGCACGCGGCTCATCATTTCCACGCCGCCGGCCAGGACTAAATCACAAGCGCCGGCGATTACGCCCTGGGCCGCGAAGTCCACCGCCTGCTGGGCGGAACCACACTTACGATCCAGTGTCACCGCGGGCACGGATTCCGGGAAGCCGGCTGCAAGTACCGCCTGTCTGCCGATGTTTCCCGATTGTTCGGCCACCTGAACAACGCAGCCGGTGATGACATCCTCGATCAGCGCCGGGTCCAGGCGGTTACGTTCTACTATGGCCGACAGGACCTGCGCGTACAGGTCCACGGGGTGCCAGTGCGCCAGAACGCCCGATTCGCGGCCTCGCCCAAAGGGCGTTCGAATCACATCTACGATAACTGCGCGTCGGGTAGCCATGGCATTACTTCCTCAGAGTGACGCTGAGGTTCTGCGACTCAATCTGAACCAATGGCGCTTTCGCCACTTTCATCAATCGACCCACCTCTGCCAGTTCGGGTGAGGAGAGCATCGGGTAGTCCCGCTGCACCGGTCCCGCTTCGCGCATTCTCTTTAAATCCGCCTCTGGCATCAGCGCGCGCAAAATCAGCTCGTCCGGATCGCGAGTACCATATTCCTTGTAAAGCTCTTCCTCGGTCGGTTGCTGCGGTGGGTGTGCGGCGACCTTCTTCGCCCGTGGAGAACTCATGATGCGGTCGTAGATGTTTTGGTCGATCGGCGCTACCGGATCCCCGTAGAAACCGGCAGCATACTGGATGACCTCGTCAGGAACGATCTTGTACCGCTCGCCATTGACCATGTTGAGCACTGCCTGGATGCCAACCAGCTGGGAGAAGGGCGTCGCCATCCCCGGATAGCCCAGTTCGGCACGAACCTTGGCGGTCTCCATCAGCACGTCATCCATTCTGTGGCTCAGGTTGTGCTTGGCCATTTGCGCGCGCAGCGTACCGATCATGCCGCCTGGTATCTGGTGGCTCGCCGACAGCACATCGTACTCATGGGATTGGTTGACCAGAAAGCCGGCAGCCTTGCCGACCCTCTCGAAGTGTTCTGCGACTGGGGGCAGCAGGGAAGTGTCGATGTTGTGCGTATGCCCCAGCAGCTCGACGTTGCGAGCCATGATTTCGGTGGATGGCACCGAAGGTCCATTCGCCATGGGGCGGCTGGCGGTGTGCAAAATCTTTACACCCAGTTCTATGGCGTCGCAATAGGCTTTTCCGGACATGCCCAGTATGTTGTTCGAGTGGAACTCAATCGGTTTACCGCGCGCGTTAGCCTGAATAGCCGGTATAAGAGTTTGCATCCGCTCCTTGTCCAGAACGCCGGCGGTATCGTAGAGGAGGATAGTGTCGATATCAGGGCAAACGGACAGTTTGTCAGCCTTGTCCGCGTAGTATTCATCGGTGTGTACGGGGCTGGATGTGAACATGATGGAGCCGGCAACTTCTGAGCCGAATTCCTTGGCCACTTTCGCCAGACGGTGCATCTTGTCGATGTTGAATAGAACATCGTAGATCCAGAAGGAGCGGCAGCCGTGCACGTTCAGTTGGCGCATCCACATGTCCATCATCGCATCCGGCGTTACACCAAAAGTTACCGAGGCATTGGCACGCATGCCTCCGCGAATCGGCGTGTTCGGCATGGCCTGGGTCAGCAGGTCAAGGCTCTCCCATGGGTCTTCACTGTTGACCCGGATCTGGACCTCGAACATCGAAGACCCCGCCAGGTCGATTACCCGAAAACCGCTTTTGTCCAGCGTCGGAGCCACAGGCAGGGCCATACCGGCACGCATCTGCATACCCCAGAGGCTCTGCTGTCCGTCCCGAAGTGTCTCGTCCAGAAATTCAATATGCGCCATTGCGCTTTACTCCTCTCGATTGGCGAACGCTTGCAGACCGGTTTGTTCCAGCCAGCGTGTGGTTATCAGGTTGTTGTGGAAATCCGGATGCCGAATGATGAAGTGCTGCAAAGGCATGTTGGTCTTGACGCCCGCCAGCGAGAATTGGCGGATCGCTTCGTCCATACGTAGCAGTGCTTCCGTGCGATCGTTTCCGTATACGATCAGCTTGCCGATCATGCTGTCGTAATAAGGGGGGATAAGCGTACCTTGGCTACAGAATGTGTCGAGGCGAACAAAGTCCATGTCCGGCGGCTCCCAGGTGGTAAGACGCCCAGGGCTGGGCAGAAACCCGTGATCCGGATCCTCGGCGTTAACCCGGCATTCGATGGCGTGGCCGTGGAGGACGATGTCCGATTGTTGCAGATCCAGGGCTTCACCGCCGGCGAGCCGTAGTTGCATGGCGACCAAATCTCGTCGTGAAATGAGTTCGCTCACTGGGTGCTCGACCTGGATCCTGGCATTGACCTCAATGAAGTAGAATTCACCGCGCTCGACGTCGAACAGGAATTCCACCGTACCCGCATTGCGGTAATTCAGGTCAGAAGTCAGCTTCACGGCGGCCGCATGCAGCTCGGCGCGAACTGTATCCGGCATGATTGTACAGGGAGCTTCTTCGATCAGCTTCTGGTAGCGGCGCTGCACGGAACAATCGCGCTCGCCAAAATGCAGCACGTTCCCTTCACCGTCACCGAAGACTTGAACTTCAACGTGCCGGGCACTCTCGACAAAGCGTTCGATGTACAGTGATCCATCGCCGAATGCTGCGCGTGCTTCTTCCGAGGCCTTGTTGAAAGATGCCTTGACGTCTTCTGGTCCTCGCGCGAAGAACATGCCGCGGCCGCCCCCACCCGCCGTAGCCTTCATGACCACTGGATAACCGATCTCACTCGCCGCGGCGCAGGCATCCTCTGCGGAGTCCAGTGCCGGGGTCCCCGGTACCAGGGGAACCCCGGATGCCTCTGCAATGCGGCGCGCACTGAGCTTGTCTCCCAGGGCCTCAATAGTTTCGGGACGGGGGCCGACAAACGCGATGCCGTTTTCCTCGCACAATCGGGCCAGGGCAGCTCTCTCGGACAGGAAGCCGTATCCGGGATGCAGGGCATCACAACCCGCCCCCAGCGCTGCTTGCACGATCAGCCGTTCATCCAGGTAACTGCGTGTCGCTTCCGCCGGACCTACAATGACCGTGCGCTGGGCCATGCGCGCAGGGAGGCTTTCCGCGTCGGCCGCGGAACTTCCGAGCACGGTCTCAATCCCGAGGGAGTGTGCCGCACGAATAATACGCACCGCAATTTCGCCCCGATTGGCAATAAACAGTCTTGAAATAGCCATATTGCAGTCTATTCCGCAGGCTCGACGTAGAAAAGTGGTTGGTCGAACTCTACCATTTCCCCGTCCTCCACACAGATGTGCCGGACCGTGCCACGCATACCGGCATGCACCGGGGTAAACAGCTTCATAACCTCAATGAGGCAGATTTCAGTTTCATTATCGACCTCGGCGCCGAGTTCAACGTAGGGGGCTGCGCCAGGCTTTGGCGAGCGGTAAAAAATACCCAGGTTTGGCGCCTTCACCACGACATAGTTGTCCGGAATCGGCGCACTCTCCGCTTTAGGGGTGGCGGTAGGCTGGGCCGGCGCCACGGCGGAGACGCTGGAGGGCTGTTGGGGGACGGGAGCGGGCGCCGAGGCCACTGGAGCCGGGGGCGTCTGGGTGCTTTGCCAGGGCGCTCCTGCGGAGTTCGGGTCGCGCGACAGGAATATCCTGAAGTCCTCTACCTGTAGCGCCAACTCTTGCCACTCGGAGTCGTCGAAGATCTGGATCAGGTTCTTGATCTCGTTTGCAGTCACGTTCTTCATGTCAGTCGTTCTCTATTGATGGACTTGGTTCCGGCGTGCCCCCGGCATGGATTGCTGCCAGTAGCGCTGGCAGCGTGGGTTCGGCAACAATGTATTCGAGACCCGCTTGCAGCGCGGCCTTTACGCCCTGCTCACTGGCAATCGCACCACCGCGAGCACCGCGTGCACCTTTTATAAGCGCCGGCAGGTTGGCGGGGTCCGCCGCGTCGTCGTTGCTTTCAAGATCAAGCGTATCCCGCGGTGCCTCATCGGGACGGTACACGGTGAGGGGACTGTGTTCGCGTGCCCAGGACAACAGCTCGGCGAGGCGGTCGTCTTCAGTCTCGCAGGGAGTGACGACCTCCAGGGCGCCGGCGTAGATCTTGCCGTTCTCTCCATCCACGGTTACCGTCTGGCCATGTAGCGAAGTGACGGTACCGATGCCGCAGCCAACCACGCTCGGCAGTCCCAGTGCTCGGCCTACGACGGCGGCGTGGGAGGTGGAACCCCCTTGTTCCGTAATGACCGCTCGTGCCACCAGCATGCCATGCACATCGTCGGGACTCGTCGTCGCGGTTGCCAGGACCACGTCCTCTCCATCATGTGCACGACGTTCGGCTTCATCCGCATCGCTCACAACCTTGCCGACGCCAATGCCATGCGATACGCCAAGACCGCTGGCAAGAACAGTGGCGCCATTGCTCACGCCCTCACCCAATCGCGGGCTGAGGATACTGCGAACCTGGTCGGGATTGACCCGACGGATGGCGTCTTCGATCCCGATAGTGCCTTCGCGGTACATATCCACGGCGATACGTACGGCCGCCGCGGGAGAGCGTTTTGCTGTGCGTGACTGCAGAAAGTAGAGTTTGCCTTGCTGTACTGTGAACTCGATGTCCTGGACTTCCCTGTTGGTACTTTCCAGAGTTTGGGCGGCATGGATCAGCGTCTTGTAGGCATCCGGCGCGGCGGTTTTCATGTCATCAAGGTGTCCCGGCGTATATTTGCCGGAGACGACATCCTCGCCCTGGGCGCAGCGCAGGTATTCTCCATAGGGCACCGGTTCGCCGGTGAGCGGGTTACGGCTGAACAGTACGCCAGTTCCGCTGTTCTGGTCCAGGTTGCCAAATACCATGGCCTGAACGGTAACCGCCGTGCCCAAATCGTCCGGGATGCCATGGTGTTTGCGATAGCGCTTGGCCCGGCGCGATGTCCAGGAGCGGAAAACAGCTTCTATCGTGGCCTTGAGCTGCTCGGTGGGCGCCTCAGGGACGGCTTGGCCAGCTGCCTTCTCGATCCGCGCGCGCCACTCCGACAGATTCTCGTTCTCACCCAACTCCGGAACCGTGACCCTGAGCACAATCTCGCCGTAAAGCTCATGAAAGCGGCGATAGGTGTCGCGGGCAAATTTATCATCGCCGGACTCAACTGCGAACGCCTGCATGGTCTCGGCGTTTATGCCGAGGTTGAGAACGGTGTCCATCATTCCGGGCATGGAAATAGCTGCCCCGGAACGGACGGAGACCAGCAGTGGCGAATGGCCACAGCCATACGTCCTGCCCGTTTGTTCTTCCAGCCACTGCATCGCTGCCTGTAGCTGATCGTCCAGCTCCGCAGGCAGCTCACCGGTTTCCAGGTAGGCAGCGCAGGCCTCGGTTGTAATCACGAAGGCGGGCGGGACTGGCAGCCCCTGGCGCAGCATATGCGCGATCGACCAGCCCTTGCCGCCAATAAGCGACTTTTCGGGCAGGTTGCTGCCATCCAGAGCGAGCAGCCATTTGCCATGGAGTGGAGTGGCGGCCATGCTCAGAATTCCTCTCGTTCGCGGCCCATGATCCGGAGCAGATCCTCATGCAACTCGAACCAAACGGTGTGGTAGCTCTCCATGGTCGCGTCGCTGACCCAACGTATATCCCCATCCTCTGCCTTTTCGAGCGCCGAAAGCAGCTTTTTGCTGTATCGATTAAGACGGGGTTCCTGGTTGCCAAGGCGCTCAAGAATGATTTCGACCCGTTCGTGGATATCGCCAATGCGGTCGATGACTGCGGAGTCGTAGGCCTCGTCCGAATGATCGTTGGCCACGGTCTGACCACCAATACCGATGGTCTGCCATTCTGTTATGGCCTGCTTCAGGTCGTTGTTAATGCGTTCGAAGTCTTGGTAGGTCGCAACGAATTCTTCGTCGCGGCGCAAGCTCCCATAAGTCTTGCTATACGCCGACTTTAGCGTTATCTGCCCCGTTGGTGTCAACAGATATTTGCCGTTTGCCTCGCTTGCGCGCCCCCTGGCTACTGCGTGGCCCACGAGTTCTTTTACCGTGTCACTTTGGAGTCCGGTGATGGAGCAGATTTCATCCACCGTCGCGTACTTCTTTACGGCAATACCGTGCATTACTAGTTGTAAATCCTGCATTCTCTATACCTCGTCAGCGGCGGCGGAGTCGCGATCCACGATAATTTCGCGGACCTTTCTGCGCAGGATCTTGTTTGCTGCGCTCTTGGGGAGCTCCTGCCAGATTTCTACGTCCTTGGGACACTTGTAGCTCGCGAGGCGGGATTTTGCCCACGTGAGAACGACACCGCTGTCGAGATCCGGACGTCCGGACACGACTGCGTGCACGCGATCCCCCCATTTCTCATCTGGAAGACCCACCACGGCTGCTTCAACGACGCCATCGCAGGACATGAGAACGTCCTCGACTTCTCGCGGGTACACGTTAAAACCGCCGGAGATCAGCATGTCATTTTTGCGGTCTAGTAAGTAGAAAAATCCGTCTTCGTCCATGGTGCCGATGTCGCCCGTGTGCAGCCAGCCGTTGCGCATAGCCTCTGCCGTCGCGTCTGGCCGGTTCCAGTAGCCTGCCATTATCTGCGGGCCGCGCACACAAATCTCTCCGGTCTCTCCGGGAGGCAGCCGCCGATCATCATCGTCGAGAACTGCGACGTCCGCAATGACGAAGGGGCGGCCACAGGAGCCTATGCGGCCGTGGTCTTCGGGCTTAAGGCAGGTGATGACCATTGGGCTCTCTGCCTGCCCGTAACTCTGTGCAAACACCCTGCCGAAACGTGACTCCGCGCGTTCGAGCAGCCGGGGTGAGATGGGTGAGGCCCCGTAGGCGATTCGTCGAAAATTGAGGTTCGCCTCGTTTATACCAGGCACTTCAAGAATCATTGCCAGCATTGTCGGGACTAGGAATGTCAGGCTAGCTTGTGTATCTACTGCCAGCCTTACGAACTCTTCGGCGTCAAATTTGGGCATGATCAACGAGTGCGCGCCGCGACATAGTGCCGGCAGGAAAAAGGCACCTGATGCGTGGGCGATAGGCGCCGCATGAAGAAAGCTGTCGCCCTCCCGAATATCCGGAACCAGGTCAGTAAGAAAGGCGGCCAGCTCGCTGAGCTCGCCGCGGGTGGACAGTGTCACGGCCTTGGGCTGTCCGGTCGTGCCACCGGTAAAGCCCAATCGCAGCGGCGCATCCATGTCTCGGTCTACCGCACAGACGCTGCTGTCGCCCTGTTCGGTCATTAGACCCAGCTCTTCGCGGTCGATGACATATTCGACGTCACCGCTCAGCTGTTCGGCGGTGTCGTGAATTACCGCCCGGCTGCCACTCTCGCCCAACTTGAAACGATGGTCCTCGATGTTTTCGCGTGTATTCATCCCTACCCGCACCAAGCCGCACTTGGCCAGCGCGTAATAAACTACGAGACAGTCGATGCTGTTGGGTAGCATCACACCTACGCGATCGCCGGGTTCGAGTCCCATAGCAAGCAGGCTGTTACCCAGGCGGTTTGTCGAAGCGTCAAACTCGCGGAAACTGACCGTCCTGCCGCCTTCGCTCAGACAGGGGGCGTCGCCGAAGTGCCTGGCCGCTCGGCTTATCAGGCTACTGATTTGCATGGCTATCCCCTGTTGCTTTTCTGGCGGAGTGCTTCCACCTCGTCACGGCGCAGCCCGGCGCCCTTGCCAACCAGGTTCCGGGAGTGCTTCTGATAAAGTTTGTAGAGTGCGTCAGCCTCGGGCGTGTCATAGCGGTACTTGACCGAGGTTTCGCAGAAAAGTCGGTTTTCCTCCTTGTGCAGCTCCGGCTGAAACTTGCGAACACGCGCGTTGTACTCGTCAATGCTCAGTGTGCCCTCGGTAGTGCGATAGACATCCTTTTTCTCATCCAGGTAGGTTATGCCAGGTTCCACGCCGCCAACAGTAGGTGCATAGTCGCCATCAAGAAGAATCGAGTATGGAATGGGGGAATAAATGCGCGTCGGAGCATCGTTGTGCATCATCATCATGTATTCGTTGATCTGGTGACTGGGAGCTGCGCCGACACAGATTTCGCCAAGCGCATCCCGGCTATACTCATCGTTCAGTAGAGGACGGAAACGCTCGGCGCGGTGATCGATCTTGATCCAGTCCTCCGGATCGTAGCAGCCGGCAATGTGTGCCAGATCCTTGATGATTGCGTAATAGGTGAGGGCGCCCGCATCCAGCATCTGGTCCCGCGACCAACCTGCCATCTTCTGCCACAGGCGGCTCATTGCGTCTTTCACCTTGTCATTCAAATCAAGGAAGGTCTGGGTGAGTTCTTCCCGGCTGCCCATTCCGACCGGCAGGAATCCGTCGCTCAGAGGACCTG
Organism: uncultured Haliea sp.; assembly: GCA_947258585.1. Classification (GTDB taxonomy): domain Bacteria; phylum Pseudomonadota; class Gammaproteobacteria; order Pseudomonadales; family Halieaceae; genus Haliea. The sequence continues at coordinate 15,638 of CAMYIZ010000065.1, read as the reverse complement.
AGGTATACAGGCCGACACCGACTATGTTCTCGTCCTTGAACTCTGGATCTGACTCGAAGCTGCCCCAGTCATCCATGATATTGAAGTTGACGCCGCGGGTGGCCATGGTAACCGTGAGGTTGTTGTAAGGCACGGCCTCGGCAACGTCGTCCAACCATGGGAAGTCGTACTCCGCTATGTCGTTGAAGTCCCGAACAATCATCTGTCGGTCATCGCCCAGATTGTAAGGGCCGTGGTTGTGCAGGCTGATGCGACTTTCACAGGCAATGAGGAATGCATACTGTGACGCGGAAGCGACGAATGCCTGCGCTGCCTGATGCAGCGGGTCGCCGACTTTACAGTCGTACAGATCCGCGTGGAACACCTGCAACTGCGCTTCGGAGTGAATCTGGCCGCGGTGGCCGCCCTCAAATGCCGTCAAGTGCCCGGAATTGCGGCGGAAAGACAGCTCAAAACGCTTCCAGAAATCAAGGATATAGGCTACGTCTTCCGCGGCATCCTGTGGCCGCAGGAGTCCCATGTTGATCATCCACTCGCGGCCCAGCAAGTAAAAACAGGGAAGGCCCCACATGGCGATCGCGTTGGCTTTCGCGCCCATGTGGCGGGCACGGTCGCCAACTTCCTCCGCACTCATGTGGTCTTCGATCTTGCGCAGCAGAGCCGGGTAGCGGTAGAAAGCGTTGAGGTAGGACATCAACATGTAGGCCGGAACCGGGAACAGCTTGGATTCCTGCACGGTGCGGGTGACGCATAGCCAGTAGGTTTCATCGCCGTTAATCTGCAGAAGATTGTTGCTTTCCAGTAGTTGTGCGTAGTCGAGTTTCATCAGGTCATTCCCTTATTGCTATTATCGCAGGCGTCACGCGAGCTAAGGTGACACGGGCTATCTGTTAGTGGATGGCGTCATTCTTCACGTTTGGCTATGCGCCAGACGTTGCCAGTTACCTCACGCTTTGTCTGGCCCTGGTAATCCTCGGCTGTTTTGGCGCGGGCAGTGGATTCGATGGTCACCGTATCGCCTTCCATGATGCCATTGACCTTGGCGTTCATCAGGCAGGGGATGCCGTACTCCCTAGTCAGTATGCCCAGGTGCGAGCGAACGGTTCCACCGGCGCATATGACGCCTTTGAACTGCTCCAGGATGGGCGCTGTCAGGGTGCCGCCGGAATCGTCGATGACGGCAATCGTATTCTCAGGTACTCCCTCTGTGAGCCATTTCAGGACGCGGTCCGTGGAGCGGATATACCGGGCAATACCGGTGGTATTTTCCTTATACCGTACGACGTTGTCGCCGACGCCTCGGAGTTCGCGGCCTTCAGCATCCGGGTTGGCGAGTGGCGCATCGGGGTGTACGAAGCAAAAGGTGGCAAGGTCGGCGTCGCTAGTCCCGTCAGCTGGCTTGTAGGCGTCTGGGCGCTCCTTCTGAGAGATGCCTGCAGACCAGTCGTAACGATGACCGGCATCTACTAAAGTCCTGTCCACTGTCTCGAAATCTTTCTTGGTGATCAGTGTGGTGGCGTCGCCAAGCACGAAGTCTTTCCATTCGGCGCCGGATTCTTCGAGGCGCTGACGGACGATCTCGTGCAGACTGCCATGAAAGGCAGCGACCACCGCAGAGGGGGATTCATCGCCGTATTTGTCGGTATCCAAGAATAGCTTGGTCATGGTCTTCTCCTTATTTGGATTATTGTTCCGATAAAGCTGTGCGACATTGTTCCTCAGTCGGGCTTTCAAGGGATATCTTGCAGTCTACATAGCGCCACCTGGTTATACAACATTGTAGTACAATAGCAATCATAGTAATTTCATTCCAGAGCTTGTTCAACTACCAAATCGGTCGATTCAGTTCATGGCACCACGGGTGCTAAAGCATGTTTCCACATTATGCGCCGTAAGTTGCGCAAAACATCTTGCGGGGCTTTCTCGGCAACGAATCTTGTTGTACAGTGCTGCTGTTGTACAATAATATTGTCCGACAATAAAGAATAAATTCAAGCGGGGGAAAGCGGTGCGTGTTCCGCGAATCCGCTAGGCTGCGAGGCAGTACCATGAGAGATCTTTCTGATCACCGCATTCTTTTGGTCAACGATGACGGCATTGATGCGCCGGGAATGAAGGTTCTGGAAGAAGTGGTGAGGCAGATTTCGGATGATGTCTGGGTGGTCGCACCAGATGGAAATCGTTCTGGTGCCTCGCATTCCTTGTCAATTGATTCTCCCATGCGCGTGTGCAAGCTGGATGACAGGCGCTTCGCCGTGAGTGGCACGCCGACGGAGTGCACCATGCTAGGTATTCACGAGCTCATTTCAGGCCGACGCCCCTCAGTCTGTATATCCGGTATCAACCGCGGGCCAAACCTTGCTGAGGATACGGCGTATTCCGGAACGATTGCCGCTGCACGTGAAGCCACCCAACTTGGGGTCCCCGCCATCGCCATCAGCCAGGTGTTTGCGCCGGGGGAAAAGAACTTTACGGTGGGTGAGGACCGAAAAATACACTGGGAAACGTCGCAGCGTTGGTGCCTGCCGCTGCTGCAGCAGTTACTACGACTGGAGCTGGACCCGGGGGTGTTCCTCAATGTTAATTTCCCCGGAGTTCCATCTGCGGAAGTAAAGGGCGTCAAGGTTACAATCCAGGGGCAGCGGCCGCCCGGCTGTTACATCCCCGAAAAGCGCTTGGATGGTGAGGGGAGTCCTTATTACCAGATCGTGCTGTCCTACGAGGATGGCGAGTCGCATCCAGACTCCGATTTGCGCGCAATTGCTGACAATTTCGTCTCGGTCACCCCTTTGAAGCTCGATCTAAGTTCTTTGGAGTACCGCGAGAAGTTGATAGCCATGCTTCCTGAGTCACTCTAGCTGCGTCTATCACTAATCAAATCAGCAAGTACCAGCACCACCATATAACAGAGGAATAGTCGATGGGTACAGTGCGTCACGCGATAGCCGTCTGGGCATTCAAAAACCAGGTGCTGGCCATCACGGCTATAATACTGATCACCGCGGTCTCGGCGGCAGGGTTGCCGCACGTTCAGATCAAGACCATATTCTCCGACATGTTACCGACCGGTCACCCGTATGCGGAGACCTTTCGGGACCATCCGAACTTCGGCAATCCATTGACGCTGTCAGTCATGATAAAGCGTACGGACGGCGATATTTATAACACCGATACGCTGCAGAAAGTTTGGGACATGACCCAGGACATAGACCTCGCCCCCGCGGTTGATCACGATCAGGTGTTGTCGATTACAACATCCAAGGCCCGGTACGCCGAAGCTACCCCCTATGGCATCAACATGCGTCCATTGATGGATAGCACCGTGCCGCAGACAGAGTCCGAGCTTAATGAGTTTCGTACTCGAGTCCAGCGTTCGCCTAACGCGCGCGGATTTCTTGTTTCCGAAGACGGTTCGGCAACACTGGTCCAGGCAACATTTATCGAGCACAGGCTGGACTTCGGAGAGACCTTTGCCTACGTCCAGGATCTCGTCGAGTCTGCGCGCGACGAAAGTCACGAGGTGCATCTCGCAGGCGAGCCCGCACTGATTGGGTGGGTGTATGAATACCAGGAACAGATGCTGTGGATTTTCGGTGTCACGCTGATCGCATTATTTACCGCTCTGTTGCTTTATATGCGCAATATTGCAGGTGTGGTGACGCCAGCCATTACGGGTGTCGTTTCTGCCATTTGGGGGTTTGGCTTCGCGGGCTGGATGGATCTTGCGGTCGATCCACTTCTGCTGCTCGTCCCCCTATTGCTCGTGGCCCGCGCATTCAGCCATACCGTGCAGTACATCGAGCGCTTCTACGAAATACTGGATGTCGTTGGCGACAAGCATAAGGCGGGCGAGCTGTCCCTGCGCGTCATGCTGGGGCCGGGTGTGCTCGGAATTGTTACCGATGCACTGGCTATCCTATTGATCGTCCTTGCACCGATTCCCGCCATGCAGCGCTTTGCGATCTTTGCCGGATACTGGGCACTTATCTTGCTGCCCACCTCTGTGCTACTTGCCCCTCTGATCCTGACTCGTCTACCGACGCCGCGCAATCTGCACGTCATCGTCGCGCGGGACAATAGCGCGGGAGGTATTCATCAGTGGATGGCGCGAGTGCTGTACCAAGTGGCGATGTTGACGACGGGGACCCGAGCGCGCTACACCGGCTTTGTTCTGGTGCTCTGTGGCGTTGTATCGATCTACTTCGGCGCTGCCATCAAGGTCGGCAACCCGGTAGAAGGCAGCGCACTACTGTGGGAGGACTCAGAGTTCAATGTTGCTGTGCGCAGCATCAATGACAACTTCCCGGGCGTTAATACGCTGGAGCTGGTGCTTGAGTCCAAAGAGACGGAAACGCTGGAGAAGACTGCGCGCAAGGCGGACGCTATTCACACGATGCATGCCCTGCAGGACATCATGGAGCGCTCTGACAGTCCGCCCCGCGCGACCCTGTCGTTTGCGGACTACCTGGCGGAAGGTGCCCGGCTGTACAACGGTGGTGATCCCCGGTGGATGCCCATGGATCCCAATGACCGTGCCACGCAAGCAGCAGCGTCCGCTGCGATGATGGGCAGTGGTCCCAAGGCTTTCAGTCACGTTATCGACATGAGGCAGCAGAACGCCACCGTTTCACTGTGGTATCGCGACAATCGGCAGGAAACAGTGGACAAAGCTCTTTCCGACGCGCGTGCAGCCGTCGAGCAGCTCGGCATGGAGCATCCCGATTTTACGGTTCGACTCGGTAGCGGCACCATCGCTCTGCAACAGGCAGTGAACGACACCGTCAAGGAGCATTACTGGGTGATCGTGGTGGTCCTCAGTATTCTCATGTTTGTGCTCTCGGCGATTGCCTTCAAGTCATGGCTCGCAGGTATCATCCTGATATCGCAGGTGAATATGGCCAACTTCGTTATCATCGCCATGCTCTATGCGATGGATATGGGGCTCGACATCAACTCACTACTCGTCGCTGCTATGGGTATTGGCGTCGGTATTGACTATGGCATCTACCTGCTGGCCCGTGTCTGTGACGAATACGAAAATCAGGGAGGTGATTTTGAAGCGATCATCAAAGAAGCGGTCACGACCACCGGGCGCGCTATCGCATTCACTGCGACAATCATGCTGATCGGCATCATGCCATGGTATTTCCTGTCAGACCTCAAATTTCTTGCGGACATGGGCCTGCTGCTGGGTGCAGTAATGGTTATCAACATGATCATGGCACTATTCGTGTTACCCGTGATGGTGTGGTTTCTCAAACCGCGGTTTGTGCAGCGCGATGACCTGCTTATAAGCGAACACCTTAATCTGTCCGAATTGTGGCCAGTGCAGGCCGAGGGGAGAGTGTGATACCGGTTTATTATCAGACTGTGACAGCTCGGGTAACCACTATGTATAACTCCACAGTAAAAGCTCTTGTCGGGCAGTCCTTGGCTGCGCTCGCTATGACGGTACTTGCTCTCACGGGCATTACCAGTTCAGCGCAGGCGGGTATCGACGATCCGCCAGTTTCCGTGGAACTCGTCCGGGGCGGCGTCGCGCACCGGCCCCTGTTTGGAGTTTCCTTCGCTCATGACGGTGCCCGCGGTGCCGCAGTGGGGGACCGTGGAACCGTCCTGCTTACCGGCGACGGCGGGAAGAGTTGGGTTGCACAGGAAGTCGATACAGACTTGGCGTTACTGGATGTCACGCTGGCAGGGAATCGTATCATTGCCGTTGGGCAGATGGGTCTGGTGCTGGTACGGGATGAAAGCGGTGCCTGGACAGAGCGTCGGGTAGGTGTCGAGGAGCGCTTACTCTCGATTGACGCCCACGAAGATGGGCTGGCAGTCGCGGTCGGTGGATTCGGCGAGGTATGGATATCCACCGATGGTGGCGCAAGCTGGGCCGCACCCGATGTTGCGTTCTCGAGTTTTGTGGAGGAGGGCTACGACCCCCATCTCTATGCGGTCGAGATTACGGCGGCCGGACGTATCATTGTCGCTGGTGAGTTTGGGCTTGTAGTAGTCAGCGATGACCGCGGTTCAAGCTGGCGGTTGGTACGTCAGGGGGATGAGTCGATTTCTGCCGTACATGTGCGAACAGACGGGAATGGTTATGCCGTCGGGCAGAACGGTATCGTGTTGAAGACGAAAGATTCGGGCGATCATTGGGAGCGGGTCGATCCCGGGCTTGGCGGTAACCTACTCGGTGTGAGCTCGTCGCCGGACGGACTGGTTATTGTCCCCGGCATGCGCAACATGTTGGTGAGCACTGACGACGGAGCCACCTTTTCCGCTGTGCCGGACTCGGACGTGAACTCCAACTGGTATCAGCAGGCCGCTACCGGTAGTGGTGGAGTGTTCGTCGTAGGCCATACAGGCAGAGTACTGCGACTTTTCCTGCACTAATACGATAGCGTTGAGCCACCCAGGAATGCGGGCAGGGTGATCAACGTGAGCGACCGATCATGAGTGCATAGGCCCGCAGCGAGGAGGCAAGATCATGCATTTCATCAGACGTTTCGACGGCCTGCATAGCAGGCGCCACTTCCTGGCTACGCTGTCACGCGGCGCAATCGCCGCGGGCGTCCTCGCGCCGCTGTGGCCGGCCATCGCGCGCGCCGGTGATACTCACGGCGTGTATCCCGACGAGCTGCTCAGCCTCGACATGTACACTCGGGGCAAAGTAGCGGCCGGAGGTACTATCTCCGCAGATAATGTGGAGCATGTGCGCGACCTCCTTGACGATATCAAGTACGAGCAAATCGCCACCATGGGCAGGCGCCTCCAGGTGGCTCCCACCACGACGGATATAATGCAGCTGTCGCCCAGGGATTATATCGAGGCAACCGTGCGCAATCAGGGCAGGGCCCGATTCAATGACCGTGGCAACGTGGTCAACGATGATGGCAAACCCTGGATCGGCGGCAATCCCTTTCCTGAGGCGCGCAGTGGGCTGGAGCTGTTTGCTGCGCTTACGTTGAGTTGGGGCCGCCACGATGCTTCCCTGTATGCAATCAAGGAGTATGATTTGTCGCGTGAGGGCGACGTGCAGTATGAGTATGAGACGGTTTGGGCTGAACTGGCTGCCGTTGCACGTGTGACCCTGGACGAGCGTCCGTATTGGTCGGGACATGAGGACAAGTTACGTTACCAGTGCGTAGTGTTTACCTCACCCGAGGACGTTACTGGGACCTCGTACCTCAATATCTGGCCCTATGACCAACATGAATTTCCCGAGTTGCTTGGTTACTTACCGGATTTCAAGCGGATCCGAGTTTTTCCTACCAATCAACGGTTCGAGCCATTGGTGCCGGGAAGTACATTGTATCTGTCGGATGCCTGGGCTGCGGGCGATCCGCTGCATACCTGGGGGAACTACCGCATTATTGATCGCGGGCCGTTTCTGGCCGCTGTATCCAATGGCTGGAATCCCCAGCACCCGAACTGGGAGCATGCTACGCATGGTGGACCCAAGGGGACGACGTTTTGGGATACAACGGTTGAACTGATTCCCGAGGCAATCGTTGTCGAGGCTGAACCCTTGAGCTTCAAGCGCGCCCCGGTGAGCAAGAAACGCGTCTGGTTTGACGCCAGGACTGGGCTTCCGTTGGCGATGAATACCTATGACCACAAGGGGGAAGTTTATCGAAGTTTCGATGGGGCTTTCAGCGTCTATCAGTCTGGAGACCAGAGTTTCATGGACGGTACCAGTCCCTACTGGTCATGGTCCCATGTGCACGCTTTCGACATTCAGACGGGGCGCATGTCAAGACTCGAGCAGGTCAAGGAGATATCGGGCGGTCATCGGACGGCTGTGAACGATGAAAGTATTTACCAGAGATACTTGACGCGGAATGCACTCCGGCGCTTGGGGTACTGACACTGTAAGCTATTTCATTGGCGTTTTTTAGGAAGCCCTGGTCGAGGTGTTCCCTTGATCTCCGGATCTTCATTTTTCCGAATCGGAGGACATATAAATAGTTGACACTCACTAATTGTGATATTAGATTGTAGTACAAAAGAGTAATTCAATTATGGTGAAATATAATGTTAAGCAGCAGACTCTTTAGTTTAGGTGTCGCACTTTGCGCAGTCCCAAAAGGTCTGGGCGTTGCGAACTAGAAAGCCGGGTCACTTATCAGTCCTTATGGAGGCGCGTATGTCAGGAGTCACCCAGGATTTGGGGGAGTCACCATTGCGCGGTTGTGTGAGTTCGGTTTTCCTGAGTCCCACCTCTACCTCATTTTTCGGTCGTGTCTTATCGGGTACTTTTCATCGTCACGCCATTGCATTGGCTAGGAGAGCGCTATGTATATAAAAAAATATGATTTTAATTACTCCCGTCGCAAGTTTCTTGAGAAGAGTCTTTTGGGCGCCGCGTCCGCAGGAGTGTTGACATCGCTGTGGCCGATGATTGCTCGCTCCGATTCGGCAGTAACTGACATCAGCAAGGCGTACCCGGATGAATTGCTATCGATTGAGATGCATACAAAAGGGATGATTAAGCCTGGCGATGTTATTACTGCTGACAATGTGGAGCACGTAGCACACCTGCTCGATCCTATTGCACTTGAACAAGTGAAGACGATGGGTCGCCGAATTCGAATTGCGGAGAGCACTCGAGACCTCACAAAGCTGTACCCGCATGACTATCTTGAGGCGACATTACGTAACGCCGGCAAGGCAAGATTTGATTCGGCAGGTAATGTGCGCGCGCCGGATGGCGCCCCCTGGTTGGGTGGGTGTCCGTTTCCCGATCCGCAGAACGCTGAGGAGGCGGCCGCGGACATGGTGTTGGCGTGGGGGCGGAACGACTGGCAGATGAGCGCCACTCGTGATCATGATATTGATCGCAACGGTGACATAGCCTATCAATACGACTTCGTGTGGGCAGAGCTGCAGGTGACATCGCGTACCGATGGTCAGATTTTCCAGGGTCGAGATGATCTGTTGCGCTACAACGCTACCTGGTTCACTCGCCCCGATGACGTTAATGGCACTTCGTACCTGAACACCTGGTATTACGACCAGAGCAAGTTCCCAGACCTGCTGGGCTATCTGCCGGCCTTCCGGCGTGTTCGCCAGTTCCCGACCAACCAGCGATTCGAGCCTCTTGTGCCGGGGATGGTGCTGTTTCTCTCTGATGCCTGGGCTGCAGGTGATCCTATGCTCACCTGGGGTAATTATCGGATTGTAGAACGCAAGCCAATGCTGGGTGCGCAGAACCCTGGGAACTTTATGGGGGGGCGCGACAATTGGGAGAAGCCAGTTCACGGTGGCCCCAAAGGGCAGACTTTCCACGAGACTGTTATGGAATTATGCCCCGAATGTATTGTTCTTGAGTCAGAGCCTGTGGGCTATCCGCGTGCCCCAGTGGGTAAGCGTACGGCCTGGATTGATGTTCGTAACCAGCTCATGATTGCATCGGTGACGACTGACCGCAAGGGTGAAGTCTGGAAGTCATTTGAACCGCAGTATGCGCAGTACAGCAATGAGCACGAAACCTTTACCAAGGCAGGGAAGCCCGCGTGGTCTTGGACAGGCGTGATGATCTATGACCGCCTCGACGGTCGGATGACGCGTTATTACGTCGGTAAGGAGATACAGGGCGGTTTCAAAACTGCTTTCGAAACCAATGACGTTAACGACGTTTATAACCGCTATATGACTTCGCAAGCCCTGCAGCGATTAGGCGGCTGATATAGGGAGTGCGGCGAACCCCTAGGAACGCCGTCGGATGATCCAAAAGGCGTCGCAATAGCGCGGCGCTGCGTTTTTCCAGGAGATAATAAAATGGTGGCTTTTTCGAAGACGCGATTAATGAAATTAGGGCTTCCCGTCGGCTTGTTGGTATCAGGCACGGCTCAGGCTGGGGGTGCATTTTTCGACCCCGACGTGTTTGGAGCGAGCTATGGCGGTTTCGTTAGATTCGAGTCGGCCGTTCGCACCACGTCCGATGAAAACCCATACAACCAGGCTGGTAATCCATTTAACAATATAGATGTACAACGTAATCCAATTGGCGGAACGCCCGACACAGTGCGCCGACTCGTGCCCAGTGAAAGTAACGATTTCAATATGAATATCATGAGGGGCAAATTCGACGTGGATTTACGTCTCGGCAGCAAACTGTCATTTCGGGGCGAGCTACGCGCAATCTTCGACTTCGACACCTACAATAACCACGATATTGGATCGATTCCAGGAGCAGCCCCGGCAGGTGATTTGCACCAGAATGTGAACTACTTTGACTACAGGGTCAACGGTTCTGGCGGGCTGCAATCGCGCAAGGCGCCCATGGCTATGGAGTGGACGGGCGAGAAATATATGATTGATTTGCCTCGTTTCTACTTCGATTACCAAGACGGCGCCTTGTTGGTGCGTGCTGGCAACCAGCAAATCGCATGGGGTCAGTCGCTGTTCTTCCGGGTTATGGACGTTCCCAACGGTCTCGATCTGCGGCGTCACAGCGTGCTGGATTTCGTTCCTGAAGAATTTTCAGACAAACGCGTCCCATCTCCGGCGATTCGAGCTCAGTACATGGTGGGTGGATGGGAGCTGGACGGGTTTGTTCAGCATTTTCGACCGACTATATACGGAAATCCAGACACGCCTTACAACACAATTACATCGCAGTTTACCATTCACGACATGTACGGTGATTATGACGACAAGGCAAATTTCGGCGTTCGCGTACGCGGTGATGTAGGCGCCTTCACGGTGCAGGCAATGGCAACCAGTCGCTACAATCCAGATGGTACATTTCGCTGGACTGAGTCTGGTGTAAGCAAGTCACTAACGGGCTTACCCGGAGATGCCACCGCTGACCTGATGGCGACTACAGCCTTTGAGCGAGATTCTACTGGTGTGCTGTCTGCCAGGGAGTGGTTTCATTACGCTGGACTTGCTCGGCTAGATGGCATCGATGGGCTCAATGCCGCGATCGCAGAGTTCCCTGGCGCACAGGCTCTTGGCGCCTATTTGGTTGACAACGAATTTGACGCCGGACAGGAACTGGATCTGTTCTTTTCCTCTGCTGGAGGTCTGCGTGGGCATCTGGCGAGAGAATATCACCGCGAGAGCGTATTCGGCCTTGGATTTGGCTATACCTTTAACGGCGAACCCGGTTCTTTTCTCGACCAGTTGATAGCCAACGTTGAGATCCAGTACGCGAACGACCGCACATTTACCAATCCGTCGCTAAGTCGCGAGCACATTGTCGAGGATGAAGTCATTACGTCGCTCGTGCTTGAGAAGAACCACCGTTTCTCCAGAGAGTTTCCTGCGACCTATTTTGTGTTCCAGTGGATGCACCGTACCGAGAGTGACTTCTTTGGTCGCCACCTGAGCGGCATGGGTGGGACTGAGGATCGTTCGGCACAGAACGCGCGAACACCTGGTAGTGCCAATTACGTAGCCGTAGCTCTTCAGCAGCCATCGCCAACGCTGAAGTGGCGTTTTGACTTCTCCATGCTGTACGACATGGAAGGGGCTATGTTGTTGCAGCCAGCGGTGCGCTGGCGTCCGGGTGGGCCCTGGGGTGTGGAGGCATTTTTCAACCACATCATTGAGGACGGATTCACCAGTCGCAGCGAAAATTACAATGCTCTTAGCACTGCGGGCTGGGCAGATGAGTTTACTCTGCGTGTAAGTTATTCGTTCTAGTCTGTTGATGCGTTGTGTGCGCCCGTTTCCTCCTCGGAATCGGGCTTTTTTTTACTCGAATACTGGCCGAAACACAGTCTGCGATATTTTGGGATCTTTTTGCAGTCAGGAGCGGTCGTAATTGAGGGGCAGTAATGGCGGTATATAAACTGATCCTGGGTAACTACAGTTTCCAGGTGACTGACGAGGGTTCGGGTCCCCCAATACTGATGCTGCATGGGTTTCCCGATTCGGCGCGCCTCTGGCGATATCAGATACCCGCGCTGGTAGGGGCGGGCTATCGGGTGATTGCGCCTGACCAGCGCGGCTTCGGTGGTTCGGACAAGCCGCAGGAAATCGAGGCCTATGGGATAGCTGAGGTCCTGGGAGATGTGGTTGCTCTTCTCGATTATCTTGAATTGGAGCGGGTAGGCCTGGTCAGTCACGACTGGGGTGCGGCGGTTGGGTGGAGCCTGGCAGCTATTTACCCCGAACGGGTGGAGAAGCATGCTGCTCTTTCGGTAGGGCACATGACGGCCCTGTGGAATGCGGGTATCGCGCAACGACGACTGGCCTGGTATATGCTGGTGTTCATGCGGCAAGGGCTGGCCGAGGATATCATTACACGTCAGAACTGGCAGTTCTTTAGCGACCTGTGGGGCCATCATCCTGAGTTGGAGCATTGGATTCGTGATCTGTCGCGGCCGGGCGCCCTCACCGCGGCACTTAATTGGTACCGCGCCAATATGGATCTTGACTCCTGGACTGAAGAAGGCTGGCAAATGCCGCGTATCAGCGTACCGACAATGGGTATCTGGAGTAGCGGTGATATGTATCTGACGGAAAGTCAGATGCTGGGTTCGGGGGAATTCATGGATGCACCGTGGCGCTACGAGAGACTGGAGGGCGCTACACACTGGCTCATGCTGGACAGACCCGATAGCGTCAACGCCTTGCTGCTGGATTTCCTCGGCGCTGACAGCTAGGCGCGTACATCGGCGGCAGTAGGTCGTACTGCCGCACTGGATTAGTTGTCCGGCGGAAACAGTCCAGCGCGTGCCTTCTCGTCGGCTTCAGCAAGAGTGAGAAAATTGCCGCTATTACCGTAGCGTGCAGGATCCGTTTCACCGACCCGACGTATTTCCAGCCGGCCAACCTGATTGCGATGGACCTCGTCGGGGCCATCCGCCAGGCGAAGCAGGCGCGCCGTTGCATAAGCGGAGGTGAGGTGGTGGTCACTGCTTGTGCCACCGCCGCCGAAGGCCTGGATGGCCCAGTCGATAACCTGGCAGGCCATGTTGGGTGCCGCCACCTTTATCATGGCGATCTCCCGACGTGCCTCCTTGTTGCCTACCTTGTCCATTTTCCAGGCCGCATGCAAGGTCAGCAGGCGCGACTGCTCGATCATTATCCTCGCCTCCGCGATACGCTCCAGCGATACTGACTGTTGTGAAACAGGGCTGCCAAAGGCCTCGCGGGCCTCTAACCGACGACACATGCGCTCAAGAATGCGCTCCGCCAGGCCGATCAGGCGCATGCAGTGGTGGATGCGGCCCGGGCCTAGGCGACCCTGGGCAATCTCGAAACCGCGGCCTTCACCAAGTAGCATGTTACTTGCGGGAACCCGAACGTTCTCGAACACGACTTCGGCCGCACGATCTGGAACGCCATAAAACCCGAACACTGGCAGCGAACGTACAACGCGGACGCCCGGCGTGTCCCTCGGCACGAGAATCATAGACTGCTGCTTGTATCGATTCTCGTTATCTGGGGATGACTTGCCCATGAATATGATAATTTTGCAGCGCGGATCGGTTGCATTCGTTGTGTACCACTTACGGCCGTTGATCAGGTACTCGTCACCGTCCCTTACTATCGAGCTTTCAATATTGGTGGCGTCACTCGATGCTACTTCCGGCTCAGTCATGGCGAACGCGCTGCGGATTTCGCCGCGCAGAAGCGGCTCTGCCCACTGTTTGATCTGCGCTTCTGTACCAAAGCGGATTATGGTTTCCATATTGCCGGTGTCTGGCGCAGAGCAGTTGAACACTTCCGGGGCAAGGTGAGAGCGTCCCATCAGTGCGCAGAGTGGTGCGTATTCCAGGTTGCTGAGCCCTGCTCCATGCTCACTCTCGGGAAGAAACAGATTCCACAGGCCCTGGCTGATTGCGATCTTCTTGAGTTCCTCCACGACAGGATAGACTTTCCAGGGACCGAGTGTCTCGGCCTCGCGATAGAACCGTTCTTCGTTGGGATAAATGTGGTCCGCAAGAAATTCCTCGATGCGGGCGGAGTATTCCCTCACTTTGTCACTGTATTCAAATTCCACGGTATGGATTCCTGCGTTAGGGAGGGTTTTGTGGGTACTGCCACCTTCTCAATTACAATATGGTTTGCGTCGCGAAGGACTGCCGATCCTATCGTAGATATGGATCCTTACTTATATTTAGGTTCTCAATGTATGCTAGACAGCCCCGCACTTCGGGTCAATAACCTACAAGGTTGTATTACAATAATGAGTGAACAATTCACCATTCGATCACTGGCCAAGATGCAGACAATATTCGAGCGCGAGCCGAACTCGCAGCATCCCGCCCTAACGCTCTGGGTGCCGTTACCTAATTTTCATTACCCCCCGTCCCGGGAAGATTCTCTCCATAATGATAACGCAGGGGCATTTTGTTCTGGCGGTAACACCCCATTGCCTTTACCTGAGGCGCTCACTTGTGGCGTCCGACGACAAGCTTCTGTTTCTTGGTCGAACCTGAGCAGGTAAGTTGAATTTCCTTCCTATATTCCTGGGCAGGTTGGGGTAAGACATCCCGGATCTACCTAATGAAGGCAATCCGCAGTTCGGGCCACCGGGGAGGAACAACGTCTGATGGCGGTAGGCGGGTAGTGCTCAACCAATCGGTCGCCACTGCCGGACTTTTGCCGGGATCAGTCCTGCTTCGTTGTGCATTTCGGTGCGATTTGCAACGGGCGTCACCGATAAAAGGTACATTAAATCAACACGTTAGAAATTGGCTGGTCATCTTTTAACCAATTGGTCGCTGGTTCGAATCCAGCACGGCCCACCATTTTCCCCTGGTCTGTACCGGAGACATCCTTTACAGATCATACCGGGCACATGGTTTACAGTTCCGGTACAAACGGATTGGTGGCGGGTTCAACCCGCCCCACATCCTCATCAAAGAATCCTAGATCATAATCCAGGAAGCTGACAAGCCAGATCTTGTCCTCCACTTCCCGTATACCCACCGTTTGCCCAGCAAATACTGTGCTTAAGTTGATTTTACGTTTGCCGATACAGATCCTGCCGCACTGGGTCACATGGACGGAGCGATCGTGGTAGGGGTACTCAGGCTCTTCAGGAGGCCGGTAAGCCCTCGCTGAAGGTGTATACAGGTCCCCCGGGTATTGCCCGTTTAGCGACTGGTGCGGACGCTCGTTGTTGTAAACCTGTATGAACTTGTCGAATCGGTCCTGTTGCTGCAGGAAATTGAACGAGGCCGGCTTGGTAGCTTCCTTTTTCAGTGTCAGATGCATGCGTTCGTGCCTTCCGTTCTGCTGGGGATTACCTGGTTTGATCCGCTCTATATTGATCCCCAGCCGCAGCCACCAGATCGATAGTCGACTCAGGCCAAACAGCGCATTGGGAGAAGCGAAAGGCAAACCATTGTCTGAGCGTATGGCATCCGGTAGTCCGAACTCCTTGAAAACTCGCTCAAATACGGTAAACGCGAAGGTAGACTTCGTGGATTCCAAGCCCTCGCACGCCAGCAGGTAGCGAGACTGGTAATCAGTGATGGTGAGCGGGTAACAATATTGATGGCTACCCAGCATGAACTCGCCCTTGTAATCGACACACCACAGTCCATTGGGCTTGCACGAATTGGTCAGCGGCGTTCCTTGAGCCTTGTAGCGACGCCGCTTACGCCGTTTGACCAGGCCGTGGCGATCCAGTACGGCATGAACGGTGCTCTTGGCTGGCGGCTGGATCATGGGAT
>CAMYIZ010000064.1 GCA_947258585.1 uncultured Haliea sp. | reverse complement strand
GTTCATAGAGGGTAACTTCGTCCATCGCCTAAAATAGAAAAAGGAATGATGGATGAACCATACCCAAGATGGGAGGGGAACACTACGTTTCCACACGATTCGGGGAAGACCCATGCATATACAGTATATTAGCCCCGCCGCAGCAAAACCCCAAGAATCGCGTTACATCAAATTCAGCCACTTGACTACCCGGGTGCAAGCGTTGTGGTGTGACACTTTATTGGAAAAGGATTGCGCGGGATCTCTGCGCCGTGCCGATGAGGCAATGTACGAGTTGCAACAGGCAAAGCAGGTCGCTGCCCGGGATCTGCTGCAGGTAACTGCCTGGAAATCGAGCAATATTGATTGCCGGCAGCCCTGTCACCCCAAGGTGCTACCTCAGCAAATAGCGCAGCAGCAGGTTCAGTAGTTCCTGCCTGAAAGCCGGATCCTCCAATGCCTGCGGCCGCTCCGCCAGCGCGGATTGCAGGCAGGCATCGAGACTGCGGCGGGCGATAAAGGCCATGGTGTCGATATCGCCGGTACGCAACCGGGCCCGGTGCCGGCGCAGAAAGTCCGGAAACCACTGCTCCCAGGACGGATTCGACCGGGACTGGGTCAGCTCGTTGACCCGGGCGCGGATATCCAGACTCTGCTGGTACTGCAGGTAGAAGTCCGGATACATCTGGTACAGCTGCAGCAGCAGGGTGATTTCCAGGTCGATGATGGCCGCCAGGGTTGCTTCCAGGCCCTGGTCCGTCAGGGCGTGGATGCGGGCGAACTCGCCTTCGGTCTGCGCTACCAGTCCCGCCATGCGCTCTTCATAGACGTCAGCCAGTACCGCTTCCTTGTTGGGGAAGTATTGATACAGGGAAGCGATGTTGATGCCGGCGACATCGGCAATACGCTGGGTGGTGAGCCGGTCGGGCCCCTCTTTTTCCAGGATTTTCAGGCAGGCCTCGCGAATGGCCTGCACCAGGGTCTGGGAGCGCTGCTGCCGCGGGCGTTTGCGCGGTTGCGGCAGCTCGCCGTTGCTCACCGTACGCTCCAGGGGGTGGGAAAATGTAAGGGCAGCGGCCTCATTGCCAGTGTGGCTCCAAAAAATCCTTTAAAAACAGAAGGATGCGCGCAGCTGTGCGGCGCCTGAATCGCAGTTGCCAGCGCCGGGGGCTAGAGTACTGTATTCCGCTGGAATGACAACAGCTGGCCGCGCCATGTATTTCGACTTCGACTACTACCTTCGTCTGCTGCGCCACGTCTGGGGCCTGAAGCAGTGGCCCGGCCGGCGGCGCCTGCTGTTGAGGTTAGTGCTGGTGACGCCGCTGGCAACCATTTTCCACGGCATTTGCTTCCTGCTCGACTACCTGCTGTTCCCGCGACTGTGGACCCAGCAGGTCAAGACTCCGGTATTCATCGTCGGCCACGCCCGCAGCGGCACCACCCTGATGCACCGTTTGCTGGCGGCGGACGGCGAGCGCTTCAGCTACTTCCTGTACTGGGAAACCCTGTTCCCCTCGCTGTTGCAGAAAAAGCTTGTCCGCTGGCTGGGGAGGGTCGACAGTGGGTTGCTCGGCGGCTTTTTCCACCGCAAGCTGAAGGCCTGGGATGACAAGACCTTCGGCCCCTTCCGCCATATCCACAACATGAGCCTGTGGACCTCCGAAGAGGACCAGTTCGCCATGCGCGCGGCCTTTGTTACCCAGCAGTGGGCGACGGACCTGCCGGTGATGGAGGTGCTGGACCTGTTCCACCTGGACCAGATGCCCGCCAAGCGCCGGCGCTGGCTGCACCACTACCGGGAACTGGTCAAGCGCCAGCTGCTGCTGAACGGTGGCAACCGCATCCACCTGAGCAAGAACCCGGTGATGAGCGGCTGGGTCGGCTCGCTGATCGAGGTGTTCCCGGATGCGCGTATCGTGGTCATGCTGCGGGATCCCGCCGAGTGCGTGCCCAGCCTGCTGAAACTGGTGGAAATCTCCTGGCGCGGCCGTGGCTGGCAGAAGGCCGACTACGCCCGCTCCCTGGAGCTGTTGCTGGAAACTTCTTTCGAGAGTTTCCACAATCCCGCGCAGCAGCTCGCCCGGCACGCGGCCACGCCCCATGCTTTCGTGGATTACCGGGAGCTGACCGCGCAGCCGCGGGAAACCGTACATGCGGTCTACGCTGCGCTGGGTATGACAGTGAGCGACACCTTCGATCAATACCTGCAGGCCAATGCCGAGCGGGAAAAAAGCCACCACTCGAAATTTGAATACAGCCTCGGCGAGTACGCGCTCTCCGGCGAACTGCTGGAGCAGCGCCTCGGCCAGTTCTATGAGCGCTACGGTTGGTCGCGGGCGGCTGAGCTCCGGGCGGGTCAGCGGCGGGCCGCCGAGCCCCATCCGGCCGAACCGCACGCAGCTGGCGGTTGCTCGCCGGCGCCTGATGCCGGCGATGCCGGGGATGGAGCGCCGCCCGCGACCGCGGCGGGACGATAACAATCCAATCACAGAGGACCATGTGCATGCCCCAGGCAGAGAGCAGTACGGACACCCGCGAAGCAATGCGCGCGGCCTTCGACGACATGATCCAGTGCTTCCAGCAGGCGCGGGACGCCATTGACGATCCGGCCCTGTACCCGCCGCCGGCCACGGACCGCAATCTGGCGGAGGGCTACCGCTACGTGGTCGGGTTCATGCTCAACGGCATCGAGCGGGCGCTGGCGGACCCTCTCTACCCCCGCTTCCGGCGCGCGATCCAGCCCATGAACCGCTCCACCATCGACAACGCCGACGCGGTGTACCTGGGGGTGGAAATCGACGGCAACCACAGCTACCGCATTCGCGGCCGCGCCGCCGATACCCGGCACTGGCGCGGAGAGGCGCCGGCGGCGGGCACCACCGCGCCCCAGTACGTGATCTTTGAGCTGGCCAGCGGTTACGCCGGTGACAGCGGCCAGCTGGCGGAAATGCAGCCGGGCAGCCGCATCAATACCAGCACCCTGGACAGTACTACCCTGCAGGTAGAGGCGGACGGCAGCTTCGAGATCCTGGTCGCGCCGGACAAGCCCGCGGGCTACAGCGGCAACTTCATGCTCAGCAAGCGCAGCAGCCGCGGGGTGGAGCATGTCGGTCGCTTCCTGACCTGCCGCGAACTGTTCCACGACTGGGCCAACCAGGACCTGCTCGACCTGGAAATCCTGCGCCTTGGCTGTGAGCAGGAGCCGCGCCCGCCCATCGACCCGGAGGGCGCCATTCACATGCTGCGTGAGATTGGCCGCGTCGCCCGCAACCAGGTGCATTTCTGGAACGCCTTCAACACCATTACCCTGGAAACCTACGGCCAGGTACCGGGCGGCATCAGCGAGCGCATGGGGCTGGACAAGCCCTTCATGCCGGTGAACGACATGAACCCGCCCAACGTCCTGGGTATCGCCACCGGCGGCGGCCAGAGCAGTAACATCTACGCCGGCGGCACCTACCTGCTGGAGGATGACGAAGCGCTTGTGATTGAAACCCGCACGCCGGTGGAGCCCCACTTCCTCGGTTTTCACCTGGCCAACCTGTGGGGCGAGTCGCTGGATTTCGAGAGTTACCCCAGCAATATCAACGCCCATTTCGTGGAGACCGACCCCGACGGCGCCCGACGCTGGGTGGTCTGCCACCGCGACCCCGGCATCGCCAACTGGGTCAGCACCACCGGCGTGCCCCACGGCTACACCAGCATGCGCTGGACTTATCCGCAGCAACCGCCGCAGGAGCAGTGGCCCACGTTGACCGCAAAGAAAGTGCCCTTTGACGAAATCCGCGCACACATGCCCCATGCGCGCAGCGTCACCCCGGAGGAGCGCGCCGCCGAACGCCTGCTGCGCCATCGCCACGTACAGCGCCGGTACCGGCAGTATTGACCCGCTGCCCCGGCCTCAATTAAACGTCATAACAACAAGGAGAACACCATGGGACAACTGCAGGGCAAGACCGCTCTTATCACCGGCGCCAGTCGCGGCATCGGCAATGCCATAGCCACCCGCTTCGCCGCCGAGGGAGCCGCCGTAGTGCTCTGCGCCTCGCGCCTCGGTGCCCACGGCGACCTGCCGGGCACCCTGGAGGAGGCGGTGGCGGCGATCAACGGCAGCGGCGGCCGCGCGGCAGCGGAGGTCTGCGACCTGCTGGACCCGCAGGCCCGCGCGGACCTGGTGGCCAGGGCCGCGGCACATTTCGGCCCCATCGATATCCTGGTCAACAATGCTGCGGGCTCCAGTATGGACCTGCCCAGCAGAGTCACGACCGCGAAGCGCAACATGATGATCGACCTGAACCTGAATGTGCCCATGGAACTGGCGGAGCAGGCACTGGCAGGCATGCGCGAGAGGGGCGAGGGCTGGGTCCTCAGCATCAGCAGCGCCACGGTCAACCAGCCGCTGCCACCCTACCGCGCGAGTCGGGAAGCCGCGCTGGTGATCACCGCCTACGGTGCCACCAAGGCGGCCCTGAACCGCTACAGCGAGGGCCTCGCGCACGAACTGGCGCCGGATAACATCTTCGTGAATACCCTGGCGCCGGAAAGTATCGTGCTCACCCCCGGGGCCGAGTATGTGCGCGATATTGCCCGCCGCCACCCGGACTGGGCCGAGCCGGTCGAGATGATGGCGGAGGCGGCGCTGTCGCTGTGTTCAGGGCGCCATGTGGGGCAGATGGCCTACAGCCGCCAGTGGGTACTGGCGCACGGCCTGGCAGTGCACAGCCTGGATGGCAAGACCGTGCTGGGGGACGCGTTCCTGCCCGCGGAGGTGTAGGGCCACCCTGGCAGGGCCTCTCAGGAGGGCCCCGTCAGGTGGGGCCGCCGAGGTGGGGCCGCCCGGGTAGGGCCGCCCAGGTAGGGCCGGGCCGCGCAGGTGGGGAGCCGCTCAGGCCGGCTCGCGCCGCAGCGGCTGGCACATGCAGTGCACTCCGCCGCCGCCCGCGGTAAACAGGCTGACGTCGGGGTCAATCACTTCCAGCCCCCGGGCCCGGCATTTCTCCCGCAGTTCGACATTGTCATTGGGCATCAGCACCCGGTCCTTGCCCAGGGCAACGACGTTGCAGCCCAGCTCCAGCATCGCCCGGTAGGAGATGTCGATCAGTTCGATACCGCGCCCCTGCAGCCAGTCCAGGAATTCCTGTTCCAGTGCCTGGCCGCAGACCGCCGCCAGCTTGTCGGACAGCATCGCCAGCTTGACGTCCAGGTGCAGGAAGTAGGGGTCGAAGCTGTAGCTGCGAAACTCCCAGCCCTCGGCTTCCACCCAGGCCTGCAACTGGGCCAGGCCCTCGGGACTGGTGCGCTCGCCGCTGCTGCCGCAGACGATCACCCCGGGCTCCAGCACCATGAAATCGCCGCCCTCCATGCTGCCGGCGGTGATGATGTCGTAGATGGGGATGTCCTGGCCGAGATAGAACTCCAGCACCGCCTTCCATTCCCCGCGCCGCCAGGGGCTGTACATCTGGGTGATGATCGGCCCCCAAGGGGTCATGACCGAGGAGTCCCGGGCGTAGATCTGGTAGGGCAGGGCGGGGTCGGCATCGAGGATATGGGTGGTGACGCCGGCCTGCCGGTAGGCGTCCAGCATCTCCCGGTATTGGACCCGCGCCAGCGCCGGATCGAACTCCCGGCCCAAGCGCCGGGAGCGGCGGGCCATGGCGTTGCCCGGCTGCCAGCGGTAGTGGTCCACCGGACCGATCAACACCTCCCGCAGCACCCCGTACTCGGAGTCCATGCCCCAGCGTGACAGCACTTCGCTGCCGCCGCCCGCCTTGCGCTGTCCCAGGTTCATGCCGCCACCCCCGCCCGTTCGAGCATGGCCAACAGCAGCACGTTGGCGCCGTGTTCTGCCTGGGTTGGGGTAATGGCCTCGGCCTCGTTGTGACTGATGCCGCCCTCGCAGGGAATGAAGATCATGCTGGTGGGCGCCACCCGGGCCAGGTTGCAGGCGTCGTGACCGGCCCCGGATACCATCTCGCGGTGGCTGTAACCCAGAGCTTCCACGGCGGCTGCCACTGCCCCCACGCAGTCCGGGTCAAAGGTAACCCCGGGGGCCTCCCAGAAACGGCTGACCCTGCCGTCCAGCTGGTAGCGGGCGCAGGCATCCTGCACCGCCGCTTCCAGGCCGGCTTCCAGCGCGCGATAGCGCGCCAGCTCCGGGTGGCGGATGTCCACGGTCAGTTCCACCTGTTCCGGCACCGTGTTGCTGGAGCCGGGCCGGGCCTGCACGAAACCGCAGGTCACCCGGGCGTCGGGGCCCTGCTCGGCGGCCAGTGCAAACAGTGCCGGCAGCAGCGTCGCCAGTGCCATCATCGGGTCCCGGCGCATGGCCATCGGGGTGGGGCCGGCGTGGGTGGCGACGCCGTTGATCAGCACCCGGTGGCGACTCATGTGCTGCACGCCGGTGACGACGCCGATCTCCAGGCTCTCCGCTTCCAGCACCGGCCCCTGCTCGATATGCAATTCGAAGGCGGCGTGCACCGGGAAGGGCTCTGCGGGCTCCTCGCCCCGGTAGCCGATGCGCTCCAGCTCATCGCCGACGTTGCGATCCTCGCGATCCGTGAGCGCGCAGGCATCCGCCAGCGGCATGCCGCCGGACCACACCGCGGAGCCCATCATGGCGGTGTCAAAGCGGCAGCCCTCCTCGTTGGTCCAGACCACCACCTCCAGCGGGTGCCGGGTGTGGATGTCCCCGTCGTTCAGGGTCTCGATCACCTCCAGCCCCGCCAGTACCCCGTAGACCCCGTCGTACTTGCCGCCGGTGGGCTGGGTGTCGAGGTGGCTGCCGGTGAGGACCGGGGCCGCGTCCGCGTCGATGCCGGCGCGGCGGGCGAAGATATTGCCGATGGCGTCGATACGAATGGTGCAGCCCGCCTCTCGGCACCAGTCCAGGAACAGGTCGCGACCGGCGCGGTCGGTGTCGGTCAGCGCCTGGCGGTTGCAGCCGCCGTTGACGGTGGCGCCGTGGTCGGCCATGGCCTGCAGCCGGTCCCAGAGGCGTGTGCCGTTGATTCGGGGGGAAGTTGCAGTCTCAGTCACAGCGTTAGCTCTCCAGCGTTGCCACAAAAGCCTCAATCCGGTCAAAGGCGGGCGCCATCGCCGCCACCGACTGGGTCAGGGAAATCCGTACATAGTCGCGGCAGCTCTCGCCAAAGCCAACCCCCGGCAGCACCGATACCCGGCCCTGGTCCAGCAGCCTTTCGGCGAACGCCAGCCCGTCGAGGCCGGTGCCCGCCACGTTGACCATCACGAACATGCCTGCCGCCGGCACTTCACAGGCCAGCCCGGGGATCGCCGCGACCCGCTGACAGACAGAGTCCCGGCGCCGGCGGTACTCGTCCCGCACCCCGGCGATGTAGTCCTCGTCATTGGTCAGGGCGTGGACGGCGGCATCCTGTACGAACTGGCAGCAGCCGAACAGGGTGGCGGAGGTGAACTCCAGCAGGCGGTCTGCCAGCGCGAGCGTGCTCACGGTCCAGCCCAGGCGCCAGCCGGTCATGGCGTGGGACTTGGACAGGCCATCGATGACCACGACGTTGTCCAGCACGCTGGCGGCTTTGCGCAGGGAGGTGTGCGACCGATCAAAGGTGATCATGGAGTACACCTCGTCACAGACCAGCCAGATATCCCGCTGCAGACACCAGGCCGCCAGTTCGCGCAGCTGTGCCGGCTCGATCATGTTGCCCGCTGGATTGCCGGGCGTGTTCAGCAGCAGGACCCGGGTTGCCGGGGTGACGGTTGCCTGCACGGCGGCGAGGTCCAGAGCAAAGCCCCCGGCCGCGTCCAGTGGAAAGGTGACCGCGTTGATACCGAGGGCGCGGAACAGGCCGTCGTAGCCGACGTACATGGGTTCTGCCACCACCACGTCCTCGCCCGGATCCACCAGGCAGGCCAGTACCGAGTAGATGGCATTGGTGGCGCCGGGGAAGATCACGATCTCGTCCGGGTGACAGGGCTTGCCGGAAGCCCTGGTCTCGATCTCGGCGATGGTCCGGCGCAGGCTGAGCTCGCCGCGCCCGGGGGCGTAGTGGGTGCGGCCGCGCTCGAGGCTGCTGATGGCCGCGGCGATGGTGGAGGGCAGGGTAGGCAGGTCGGGATCGCCCACGGACAGCAGGCACACCGGTTCGCCCCGGGCGGCCATCTCGCAGGCCCGCTCGTGCAGGCCCCAGACGCCCGGGCCGTCGTCGGTGAGGCGGCGGGCGAGCTGGCTGGTGCGGCCGCTGAAGGCAGGCCCGGCGAATGTGTTCATGGTCTCACTCACGGCTGGGTGACCGGGTCCAGGAAGTCGCGCTCCCGGAGTTCGATCAGGGTGGGTACACCGCGGCCGGTGCTGCTGCGCAACAGTTGCTCCAGCTGTGCCAGATCCGCCGCGCGGTCTGCCGCGCAGCCCATGGCACGGGCGGTGGCGATAAAGTCCGGGGTCCAGGGGTCGCAGGCGATGGGGTCCATGCCGGCGGCGACAAAATTCTGCGCGATCATCTCGTAGCGGCAGTTGTTCCAGACCACGACGGCGATACCTGCCCCGGCTTCCACGGCGCTGGCCAGTTCCGGCAGGGTAAACTGCAGCCCGCCGTCGCCGATCAGCGCGATCACCGGCTCATCGGGGCGGGCGAGTTTGGCGCCCACGGCGGCGGGCAGGGCATATCCCAGGGTGCCGTAGCCGGTGGCGGCGCTGGCGAAGCTGCGCGGTGTCGGCGGGTGATACTGGGCGGCGGCAAAGTAGGCGGGCTGGGTGGAGTCCGCCATCAGGATGACTCCGGGCAGGGCCCGCTGCAGGCAGTCGAGGACTGCCTGGTAATCGGCGCGGTGGCCGGTCGTCGCCGCCAGTGCGGCTGCGGTGCGCCCGGCGCCGTCGCGGGAACGCGGCTGCAACAGGGGTAGCAGCGCGTCCAGGGCGAGGCCGCTGTCGGCCCGGATAGCCACGTCGGGGCGGATGTTGCGGCAGAGTTGGGCGCTGTCGATATCGATGCGCACCAGCGCCCCGCCCAGCGCAAAGCCGCCGTCGAAGAAGAAATCGTAGTCGGTCTCGCTGAACTCGGTGCCGATGGCCAGCACCAGGTCCGCCCCCTGGTACAGCGCCCGCACCGCGGGCAGGGAGGGACTGCTGGCCACCAGCAGCGGATGCCCCGGGGGCAGGATGCCGCGGGCGTTGTGGGTGCAGGTGACCGGCGCGTCGAGCAGCTCCGCCAGTTCCCGCGCCTGGGCCGCCGCATCGGCGCTGCCACCACCCAGGGC
>CAMYIZ010000063.1 GCA_947258585.1 uncultured Haliea sp. | reverse complement strand
TGTCAGTTGATCTAGTAAAGACCAAAAAAGCGGGACCGAGTGACTATATCCGCGGAAATTTTTTCCTCTGCCCACGCATAGGCAAGATGGTCCGGCAGGGCTTCGCGGATGCTGCTTTCTGAACCCCGATCAGCCTGGTGCTGCCAGCCCGCGGCGCTCCTACCAGAATCAATTGGCTGCTCCCCGCGCTCCGCAACCGCGCCTGTCCCTGCTCCCCCACGCTGCAGAAGCTTCCGCGCCACCGCCTGCATGCGCGCCTTCTGTTTCGCCTTCCACTCCTCCTGACGCTCTTCTTCCAGCGGCCGGGCCACCGCCTGCAGGGCCTTCATCACCAGCAGGCCCTGCTCCGGCGGCAATTTGGCGTGAATGATCCACATGCCATCCTCATCCTGGAACCAGTAGAGCTCGCGAGCCAGTTCGCGCAGGGTTTCGGCATCCAGCGCCGGCGGGCCGTTACCCGCAGCCGGATCATCCGCGGGATCATCTGCAATACCGCCAGCAACGGCCCCGTCTGAACCACCGGCACCCCCCGCGTCCGAACTCCCGCCCGCGGCTACCTCCGCCGGCCCGCAGTCCAACAAACCCTCCAGCCCCGGTTCCGCCACGGGCTCATACCGGCTCACCAGCCTTTCCAGATGCCCGGCGCTATTCTGCTGCGCCAAGTGCACCATAAAGCCCTGGTTTTCCGGGGTGGCAACCCGCGTGATGGCCCGCACCTTGGAGTAGGAGAGATCGCCCTCCGAAAAGGCCTCATTGACCTCCGGCAGCACGGCCAGCTGCCGCGCCACCCGCACCTTCTCCCGCGCGGCACCCAGGGTGATGCCGCAGTGGGCCACCAGCCAGTGGGCGCAGGAACGCACGGTGCCCTGCTCGCGCCAAAAACCAGAACGATCAAACTCGGCGATCATCCTCAACAGCCGGTGATTCGCGGCATTCATTTGCGCCGAGAGCAGGGTGATCGCCTGCCCCAGCTGCGCCCCGTTCAGCCGCCGGGGCCCATCTTCCAGAATCGCCGGCATGCCCATGACAAAGCCTCCGAAGCTGTATACATATACAGTATATTAGCCGCGCCGCAGCAAAACCCCAAGAATCGCGTTTCATCAAATGCGACCACCCTGCGCGCGGGAGAACACATGCGGCCATTTCATCACCGCATGCCGATGAATTGGTGCAACTGCCGGGATTAGAAAGGCAATTCAGACAGCGATGTCGACCAGTGACCTTTCCGGCACACACTCGCCGGGACGTGCTGAAGCACTACATTCAGAACTGGAACTGCAGGGAATACTGCGCCGGGGCGCGCAGGAGCACACCATTCAGCACTAGAACTCCAGGGGATACTGCGCCGGCGACGCTTCGCCCACCGCGCTCGCCGCGTCGGCATCGACCACTGGCGTCTCCAGCCCGGACAGGGACAGTCCCAGCAGGCGCACTCCGCGGGGCACCGGCAACAGGCCGGCCAGGATGGCGTGGGCCAGGTTTGCGAACTGGGCCCGCGCCATGATGGGCAGGTCCACGGAGCGCGCCCGGGTAATCTGCTGGAAATCCGCGTACTTCATTTTCAGGGTCAGGGTGCGGCCGCTGGCGGACTGGCGAACGATGCGCTCCCAGACAAGGTCAATGATGTCGTCCAGGGCCGCCACCAGCTCCCCATCCTGCTGCAGATCCCGGGCGTAGGTGCGCTCGCCACCGATAGACTTGCGCTGCCGGTCGGGGCGCACCGGCCGCTCGTCCTCGCCGCGGCTGGCGCGATACAGGTATTCGGCGGATTTGCCGAAGTGCTGCTGCAGAAAGCCCAGGCTCTGCGCCCGCAGGTCGGCGCCGGTGTGGATACCCAGCCCCGCCATGCGCTCTGCGGTGCGCGGCCCAACGCCGTAGAAGCGGCGGGCAGGCAACCCTGCGATAAAGGCGGCTGCGTCCCGCGGGAGCACCACGAACTGGCCGTTGGGCTTGTTCTGGTCGGAGGCGATCTTGGCCAGGAATTTGTTGTAGCTGATCCCCGCGCTGGCCGTGAGGCCGGTCTCCGCCAGTATCTCCTGGCGGATGCGCCGCGCCACCCGGATCGCACTCCCCACAGCCTGTTTGTCGCGAGTGACATCCAGGTAAGCCTCGTCCAGCGACAGCGGCTCGATCAGGTCCGTATAACGCGCAAACACCTCCCGGATCTGCCGCGACACGGTTTTGTAAACGTCGAAGCGCGGCTTCACGAACACCAGCTGCGGGCAGCGCCGCTTCGCGGTCACCGAGGGCATGGCCGAGCGCACCCCGAACACCCGCGCTTCGTAGCTTGCGGCCGCCACCACCCCGCGCTGGGCAGAGCCGCCCACCGCCACCGGCTTGCCGCGCAGCGCGGGGTTGTCCCGCTGCTCGACACTGGCAAAGAACGCATCCATGTCGATATGGATGATCTTGCGATGGGCTGAAGGGACCTCGATTTGCATGGCTGGAATGGTAGGCGTGGAGCCTGCGGGCGGCAAGTCTGGCGGGCCCGGCGCAGAGTGGCGGCGACCCTGCGGGCCCCCTGCCCGGGTTTGCTACACTAAGGGATCACACTCAGGCAATGTGAACAGCCAATGGAAACGCCACAGCAACGCAAGATTCGCGAGGCCCTGAACCGGCCGTCACCGACCGACTCGGACGCGACTGCAGACAGCGAACCAGAGGGCGACACTTCGCTCCAGGCCCACGCCCTGGAGCACACTGATCCCGACTACGTACCCAAGACCCTGACACCCTATGAGTGGGAGCAGTGGTACGCGGAACACGGCGTCCCCGAGTCCCATCGACATCCGCCGTCGTCCAGGCCGGCCGCAACTTCACTCTGGCTGCGCCTGCTGCGGCTTTTCGGTCGCTCGTGAAGGTCGGGTTCCGGTCTCGCAATGCACCACACTCAGGCTACAATAAGCCACCCGCAGACTATCAGCTGAGCCCGGCAAGGAGTACAGCATAGCCCTCAAGCCCCGCACTGCTCACGCCCTGATCTGGTCGCTGGCGCTGCTGCCGGCCGGCTTCTTCGCGGCTGGCCTGGGGGCGTCGG
Source organism: uncultured Haliea sp. (assembly GCA_947258585.1). Taxonomy (GTDB): domain Bacteria; phylum Pseudomonadota; class Gammaproteobacteria; order Pseudomonadales; family Halieaceae; genus Haliea. Next base: position 46,883 of record CAMYIZ010000063.1, on the reverse strand, counting down.
ACTTCGCCTCGGCGAGCGCCGTCCTCAACACCCTGGGCCGACTGGCCGGGGTCGTCGGCCTCGCCCTGCTGTTGCTGGCGGCGGCCCTGAGTGCCCGGGTGCCGGGCGTCGACCTGCCCTTTGGCGGCCTCACCAAGCTCTGGCGCACCCACCACCTGCTGGGCGCCGGCTCCCTGCTGCTGTTGCTCGTGCACCCGCTACTGCTCGCCTTTGCCGCCTCGGCCTGGGGCCAGGGGCTGGCCTTCGGCACCCTGTTCCCGCCGCTGTCAGACCGGGCCACCTGGGCCGGCTGGCTGGCGCTGTTGCTGATGATGGTATTCCTGGCGCCCAGCTTTGCCTTCTTCGGCGCGCCCAACTATGAGCGCTGGAAACGGGTGCACGCCCTGGCGGGACCGGCGGTGGTCCTGGCCCTGATTCATACCTTTTTGTTCAGCCGCACCATGCCGGGACCGACGGACACCGTCATCTGGTCCCTGTTTGCCCTGCTCGGCGTCGGCGCCGTCTGCTGGCGCCTGGTGTTCTCGCGCCGTATCGGCCGCCTGCCCTACACCGTCACCCGGGTGGACGCGGTGGCCGACGGGGTCGCCGAGCTGAGCCTGCGACCGGACCGGGACCACCTGAGCTACTCCGCCGGCAATTTCGTCTACCTGACCCCCTTTGACACCGGCCTGGCGGCGGGCCACCGGGAGGAGCACCCCTACACCCTGTCCTCCTCGCCGCTGGAACCGGAGCTGCGTATCGCCATTAAGGCACTGGGCGATGCCAGCCGCGCAATCCAGACCATTCCCGTGGGCACGCCGGTCACTGTGGAGGGGCCCTACGGTTGCTTCTTCCCGCCCGACGCCAAGGTAGGCACAGCCGAACTGTGGGTCGCGGGGGGCGTCGGCATCACCCCGTTCCTGGCCCGCATGCGCCATCTACGGGCCCTGGGTGAGCACGGTGATATCCATCTCGTCTACGCAGTCCAGGACGAAAGCCGCGCGGTCTATGCCGAGGAACTGCGGCAGCTGGCGGCCGAGATCCCGGGCTTTGCCCTGAGCTTCCACTACTTCTTCCAGGAGGGCCCGGTGACGGCGGCCTTCCTGGGTAACGCCTGCCCCGATCTCGCCCGCCGCGAGGTCTATATCTGCGGCCCGCTGGCGCTGAACCAACTGGTCAGGGAGCATGTCTCCCGGGCCGGAGTCGACGCCGACCGCATCCATTCCGAGGAGTTTGAACTGCTATGAAAAAAGTCGTGTTCGCCGCGTTCGTCGCGTTCTGGTCCAGCATCGCCACGATCACCACCCTGCAGGCCATGGGGCCGGAGCAGGCAACGACCGAAGCCGACAGCGGCAAGGCAGACGCTGCGCCCGCCTACACCCTGGAGCAGGTTGCGGAGCATGCGACGCTGGATGACTGCTGGATGGCCATCGAGGGGGGCGTTTACGATCTGACCGCCTACCTGCCCAACCACCCGACGCCGCCCTTCGTCCTCGAGCCCTGGTGCGGCAAGGAAGCAACCGAGGGCATGCGCACCAAAGGCTACGGGCGCGACCACTCCCCCACTGCCTGGGGCATGATGGAGGAGTACCGGGTCGGGGTGCTGGTGGAGTAGCCGCACAGCCAGACCCCGTGAATCCCGTTTCCGGGGCCAGGCCGCGCATTGTGGCACTCGGCACCACGGTGCACTGTGCGATCTGGCTTGGCGCCCCGCGACCTGAGCCCACCAACTACTGTCAGGTTTTTTTACAATGACACCTCTACCGTATCCTGACACAGCACCGGAGTGAGCACTAACCCATTGATTGTCATCGATAATTGTCGATATGGCTGAAAATTTGCGTCCTGTATACATAGCCTCGTTCTCTCGTCAGGAGAGTCACATCATGAGTACCTTCTTCCGCTGTCTTCCGAAGCCCGCACTGGTCGCTCTTGCCCTGGCCCTGCCTCTCTGCGCCAGGGCCGACCTCCTGCCGCCCCCGAATGAGCTCACCGTTATCCAGTACAACGATTTCGCCGTGTACTCGCTGGAACTGCTGGAAAAGTGCAAGGCCGACCCGCGCTGCCAGCCCGCTTCCGCGGACCTGGACAAGATTGGCGGCGGACCCGGTCAGATCCAGGACCTCGTGGTCATCCTGTCCTCGGCGGCTGGCGGTGGAGTCAATGACAATACCCCACCTCTGAATGACCTGGGCGACAACCCCTTCAGCTCTCCCACCGGCAACGGTGAAGCACTGGTCATGGGCGCCGGCAATGAGCCCACCAACACTTTCACCGGAGACAGGACTGGCAGCTGGGATGTCCAGATCGGGGCACTGACCGATTGGCTGTTTGGCAGCGACCTGGTCTTCCTGCTCAACAACAACCAGGAAGGGGACAACATCAACCAGTGGCTGCAGGCCTGGGCCCAGGTCAGGATCTACGACGATTCCGGCGTCGAGCAGGCCTGCTTTGAGTTCAGCAACACTGCGCCAAACAGTGGTTGCATGGTCGGTCAGCCGGACCTCGTTCTGGTCACCGACCCCGCGTATGACTTCGTGACCAACCCCGGGGACTATGTCGGTGCCTTTACCGGCTATTGCGTGGACAAGGTCACCGGTGCTGCCTATGACCTGGGGCTGGCCGGCAACGACGGGGACTGCAGCCCGGATGGCTACTTTGTCAGCGGCAACCTGGGCAATTTTGCCGACAATGCGATCTTCAGCCAGGCCCTGAACGACTACGTCTACAATACCGCAGAGAGCGACTGGATCCTGTCCCTGGACCTGCGCCTGGCGAACAACACCAACGGCGGCGAGTACGTCTGGATCACGAACCAGTTCGACGGGGACATCACCACGGTGCCCGTACCCGGGACCCTGTTGCTGCTGGGCGCCGGTTTGCTGCTCCTGCGAACGGTGCGGCGACCCACCGCCAGCTGAATCGATCGCAAAAACAAAACCCCGCTATAGCGGGGTTTTGTTTTTAGGGGGCAGCCACTGCCGATGAGGTTGCCGCCACACGAAGTAGGGCCTGCCCCGCTGATGTGCAAACAGGGCATCAGGGCCACCTACCTGTCCCGCAGCTCCCGCAGCAAAATTTCGGCTTCCTCCCGCTGGTCGAATTCGCTGTTGCTCGCCAACAGCTCCACGAGGACATCCGCAGCGGCATCGCTGTCTCCCCTCGCCGCGAGAATCCGGGCCCGGTGCATCCGGTAGGCCGGCTCCCCGGGGCTGGCATCAATACTCTGCCGGTTCACGGCCAGGGCCTGCTCCAGCTTTCCCTGCCGCAACAGGATCATCGCCTGGGTATCGAGAATACCCGCATGATCAGGCGCCAACTGTAAAGCCCGCTCGACCAGTGACAGTGCCCGCTCCGGATCGCTGTCGCCGTGTAGCCAGGCCAGATTGTTCAGCACCACGGCGTCGTCCGGTGCCAGGACATGCAGGCGTTCATACAGCGTGCGGGCTTCTTCATTCCGGCCCCGGGCGAGGTAGTAGGCACCCACCTGGTGCAGGGTCGGGATATCATCCGGCAGCGTGTCCAGCCAGGACTCCATCAAGTCCACCGCCTGCGCCGTCTTGCCCTGCTGCAAGAGCGTCGCCACCAGCAACTGGCGAGCATCCATATGTTCAGGTTCCAGCTCCAGCGCCCGGCGCAGGTAATCCTCGGCGGCCCCGGGGGCGTTTCGCGCCTGCTCGATCTGGCCGAGCAACAACAATACGCGGGGGTGATCGGGAATCTGCGTCAACAGCGCTACCGCCGCGTCCGGCTCACCCTGTTGCAGACGATAGCGCGCCAGCACCAGCCGCGGTTCCGCAGCGGATGGGTGTACAGCCACCGCCTGCTGCAGCAAACCCGCCATGGCATCGAGATTGCCCGCCTGCGCATGCACCGCCGCCAGGCGCAGCAGCCACTGCAGCTTGTCCGGCTGCAGGCGCAGGCCCTCCTGAATCGTGGCCACGGCCGCGGCAAAGTCGCCGCCATCCAGCGCCAGCGCTGTCAGGCCTTCACGCGCCGGCTGCAACATCGGGTCCAGCTCCAGGGCGCGGACAAAGTGTTCCCGTGCCTCCTCCGGATTGTCCCGCTGCAGCGCAGCCCGGGCCTCCTGCAAGGCCGGGGCTCCCGGCGACGGTTCCCGTGCACTGGCGGCAAGGACCTGCCTGGCCGGCATATTGTCGGGGTATTCCGCCAGGATCTCCCGGGCGATCACCCGCGCCTGGTCCTGCTCGCCGAGCTGCAGATGCACGCTCGCCTTTAACAGGCGGGCATTCACATGCTGCGGCTGGACGCTGAGAAACTGTGACAGCTGCAGCCGGGCAGTGGAGAGATTGCCCTCGCGAACGTTGGCAACGCCTGCCAGGTACAGACTGGGATGATGATTCGGGGACGCGGCCAACAGCTGCTGGAGCACTTCCAGCGCGGCCCGTGCCTGGTCCTGCAGCAGCAGCAAGCGGGCCCGGGCATAGAGGACACCGGGGTGCCGCGGTGCCGCCACGGCAACCGGCTCGAGCAGGTCGGTGGCCTGACCGGTCGCCTCCCGGTCGAGCAGGAGATTGACCAGCAACAACCTGTCCCCGGTGCGGTTTGGATTCAGCGCCAGCGCCCGCCCCAGAACCGCTTCCGCACGCTGCATATCACCGCGGGTCAATGATACGGAACCCAGCAGACTCAAGCCGTCCTCATGCTCCGGGTAGCGCTGGACAAGCGCCTCCAGCACCGTCGTTGCCTGCGCCAGGTCAGCTGTATGCCGCAGCGTGAATACCGCCTCGGCCAGCATCAGCGCCGGGCTCTCACTGTCCAGGCTGCGAGCAGTCGCCAGCGTCTGTTCGGCAGTGAAGGTGTCGCCACTGAGGGCCTGGGCTCGCGCCAGAGTCGCCACAAAGTCCACGCTGCCCAGCGCATGGTCGAATTCTCCCGCCTCGTGCATCTCTACCAGGCGCGCCGACTCACCGAGAGTGACCAGCGCTTGCGCATAGAGCGCCGCCACCGCCGGGTCCGGCCGCAGGGCAAATGCGCGTTCAAGCTCCGCGGCGGCGGCTTCCATATTGCGCTGGCGGTAATAGGCAGCGCCGAGCAGGTAGCGCCCTTCGGCGCTCTCCGCGTCCTGCTGCAACACCGACTTGGCGTCAATCACCGCGGCATTGAGATCGCCTGCCTCCAGTGCCTGGCTGGCGCGCGCCAGCAGCTGTTCGGGCGCCGGGGATGGCGAGCATGCAACCACCCAGGACAGCAACACAAGAGATCCAACATATACCGGTAAGCTTGAATGCATACGCCTGACGCCTGGAATTGGTGGGCCACGGTCTTCATTGTAGTAGCAGCATGGGCACTCCGATACAGGCCTGCGCCATCCCGCCCCGGAATGCGAGACCTGACCCCGGGGACCCGGTAAGCTAGGGCTTTTGCCGGGAAGGAGACTGCCGTGGAAGTTGACGCATGAGCGCCGTCCTGATTGTCGGTGGCGCAGGCTATATCGGGTCACACATGACAAGAGTGTTGTGTGACGCAGGCTACCGGGTTGTGGTGCTCGACAACCTGCAGTCGGGTTATCGGGACGCGGTGGACAGCCGGGCGGAGCTGGTGGTCGGGGAGATGTCGGACACCGCCCTACTGGATCGCCTGTTCGCGGCGGGCAGTATCAGGCATGTCATTCACATGGCCTCCGACATCCAGGTCGGGGAATCCGTCACTGCGCCCGCAAAGTATTACCGCAACAACCTCTGCCACACCCTGGTGCTGCTGGAGCGCATGGTCGCTCACGGCATTTCCTCCTTTGTCTTCTCGTCCAGCGCGGCCATCTTCGGCAACCCGGTGTATTCCCCCATTGACGAAGCCCACCCCAAGCAGCCGCTCAGCCCCTACGGCCACAGCAAGCTGATGGTGGAGCAAATTCTCGCGGACTTCGAGCGGGCCTATGGCCTGCGCTCGGTGTGCCTGCGCTATTTCAACGCGGCGGGAGCCCAGCCCGACGGCAGCCTCGGCGAGCGCCATCTACCGGAAACGCACCTCATTCCCCTGGTACTGCAGGCAGCCTCGGGCCACCGGGAGGCGATCACGGTGTTCGGGACTGACTACGCGACGGCGGATGGCACCTGTATCAGGGACTACGTTCATGTTGTGGACCTGTGCACGGCCCATCAGCTGGCGCTGGATTTTCTGGCCTCATCGCCGACCGGCGCGTCCTTCAATCTCGGCAACGGGACTGGCTTCTCGGTGCAGCAGGTAATCGATACCGCCCGCCGCATCACCGGACGCGACATTGCGGTGATCACCAGCGAGCGGCGGCCCGGGGACCCGGATACCCTGGTCGCGGACCCGGCGCTGGCCCGCGGCCAGCTGGGGTGGGCGCCACAGTACGCGGATCTCGACACCATCGTCCGCCACGCCTGGCAGTGGGAGCAGCGCGCCGGGGCATGGCGACGCTAGCCCTGGCTCCGGCCGTGCCATATTGCTTTCGCCGCGGGGCGGGCCGATACTTGGGCCATAACAACAATCGAGGTGTGCTATGAAACAGGCGGTGGATGGAATCGGTACAGCCCTGGGCACGGTCGGGGTGCTGGTCTGTGTGCTGGCGGTGGTGCTGCGCTTTGCGGGCAGTTACTACCTGCTGGGCACCGAGCTCAGGATGTGGCTGCTGGGTGGCATCGCGCTGCTCGCCATGGGCTGCTTCGCCAAGCTACATGCGATGACGACAAGGGGCTGACGACCAGCCGGGCAACGACCAAAGTCCCGCGCAGCTGAGTCAGGCCGGGTCCCCTTCGCGGTACTCGAAGGGTGTGATCACCGCCTTGTGCCACAGGTGGCGCAGCAGCAGCGGCACTGGCATCTTGAGGTAGTGCGAGCGCAGGTAGAGGGCGAACCGGGCCAGTGCCGGCCAGCCGCCCGCGCCCGTCACCCCCACCGGCAGCAGGGCGCTCGGGAACAGCTGGTCCATCAGCCAGCGCAGGGGCGCGACGGGAGCGCTGGCAGCCAGCCGAGCCGCCGCCGGCGCCGACAGCTCCAGATCAAGCAGCAGGGCAAGGTAGCGCATCGCGTAGTACAGGATACGGCCCAGCCCCAGCTGCTCCGCGCGCGCCACCAGTAACTCCTCAAAGCCCGGGTCGGCGGCGCGCATGTCGGTAATCATGAGGTAGAGGTCCGACAGGTCGCGAAAGGCGTTGTCAAATTCGCCTTCAAGCAGCAGATGCGCGGCGCTGTGCAACACGCGATCGGCGGGCGCCAGGGTATCCACGCCCGGGATCTCCGACGGTACCACCGCCGCAGCCAGCGCCGCGGCGTCGAGCCTGAGGCGGGACGTCAGCGGCAGCAGGTTGTGGTGCACATCCAGGGCGATACCCCGGCCGCCGTGCATCAGCGGCGGGATTTCGTGCATCCAGCGCCGGTAGTAGGCCTGGTCGTAGGCGCTCAACTCCTCCCCCGACCACCCCTGCCAGCGCAGCACCTGCTCTACCGTCTCGATGCGCTCGCGCGGCACGAAAATATCCACGTCGCTGAACAGGCGCCCGAGGCGGGCCCGATCACCCGCCGCCAGGTAGGCCGCCCCCTTCAGCAGCACGGGACGCACGCCGATGGACTGCAGGGCGCGGGCAATGTGCCCGACCTCCAGGCGGATATCCTCGCAGTGCGCGCGGTAGACCACCAGCGCGCTGTCCAGGTGCCAGCGCATGGCCTCCGGCACCCGCTCCCCAAGCCCGCCTTCCTCCAGCAACGCCGCCACCCGGGCCAGCAGGCCGGCGCCCCGGGCCTGCTGCAGGAGCAGGTCCCAGCGGGCCAGGTCAAAGTCCGTAACCACCGCGGGATTAAGCAGCACGGAGCGCAGCGGAAACCGCAGGGCATCGAGTGGCGCAGTCATGGCGCCACCAGCGCGTCCATGGTGGCCAGGGCGTGCTGGACGTCGCCGCCGTTGGGATACTCGTAGCAGTCACTCTGGTCCAGCAGCGCGGCGAGGGCCCGGAAACCGGCAAGTCCGAGGATCGAATAGTTGAAGGCGTTGTCGGCCATGCGGATGAAGGCCTCGCCTTTGGGGAGCGGCAGGAGTTCCGCGGAACTGCCATCAGTGAAGCGGGGGAATACGACAAGCGCGGGCGCTGCCGGCTCGTGAGCCCGCGAGACACTGTCCGCTGCCGGCTGCAGATGCGAGACGGTGCCCTTCAAGGTATCGGTGACCGGAGGACTGAGGACCGCGCCGGGAAGCTCGCGCCTGACGATATCGATGGACTCGTTCTTCAGGCTCACCGGGCGCGGGTTGGCGTGAACGCTGCCATTCACAGGATCAATCAGCGTCAACTCGTCTGAAAGCAGTCGCCAGCCTCCACGTCCGGTCAATAGCGCACACAAGGTACTCTTGCCCGAACCGGGTGCGCCGGGCAGGATCAGCGCACGCCCGTGCTTCTCTACTACCGCAGCGTGAACGATCAGATACTGATGGCAATGATTGCTGACACACCAGTTGAGCCCCCACTCGAGAAGTGGAAAGGCATGAGCCAGGGGCAGAGGTGAAAAAGGCTTGGCGCCATCCAGTGAAAATTCCGCCTGGGGACGCACTATCCGGTGCAGCCCCCCCGCGCGCCGCACACGAACAGTGAAATCGGCGAAATCCGAGTCCACGGTTTCGTAATCCCCATAGACCAGACTGATTCCTTGGGCAACGCTTTCAAGCCTGCTTATGAGCCTGACAGAAAACCGCCCCGCTCCAAACACCAGCCCCCGGGACCGCAGCCGTGATTCCAGGTCCGCCTGCGGCATATCGGCAATTTTCACGCGACCTCGCCAATAAGACGCTGGGCTTCTAGCGCTGACAGCGCGACACCGAGCTCGTCCGGACACATTGCAGTGCCCGACCCATTGCTTATTGCCGGTTGCAGGGCACTCAGGATGGCGGCTTCGTCAAGGCCCGCGGGTGACTGTAAGAGCAGAGCAAACACAGCTCCCGCCAGCCCCGGCAGATAGCATGACCGTTTGTCGGCGGTATTCAGGAGTACGATGCCTTCGGGGAATGTATGCAGATGGCAAGTAGCAATGGACCTGACTTGCCACCGCCTGCCGGCGCCCGCCATTACTACTTAGTGGTAGGTCTGCTCAAAGAAGGCCTTGAGATCGAAAGTGGACATGTCGATGGTGGTACCACCGGAACTGTAGGTGCCGGTAAACGAGGCGATGTAAAGGTTGATGACCGTTGAAGGTGACATGTAACCGGGAATACCAGAAGCGGCATTCAACAAGGTCGCGGCGGCATGAAATTCAAGGGAGCCCGGCAGGTCGAGCAACACATCGTGCATCGACAGGCCCGACGGGCCGTAGCCGCCAAAGGCATCGGTGAACAACGTCGGGACATAAGGGCCCGGGTTGTCCCGCTTATAACGCCTTATGCCGCTTGTATTGTTACCAGCTCCGGCGTTAGGTGGCTGCTCGTCAGGGTCGTTGGGCAAATACCCCGCAGCCAACCAGTCCCGGAAAGATCCATCGCCATTGCCCGCATAGGGGTTTTTCCAGGCACCCGGGCTCAAGCCACCGCAACCATCAACCACGTGGCGGACACCCGAGGGATTATTGGGGGAGTAGGACACAAAGCCGGAGGGCGTGCAGATGGCGCCAAACGCTGGTCGACTCGCCAGTGAAAGAATGACCGGCGCTGCAAGACCCGCGCCGGTAAAGCGGCGGCGTGACAGCTGGCCATCTGGGCGCTCAGCGGCTGAATCCACAGGCCCCGCCTCCCTGGATTGCCTGTCAGTCATCTTTTCCATATCCATACAAGATCTCTTGCCCTTGCGACCGATTCCACGACACATGTCAACTTAAAGCAAATTTCACACCAAAAAACGTAGCTTACTGTTTTTTATGAAATTTCCCTAAGATTCAACCCCTCGCGTGCCAAACCCAATGCAACTCTGTAAAAATTTCCAACACTTGCCAGTGTGGCAGGAAATCCCCTCCTTCGCCAGCGGGCCACATGACAGTCGCCTGCACGCTCCCCGCCATCAGGTTGTCCTCACCTCGACCCCGCCTGAAGCCCCGCCAGGAACGCCCCGGCTTCAGCCTTGCCCGCGAAGTCAGGCCCCGAGGCCAGATCCTGCAGGATTTCGATCGCCGCAGGGACGTCCCCCGCTGCCACCAGGATCTGGGCGCGATGAAAGCGCATGTCGGGCGACTGCGGCGCCGCCGCCAGGGCCCGCTCATTGAGAGCCAGCGCCTCACCGTGCTCACCCTGCTCCAGCAATACCATGGCGACGGTATCCTGCACCGCCGGACTGTCCGGGGCCGCGACCAGCGCAGCGCGGCCCAATCTCAGGGCGCGCCCGGGCTCCGATTTGCGCAGCAACCAGGCGATATTATTCATCGCCACCACATCGTCGGGCCTGCGCTCCAGCAGCGCCTCAAACAGCGGCAGCGCCCGGGCATCGTTACCCTCGAGCACATGGTAGGAGCCCAGCTGCTGCTGCACGGCAGCGTCTTCAGGGGCACGCGCCAGCCAGCCCTCCAGCAGCTCAATCGCTTCGTTGCGCTTGCCCGGTTGCGCCCACAGCACTGAAGCCAGCAGGCGCGCCGTGTTACTGGCAGGCGCCTGCGCCCAGGCCTGGCGCAACAGACGCTCACCGGTCTCCACATCCCCCAGCGTTGCGGCAATCCGCCCGCGCGTCAGGTTGACCTGCGCCTCCGGCAGGGCGCCGGGGGGAAACGCCTGCACCGCCTCGTCCGCTTCCCGCAGCTTGTTCTGGATCAGCAGCGCCTCCACCAGGAGCTTGCGGCTCTCGAAATCCTCCGGTTGCAGTTCCAGGGCCCGACGCAGGTGTCTCTCGGAGGCCGCGGGATCGTCATTCGCTCGCTCCGCCCGGGCCAGCAGTCTCAGGGCGACCACATTGTCAGGCAGTTGCGCCGCCAGCTTGCGGGCGGATTCCAGCGCGGCGCCGGGCTCACCAATGCGAAGGTAGGCATACACCATGACCTCGAGGATCCGCGGATCGTCTCGCTGCGCTTCCGGTACGTCGTTCAACAGGTCCAGTGCATCGCCCGGCTGCCCGCCATGTCTGGCGTGGTAGCGCGCCATCACCAACCGCGGCTCCAGCGCGTCGGGGTGCGCATCCATGCCCCGGTCGAGGACCTCGAGCATCGCCTGTACCTCCCCGCGCCGGGCGTGCACCGCAGCCAGATTGAGCAGCGCCTTCAGGTCGTCGGGCGACTGTTCCAGACCTTCCATGGCCAGGGCCAGGGCCTCGTCATCTTCGCCCTGCACCAGGTGCGCCTGCACCAGACGCCCGCGGATATCGCTGCTCGCAGGTTCCAGCACCAGTGCAGCCTGTAACTCCGCGATACCCCGCGCCGTTTCACCCGCGCGCATGAGTTCGGTACCCAGCTGCATCCGCGTTACCGCATAGTCCGGTGCCTGAGCGGCGATGTCTTCGAAGATCTCTGCACTGGCGGCGTGCATACCCTGGGCGGCAAGTGCCAGTGCGAGGATATTCATGGTGGGGAGGTTCATCGGTTGCTCCTCGAGTATGCCGCGAGCGATCGTTGCAGAGCGCTTGGGCTCATTGAGTTGTAGCAGAACGCCCGCCAACAGCTGGCGGCCGTTGAGATGGGAAGGCTGCGCGGCGACAAACCGGGACAACTGGCGTTCTGCTGTAGCCAGGTTACCCTGATTGAAATTGGCAGCGCCGGCCAGGTAGAGGCTGGGTACATGGTCGGGCGCAACCGCCAGAACTTTCTGCAATGCTTCCAGTGCGACAGCCGGCTGGTCCTGGATGAATAGCAGCCGTCCCCGCGCGTAGTGGAGTCCCGGATGGTCGGGTATGCGCTCTTCGAGGAGACGCAGTTCCGCGTCCGCATCCTCGAACCGGGTGAGTTCCAGCAACAGGTTGACCCGCATAAGACGATCGCTCATGCGGGAGGGATTGATCGCCGAGGCGCGACCATAGGCACTCTCGGCCGCTACCAAATCACCCTGTCGCGCCAACAGCGCACCATAAAAGCTCCAGGCTTCGTCAAACTCGGGGTGCTCTTCGGTGAGCAGCCCCAGAATCTGTGCTCCCCGTTCCAGGTCGCGCTGGTGATTGACGGCAAAGATGGCCTCCGCCAGACGAACCTCGGGATGGGTCGCATCCAGCGCCAGCGCCTGCGCCAGCGTGTTCTCCGCCTCGAAGGTGTCTCCCAGCAGAATTTGTGATTTCGCCAGGACTGCGACAAAAGCAGGTTCAAGTAGCGCAAAATCGAAAAAGCCTTCGCTGTGGAGGTCGATGACTTTCTGCGGCTGACCGCTGCTGTTCAAGGCTTCCGCATAAAGTGCCGCTACTGCGGGGTCGGCCGTCGTCCCCAACGAGCGCTCGAATTCCGCTGCCGCCTCTGCGAACAGCCGCTGGTGCAGATATACCTCGCCGAGCAGGCGACGGCCCCTGTCATCAGAGGGAAGCTGTTGCAGCGCCGATTTGATATCAATCACTGCAGCGTTCAAACGGCCCTGCTCAAGCGCAAGCTCAGCTCTTTGCAACAACTCCTCGGGGGGGAGCGAACGCGAGCAGCCCGCCAGGGCCAGGACAAAAAAGAACAGCAAAGCCTTGCGGCAGGAGCAGCGCATTGTGGTTTTGCCTCCAAGATCTGAAATCGCACCGCTCACTCTACGGCAGGCGAGCGTCAGCGCCAAGACGAAAAGCGGGACTGGCTCACAATTTCGGCGGCTTGGAGGGGGGAGAATGGAGCGCGCGGCGGAGGTTTCTTCCGCCGGGCAGATTGCCCGGCCCGGGCTCCTGCCTAAAACCAGCGGCGCAGTTCCAGGAACACGCGGTCGCCGTCGTCGTACTGGCCGAACAGGCCGATCTCACTGCCGCCAAAGAGGTCGGCGCCGAACTGCAGGCGCCAGGCCTGGGTGAGGTTCCAGGTGACACTGGGCTGCAGGGACCAGTCGCTGCGGTTGAGGCCCGACAGGTAAAGAATTTCCGCTTCCACGCGGTCACCGAAGCGGCGGTTCAGCAGCAGGGTCAAACCGGTCTCATCGGCGTCGAAGCCCATTGCGGGGTCGTGGTCGAAGACATGCCGGCCGTAGAGCTGGGCATCAAAACGCCAGTCGCCTCTCGGAACCATGATCCCCAGCACGTAGTCCACGGCATCGCTGTCCTGCAACCCAAAGCGCGCGGCGGGGTCCTGGGACAGGAAGCGACGGCCGCTGCTATACACCGCCTCTCCCTTCAACACAAAGTCCAGCCAGTCCTTGGAGAACGTGGCACCGACCTGGCGGATGCGATCATGGCGCAGCTCCAGCCCACCCCCGGTACGGTACAGGGTCGGCGCTACATCGGTGCTCTGGTAGTAAAAGCCGGACAGGTCCCAGCCATTCACCAGATAGGAAAGGCGCCCACCGAGTCCATGATTCGAGACCTTGCTGCGGCTGGGCGTGACCTCCCGCACCGGAGTGCCTGCGGGAACGGGAAAGGGGTAGAAGTCGGCGCCGGGCTTGCCGATCTCATCGTAGCTGGGGACCGGGACCCACAGCAGCTCCAGGTGTGCAGCGCCGGCAAAGTGTTCGGCGCGCACGGCCCACTGGGGAATGCGCATGGTCTCGAATTCCTCCAGGAAGAATTCGCGGGTATCCCGCGCGGACACCACATCCGCCAGGAACAGGCCCACCATTTCTCCCCACACCACGTGCTGGCGGCCCAGGCGGAACTCCCAGTCGCCGGCGCCGATGTCCAGGTAGGCCTCGCGCACGGAGAAATCGCTGCGCTGGTCACGGCGCACCGCTGCGGGGTAGAAGTCATCCTCCACACTGTAGGCGCCGTCACCTTCCATCCGCCCGCTCAGCTTGAAGCGGGCGCCCCAGTCCAACCGCCCCGTCAGGCCCAGTTCCAGCCGCGCCCGCAGCTTTGACCAGTGCTCAGGGGCGGCGGTGTTCCAGGCTGCAGCCAGCTCACCGTAGCCCCCCAGACGGAGGTCGCTGACGGCCGGGGCCGCCCGGCCATCGGGCAGCGCCGCAGACGCCGGGTCAGGTGGCGAACGGACGGGGCGCGATATCGAACGCGCCGGCTCCCTGGCGGCAAGACGGTTGTGCGCCGGTTCAGTGGCCGCAGCGGCCACCTCGCGCCGGTCTGCGCCCGCCACCGGCTCATGGTAGAGGTCCACGACCAGGCGATACCCGCCGCCGCTGCCATTGGGATCGAGGACGAAGGTCTCCTGGCGAATATCCTGCTGCGCCAGGTCGAGCACCAGGCGCAGGCCGGCATCCTCGCGCGGACCGGTGCGCAGGCGGGCAACCGGGGTGGCCGCGAACAGGTCCGGCGGCACCGGGCCCGCCAGCCGGGTATTCCAGAGATCAATCACCACGCGCGCCGGATTGCTGAGGCTGAACACGTGGTAGGTGGCCGGCTCGCTGAGATCCACCACCACCCGGGTCCGGCCTGGTTCGCGGCCCACCCGCAGCTCCGCATCAATCAAGGCCAGCGCCGGCGATGCAGCCGGCAGTGCCAGCAACAGCGCCAGCAGCAGCGACTGCAGCGCACTGCTGGAGCGCATGCGCCGGGCTTTCACTACGTGGCCTCGGCCGTCTCGGCGGCAGCAGGGTTGTCTTCCAGCGCCCGGATGCGGCCGTCTTCCATGTGCACCAGGCGGTCAGCCATCTCCATCACATGCTGGTCATGGGTGGAAAAGATAAAGGTGGTGCCCGCGCTGCGGTTGATGTGTTGCATCAGCTCCAGAATGCCGCGACCGGTCTCCCGGTCGAGGTTGGCGGTGGGCTCGTCCGCCAGCACCACCCGCGAATGGGTGGCCAGGGCCCGGGCGATCGCCACCCGCTGGCGCTGGCCGCCGGACAGCTGGTTGGGGCGATGGCTGGCGAAGCGACCGAGGCCGACCAGGTCCAGGTAGTGATCGACCCGTTCCCGGCGCTCGGCGCGGCTGAGCTCCGGCAGTTGCAGCAGGGGGTAATCGACATTCTCCCGGGCGGACAGCACCGGCAGCAAGTTGAAATTCTGGAAGATAAAACCGAGGGTGCGGGCGCGCACGTCCGCGAGCTGGTCCGGGGTTCTGCCGGACACGTCCTGGCCCTCGATGAACACCCGGCCCTCGCTGGGATTGTCGATACAGCCGATGATGTTGAGCAGGGTCGACTTGCCGCTGCCGGAGGGGCCGGCGATCGCCAGGAAGGCGCCCGCCTCGATCTCCAGCGAGACATCGCGCAGAGCCTCGACCACCTGATCGCCCAGCGGGTACCGTTTGCAGACGTGTTCTACCTTTACAATCGCCATCGTGCAGCGCCAGAATGTTGTTGGTCTTCGCCACAGGATATACCCATGATCAAGCCATTTCCCGAGAATACCGACGTTTTGACCATTTTGGGGTGGGTGCTGCTGGCGGCCCTGCTGGCCAGTGGACCGGCCCACGCGGCGGACACATCGGCAGACACCAAGGACACCGCTGACACGATACAACAGGAAGCCGACACGCAGGATCCGGCCAGCGTGGACGCCGCGGCGCTGGTCAAGCGCGCAGACGCGATTCGCTTCCCGAGGGAGAGCTTCGAAACCTTCATTACCGTCACCAACCACAGCGACGGCAAGCCCGGGGATGTGCGGGAGTACAAGGTCATGTCACGTGGCAATGAAAACACCATCGTGCTCACCGAATCCCCCGCCTCGGAGCGCGGCCAGGCCCTGCTGATGCGCGGCCGCGACCTGTGGATCTTCATGCCCACCGTGTCCCAGCCTGTGCGCCTGTCCCTGTCCCAGCGCCTGACCGGCCAGGTGGCCAACGGTGACCTGGCCCGGGCCAACTTCGCCGGCGACTACAGCGCCGAACTGGCGGGGACGGAACAGGTGGATGGCGAGGAGGCCTGGGTGCTGGATTTGACCGCCGCAGGGCGCGGCGTCACCTACGCCAAGGTGCGCTACTGGGTGGCAGTCGCGGATGACCGGCCGCTCAAGGCAGAGTTCTACGCCGTCTCCGGGCGCCTGTTGAAGACCAGCCGCTACGAGAACTTCCGGGAACTCGCGGGCCGCCTGCGCCCCACCCGCCTGGTACTGGAGGACGCCCTCAAGGAGGGGGATTACTCCGTTCTAGAGTACACCACGATGGAAGTGAAGGAGCTGCCGGAGAGAATGTTTACCCAGCAGTACCTGCGGCGCTTGTAATCACACCGCCTGCCGCAAGGACTCCGCGATATCCGCCCGGGCCGCCCGCCGGGCGGGCCGCAGGGCGGCGACAACGGGCGCCAGCACCCCAATCAGGAAGGCGACCCCGGTAATCCACCAGGCCAGACGGATCAGGGCGATGTAGGCGATGTCGGAGTTGGGCGGCGGCGGCATGGGGATGCCGATCCAGGAAATCAGCAGCGCCAGGCCGTTGCCGGCGATGACGCCGAGGGTGGCGCCCGCCACGCCCAGCAGGGCACTCTCCAGCAGGATCAGGCGGAAGATCTCCCGCCGCGGTGCACCGCAGGCTTGCATGGTGCCGAACTCCGCGGCCCGCTCGTAGACATTCATGTTGATGGTGTTGCCGACGCTCAACGTCACCATCAACAGGATCACCAGCACCAGGAAGCCGAACTGCTGCTGGTACAGTTCCACCGTCTGGCGGTAAAAGGGGTTCAGGCGCTGCCAGTCCAGCACCTCGAAGCCGCGCCCCGCCAGCGCAGCCTCTGCCGCACGCTTGACCGCGGCGGTGGCATCGGTGCGCTGCAGCCGCAGCACCGCCAGGTGCACACCGTCGTCCCCCAGCAGCTCCTGGGCCGCGGGCAGGGGAATGCGGACGGCGCGGGCGTCGTAGTCCTTGGAGAAGGTCTGGAAGATGCCGACTACCTGGAACTCCAGCACGTTGACCGCGCCATCGGTGGTGTTGGTCAGCAGGTTGACCCAGTCCCCGGGCGCCAGGTCAAGGGCCTGCGCCACCCCGGCCCCCAGCAGCATGCCAAAGGGGTCGGATTCCGCCAGCTGGCGGCCCTCCGAGATGTTGATATAGGTGCCCAGGCGCACCTCGGCCGCGGGCTCCACCCCCTCCCCCATGATCGCCCAGTCGGTGCGGCCGTTGTTCAACAGGCCGGAGAATGCGGTGCGCAGCAGCACCTCGTCCACCGCCGGCAGGGCCGCCAGCTCCGCGCGCAGGGCTTCCGGCTCGCGGATCAGGAACGTCGCCGGCTCGCGGCTGCCCTCCTCCCGGTAACCGGTGCGACTGATCTGCAGGTGACCGGACTGGGAGTGGATCATGGACTCGCCCAGCTCGTCGACGGTGTCCTTGATAAAGCCCCCGGCGAGGACCAGGGCTACCACGCCGAAGGCAATGCCGAACAGGGTCATCAGGGAACGGCCCCGGTGGCGCAGGACATTGCGGGCGGCGAGCCGGAGCAGTTCACGCATGAGCAGCGACCTCAGCGCGCATGGCGGATGGCCTCCACGATAACCATGCGCGAGGCGCGCCAGGCGGGGTAGAGGGACGCCAGGGTCGTCGTTACGCAGGCAATGAGCACGGTCTCCAGCAGCATGGCCGGCGTGATCAACAGGGCCGCGTGGTAGCTGCGGGCAAAGGTGGGCGGCGGCGGCATCTCGATCTGCGCCAGGGCCAGCAGCTGACCCAGCCCCAGCGCCACCAGCACCCCCAGCACCGCACCCAGCAACCCCAGCAGGGCACCCTCGATCAGGAAGCCCCGCAGCACTGACGCCCGCTTGTTGCCCAGGGCCATCACCGTGCCGATCTCCCCGGTGCGCTCCAGCACGCTCATCATCATGGTATTGCCGATGCCCAGCAGGATGATGAACACCACGATGGCCTTGACCAGATCCAACTGCTGCTGGAACAGGGCCGAAGCGCGGGCGTAGAACTCGGCCAGGGCATGCCAGGGCTGGACATCGAAGTCGTCGCCGGGCAGGGCAGCCCGCAGCGGGACCAGGGCGGCGTCGGTGTCTCCGGTATCCTCCAGGAACACCAGCCAGGCATGGGCGCCCTCCACCTTGGCCAGGTCGCGGGCGAGTCCGATGGGCATCAGCAGCGCGGCGTCGTCAAACTCCTGGCTGAAAGAGCTGAAGATGCCGACCACCTCCGCCTCCGCCGCGCCCAGCTGGCCGTCAGGGGTATTGGCCAACAGCACCACCGACTGGCCCACCGCCACCTCCAGCTGCGTCGCCAGGCCCTCCCCCAGCACCACCTGGCGCTCGCCGGTCGCATCCAGGCGCCGACCCTGCTCCATGCGCAGGGAACGGTCGTCCAGCATGTCCCGCGCCGGGTCGATGCCCTCGCTCATGAACGGCAGGGTCACCTCGCCATAACTGACCAGCCCGTTCAGCAGCAGCCGCGGCGCTACCGTCGCGCCCGCTGGCAGCAGGGAGGGATCCACCGCCACCTCCGCGGGCAGCAGATAGGCCCAGGGGTCACTGCGCCCCCGGTCCTGGAAACCCGGGCGGCTCACCTGCACGTGGCCATACTGGGAGCGGATGGTGGCCTCCCGAAACTCCTCGAACATGGCCTCGTTGAAACCCGTGGCCACCAGCAGCGCCGCCACCCCGAAACCGATGGACAGCAGGGCCGTGAGGCTGCGACGGAACTGCCGGCGCAGGTTGCGCAGGGCCAGCAGCACGGACATCAACAGGGCCGAGACGCTCACCGGGGCTCCGGGAAATAGCGGAACTTGCGTTCATAGTCCAGCCCCATGCCGTGGGGAAACTCCCCGTAATGAAAGCAGCACAGCTCCGGGACCGGCGCACTGCGGCGCGCGGCCGACGCCGCGACCAGCGCTGTCAGCTCCGCCGCCACGGCCTCGGGCGACTGGGTGGCCGCCAGCCCCAGTTGCACATCCAGGCGCAGGCCGTCCCCGTGGCGCAGCACCCGGAAGGCGCCGGACAGCTGGTCCGCCAGCGCCGGGCGCCGGTACAGCAGGGCCTTGAAGTGATCCACGTGCCAGTGAGGGTCGATCCGGTCCCGCTCCCGCCCCAGTACCGCCACCGTGGGAAAGGGCAGCGCCGCCAGGGCCGCGCGGCCGCCGGTATCCAGCGGTTCGCGGTCCGCGTCGGTCAGCCAGCGGGCGCGGTCCCCGGTGCGATAGCGAATCATCGGGATCGGCGCCTGGACATCGAGCATGGTGATCACCAGGTCCCCCACCCCATCCGCATCCGGCTCCAGCACCTCCACATAGCTGCGCAGGGGGTTGAAGCAAAAGAACGAGGGCAGCAGCTGGTCCGGGTCCTGCCGGTGCCAGGCGCGGCGCAGGGCGATGGTCTCGGAGGTTTCGAAGAACAGGTTCAGGCCCAGCTCCCCCACCCCCATGGAACTGCCGATCAGGCTGCCACCCGGGGCATCCAGCGGCACACCCAGCGCGGCCGCCAGATAGCTGCGATAGTCCTCGGAGAACATCTCCTCGCCCAGGACCACGTTCATGCGCAGGCGCGACCAGTCGAAGCGCTGCACCCGGGCGTAGTCCAGCAGGCGCTTGCAGAACAGCGGGTCGGTACAGAGGATGGCCTGTTCAAACAGGGGGCCGGCCTGGTTGAGGATGGCGAAGGCCATGTCCTCGCGCACGCTGACATTGGCCACACAGACCGTGTTGGAAGTAAAGAACACCCCCATGGGCAAGCAGTTCACCAGCAGGGTCGAGCGCTGGTCGATGCCGAAGGCCTGCTGCAGGCCCAGGTCGATGTCATCCGGGGCCAGCTGCAACTGCCGCCGGGTGCTGACACCGAAGGCAAAGTTGCTGCCGCCGTGGCCGGAACTGGTGAGGACGCCGCCGAGGCGGGCCGGGTCTACCTCGCGCACCAGTAACTCATGGACGGGGAAGCGTTCGAACAGGTCGGCCTTGGTCAGTACCGGGGCCCGCGCCAACACGGCCTCCCCGGTGCGGCAGGTCGCCGGCTCCACGCCCGCCTCCGCCAGCAATGCGCGATAAGCGGGAGACTGCCTTGCAGCGCGCGCGAAGACCCGAGGCAGGCGCTTGCGGGCCAGGGCCACGAGTTTTTCCGGCGTCTGCCGTGCCAGCATGGCCAGCAACAGGGCGCGCTTGATTCGGTTCAGGGACGGCATCAGTCAGGGCAACTCGCCAGCTTCTGTATCAGGGACCGCTGCGGAACCACCACATCAGGGCCGGGTTGGAGGCCTCCAGCTCCCGCTCAAGTTTGCGCAGGTCACCCAGGTAAGGGGTCACGGGCCCGTAGTAGTCGCTTTCGGGGCCGATGGGGGTGAAATCGAAGCCATAGATCCGCAGCACCCGCGCCAGCCCCTTTTCCATGGCGGCATACCAGTAGCGGATGCCGTTTTCGCAGCTGAAGCGGTAGATCTGCCGGTACAGCCCCAAGACCAGCAGGGGGGCATTCACCCGCTTCTCGCCGCGGGGGGATTCATCCGGCGCCGACGGCCCCTTGAGGTGGGACTGGTTGATGCCCCACAGCGTGTCACCCGCCCGGCGCCGGTACTCCCGCTTCACCGCCAGCCGCGAAACCTCCCCGGACTCCGCTGCCGGTGGCGGCTTGAAATCCGGGAACGGCGGGCAGTGATCAATGAAGGGAAACGGCTCACCGGCTGCAGGCAGCACCAGGCGAGCTGTGCCCGCCACCACTCCATCTGCGTTGGTGGCGGCAAAGTGGGCGGAGCGCTGGTCGTAATCATCGATCTCCAGCCCGTCGGGGTAGCGCGCCTCGTTGAGGAAATGGCACTCCAGGCAGTAGATCTGGTAGCGCAGGGCATAAAGCTCATTGAGCTCGGGACCGTCACTGCCCTGCTCGTAGGAGTGCAGGGAGAAGTACTTGGCGAGAGCTCGCAGCGATGCCGCGCCGTCAGAATCCATTCACGTTCCCCTGGGAGTCTTTCTTATCTCGTGGGGAAGCATAGCATGTTTCACGTTGCCGGTTAGCCTACCAAAGCAGCCTGAACCCCGGGGGTTGAGAAAGCGGTCCCCAACCAGCCAGCGTCATTTGCAACATGTCGGGAGCGCCGGTTCATCGCCGCCCTAGAGCGCCATAGATTGTCGGATTTTTTTACACTAACGGCTTCGCAGCTCTCCATTGCGGCGGCGCAGAAGCGCTTCAGGCTCTATAAATCATATAGTTACGTCAACTCCGCCAACTTTGGCACGAAGCGTGCTTTATTAACCGTGACGAGTTTGCACCACCTTTTGAGGAGTAAGAACAATGACCTTACGCAACTTTGTACTTGGCTTCGCCGCCTCTATTGCTTTGGGAGCCAGCAGTATCGCAAACGCCTTTGTGATCACTGCCGGCGACATCAAGATATCCTTTGATGCCTACGACGCAGGCACCTTCGGCTACACCGTCGGTGGGGATCCAACTGCCAGTGGTATCGCCTGCAACACGGTAGCCACATGCGATGCAGCTGCCGCATTCCCCTCACCCGGCGCCGTCGGCTCTGAGGACACCTGGGGTATATTCTCCATCAGCAACATCTCCAACATCTCCACCGGAGACACCCTGTTCACCAAAGGCACTGATGGCTACCTGATCGGCATGTTCTTCGGTCTGGAAGATTTCACCGTAGAGCGTCTGGTCGGCTTGACAACAGACATCACGACCGCCTTTTCGCAGGGTGGCAGCATCCTGGTTTACGAGTCCGCCGATGACTACGACCCCACGGCCGGCCCCGCCGGTAGAACCGGTCTCAGCAGCTACACCGACATTCCCGGTGCCGGGGACTCCCTGTGGCTGAGTGCCGACTTTGTGCCCGGGGCCTCTGCTGGCGTGCCCACCGCAACCTACGTATCCACCTTCGACTCCAACACGGTTGCGGGCCAGGGTTCGGGTTACCTTTCAGTTACGGGCGGATCCATCGCCTCACAACTGGACACCAACGGGTTCCTGGGTGGCAGTGCTGACCTGTTCCTGACCACGACTTTCGACGACGTCAACGGCGCGGCAAGCGATCTGGACTGGACGGTTAAAGCGGTCGGGCAGGTGTCCGCCGAAGCGATCCCCACCCCCGGCACCCTGGCCCTGATGGGGCTGGCTCTCGCGGGCCTCGGCTTCAGCCGCCGCCTGCGTCGCAGCTAATCCGGGCACTACGCCTTAATTCAGGAAGCCCGGCCTTTTGCCGGGCTTTTTTATGGGGGGCGTCACAACTTCAGCGGACATCCACAACCACGGCAACTGTCCACGGCAATAAATGCGTCCTATACTCCAGACACGTGTTTTCCAGAGGCCCAAGCCATGAAAGCAGCTCTCTTACTCGCCACTGCACCAATCCTGATTGTGCTCTCGGGTTCCGTCCAGGCCCAGGGCAGCTGTTCCTGCGGACCGGGGTCGCGAGTCCAGCCCGCCGCTACCGTAGCAACCCTGTTGGGCGGCAAAACCGCCTGCGCCATGGTGGGCACAGAGCGCTGGCAGGAATTCCATCAAGGAAACACCACCGCTGGCGGCAATTTGATTGACTATAAAAGGGGCCCAGGTCATCCAACCGACCCGACCGCAACCGTTGGTACCTGGTCCACCTCCGGCACCGGGAGTAGCTCCCGTGTCATCTACAATTACGGCAGCGGCGGTGTTTATTCCTACGAGGTTTGCCAGAATGGAGCGACTATCCGGTTCTGTGGTACGCCGTACGGTGGTCGAGACATCGCTGGGTCACTGGTAGCCGGCCAGGTCGCCTGCCCCTGAGGCGTTACCCCGATGAACCCGGCCCTGTGAGGTGCCGGCAGAACGCAAGAGGCTGTTAATGATCGAGGGGCCATGACAAACAGGACGTCATGGACAATCAGTCGCTGGTGGGCGCTCTATGCCCTGTTTGTGGTCTATGGCAGCCTCGTGCCCCTCGACTACCGGCCGCTCCCCGCCGACGAGGCGTGGGCGCGGTTCCAGCAAATCCCGTTCCTGAATCTCGGTGTCGCCTCCCGCGCCGACTGGATCGCCAACGGCGTGCTCTACGCACCGCTGGGATTCCTTGGTGCGCTGGCGCTGCTGCAGCGCGGCTGGTGGCGACCAGGCGCGGTGTTTTTGGCAGTCGCTGCCGCCTGGGTACTGGCGGTAACGGTCGAGTACACCCAGCTCTATTTCCCGGCCCGCACGGTGTCGCAGAACGACCTTGTCGCCGAGGCCATCGGCAGCGTGGTCGGCGCCGGCGTAGCAATTGCCGCCATTGCCTGGCGCGCGCGCTGGCGCCCGTTGCAGCAGGCGGGGTCCCACTGGCTGCACGACCACGCGCTGACCCTCTACGCGATAGCCTATTTCGCTTACAGCCTGTTCCCCTACGACTTGCTGATCTCATCTGCGGAATTCGCCGAGAAGCTGGCATCCGACCGCTGGGGATGGTGGCTTGCCGGCGCCGCCGACCGGCCACTGTTGACCGCGGTGCGGCTGGCGATCGAGCTGCTGCTCGCCGCGCCTCTCGGTGCCCTGCTGGCGACGCGTCGCCCTGCGGCAGGCTGGCAGGCGGCCCTTGCCCTGGGGCTTGGAGTGGGCCTGGCAATCGAGCTGGCACAATTGTGCATCGCCACCGGCACCACCCAGGGCGCCTCGGTGCTGGCGCGCGCCGGCGGGTTCGTACTTGGCGCCGCCCTGTGGACGCGGCGCGACGCCTGGAACTCCGCGCGCGCACGGGCTGTTGTCGCCCGCGCGGCGCCCTGGATATTCCTGCCATATCTTCTCCTGCTGTTCGGCGTCAACGGGTGGCTGGGGCACCCCTGGGGCGGCCCCGAGGAGGCCATTGATACCCTGGCCAGACTGCGCTGGCAGCCGTTCTACTACCACTACTTCACCTCCGAAGCGGTCGCCCTGATGAGCCTGACCAGCGTGGCGTTCAGCTACGCTCCTGTGGGTCTCTGGGCATGGGCAAGGCGCACCTCCCCTTTCACCGCCGCGCTGGTCGCTTTGGTACTGTGCACGGTGATTGAGGCTGGCAAGCTGTTCCTGGAGGGGCTGCGGCCGGACCCCACCAATCTCGGCATCGCGGCCCTCACCGCAGCGCTGGTGGCTTGGGCGATCGAGCGCGCCGGGCAGCCAGCCGCGACCCTGGACTCGGCAGAGGTGCCCCCGCGCAGGCAACAGGCGCACGAGAAGGCCACAACACAGTTAGGCTCCCCCGGGTTGTGGCTGCTGGCGGCACTGGCCCTGGGCTGGCAGCTCCTCAGCGCACCCCCCTACGTAGTGCCGACCACGCTGCTCGTGACCGGCGCGGCATTGACGGTGGCCTGGCGACCGGCGCTGGCGCCGCTGTGGCTGATGGCGGCCCTGCCGCTTTTCGACCTGGCCTCGTGGACCGGCCGGGGCCTGTGGGACGAATTCGACCTGCTGCTGGTGCTGGTCCTGGCGATGGCGTGGGCGCGAACGCCATCACCCGCAGTGCCGCACTCCTCGCAGTGGATGCTGGGGGTCGGCCTGGTCACCGCCAGCCTGGTGCTGAGTGCCTCGATCGGCGTGTGGTCGGGCGGCTGGCCCGATGCCAACGCACTCGCCAGCTATCACAGTCCCTACAATGCCCTGCGTATCGCCAAGGGGTTGCTCTGGGCGGTGCTGCTGACGGGCTTGTGGCGCCGGCTGGATTCAGCCGGCTACGCTGCCCCTGCCCTGTTTGCCCGCGGCACCCTGGCGGGCCTTGCCGGTGTCGTGGCGTGGGTGCTGTGGGAGCGCTGGGCCTTCGTGGGTTTCGGTGACTGGGGGGTCGATTACCGGGTCACCGGCCCGTTCTCGGCGATGCACCGGGGAGGCGCCTTCGTCGAGTGCTATATCGCCATCGCCATGCCGGTAGCGGCGCAGGCCGCGATTGCCGCACGGTCGATTGCCTTGCGCATGGCTGCTGCCGTGCTGCTGGTGGCGGGCGGCTTCGCGATGATGCTGACCTTTTCCCGCAACGGCTATGCAGCACTGGCGCTGGCGCTACTGGTGTGGGCAGTCCTGGCGCTGCGAGCGCGGGGCCGGCACGGGCCGACGGTGCTGGTGGTGCTGGCGCTGCTGGTCGGGATCGGCGCAGCTACGGTGCCCGTACTGCGCGGCGAGTATGCGCAGGAACGGCTGGCCCGCTGGGAACGCGACCTCGAGGTTCGCACCACACACTGGCGGAACGCGCTGGCGCTGCGCAACGGTTCCTGGACGCAGGCGCTGTTCGGCATTGGCCTGGGGCGCTTCCCCGACCAGCACTACTGGTTGAGCCGCGAAGACACGCGCGCTGCGCGGCTACTTGTTGTGGACGCCGAAGCCAGCCGCGCGGAGGATCCGGCAACGTTCCTCCGCATGGTTGCCGGGACACCCACCTACCTGGATCAGATCGTGTCCGTCAGTGGCCTGGAGAGCGTGACGCTGGCGCTGCGGATGCGGGCGAGCGCCCCCGGCGCCAGGCTTACCGTCAGCCTCTGCGAGAAGTGGATGCTGACTTCGGCCGCCTGCG
Source organism: uncultured Haliea sp. (assembly GCA_947258585.1). GTDB lineage: Bacteria > Pseudomonadota > Gammaproteobacteria > Pseudomonadales > Halieaceae > Haliea. The sequence goes on along the minus strand of CAMYIZ010000063.1, from coordinate 21,641 downwards.
CCGTAACCGCCTTCCCCACCGATGACGCCGTGCTGGCCTGGCACAGCGCCAGCGCGACACTGGACCTGACCCCGCTGGCGTATGCGCCGCACTGGCGACCCGTAAAGCTGGCGCTGCACACGCCGTCCGGGGACGTGGCGATCGACGTCACCGATATCTCACTGCTGGATGCCGAGGGGCGCGAGCTGCTGACCAATGGCGATTTCAACCGCGGCTTCGACAACTGGTGGATGTCCACCGATATCGACCCGCCCTACCACGTGCATAGCCTGCCAGTAGCGGTGCTCCTGGAGCAGGGGTGGTTTGGGGTTCTCACGTGGATCGTGCTGTTGACCCTGGCGCTTCTGACGGGAACGCGCGCCGCCTGGGCCGGCAACCCGGTCGCGGCGGTTGCGGTTGCAGCACTGGCGGCCTACGGCGTGTCGGGCAGCCTGAACACACTCATCGACGAACCGCGCTTCCTGCTGTTGCTGTTACTGCTGGCCTGGGTGGGCATCAGCAGTGGGCAGCCGCGCCCGACACGACTGGCCGGAACTCACCAGCTACAGGAAAACCACTTGTGAAGCGCGGGACTTTCCTTTGCGAGCCGACGTTCCAGCACGCTTAAGTCGGCAAGGTAGGCAGACACCGGACCATAGTAGTCCGACTCCGGGCCCGCCAGGTCGAACCTGAAGCCATAACGGGCCAGCAGCCTCGCCAGGGGCTTTTCCATGGCAGCATACCAGTGGCTGATCCCCGACTGCCTGCTGAACTGGTACATTTCCCGGTACAGGCCGAGCACCACTGTGCCCACGCAACCGCCACCGGGGGGGGTCCTGTGGTGCTTGTTCAGGACCAGCCGCGACACCTCCACGCTCAGCGCCGGGGGTGGCTTGGCCACATCGTCGAACAGGTCGCAGTGCTGCTGGCATGGTAATCCGCGGTCTGCCACCGGCATGACCAGTCGCACGGCCGCCGCCACCTGACCATCCTGATCAAAGGCGGCAAAATGCACGGCCTGGTGGTCGAATTCGTCGGATTCCTGCTGCTGCGGATACCTTTCGCGGGGGAGAAAACCTCGCTCCTCGCAGTAAACCTGATAGCGCAGCCCGAAGATCGCCTCCAGCTCCACACCGGCCTGAACCCGGCGTGTGCTGAAATAGGCTGCCTGCGGGAACTGCTGGAGAATACTCATTGGAACCGTTTACCCCTGGGGCGAAGAACGCCGCCGATGTGCAAGATGAATGTCATGTGCCATCGCATCCTGCACCGGCGTGCCTATTCTAGGTAATATTACCCAATTTGGGTACCCCCAATTTCGGTAGACCTTTTTTGTTGCACTAAAAACCGCCCTCAGGGCAGGCTCTGCGCAAACTTCACACAGGCCTGCTCCATCTCCCGGGTCGCCGCAGAGGTGGAGAAAGTGTGGTCTGCCGCCGGCTGGGTGATGAGGGCGGTTTCAGCGGCTGCGAGTTGCCTGCGCAGTGCCCTGTTGGCCTGGCCTGCCGCCACAAACTCGGCGGCGGTGAGGTCCCTGCCGCTGATCAGCAGCAGGCGCCGCCCCCGAAACCGCGCCAGGCTGGTGGCAAAATGCTGCGCCAGATCCACCGCCGGCGCTGTGGGTGTCGCCACCGGGGAGTCCACCGCTGGCGGTGCAGAGGGAACATCAGCCCTGTCACGCCCCCCACCGGCCGTGCGCAACATCCGACGCAAGGATCGCAGTGAATCCCCCAGCGCAAACCTGCCGGACAACACCTTGGCCCAGAAATCGCGACTCAACAGGCGCTGCAGGTAGTAGCGCCTCAGATACGTTTTGGCCTGACCCTGCGGGCTGTAGACCCAGGGATTGGCCAGCATCAGGCCCGCCACACGCGGGTCTTGGTGGGCATAGGCCACAGCTGCAGTAGCAGCGTCGCACAGCCCCCACAGAAGTACCCGCTCGACACCCGGACACTGGGCCTGCAGTGCGTCGATCGCACAGCGAATATCCTCATCCACGCCGGTAAAGCCCGCCAGTTCGCCCTCGCTATCCCCCATGCCGCGGTAGTCAAAACGCAGGGTCGGGAAACCCGCGCCGGCAAACCCCTCGGCGAGGGAGACAAACTGGCGGTGGCTGCCCACCCGGTACTGGGGCCCGCCCACCACGATGACCACGCCCAGCGCGGAGCGTGTATCTGCGCCGTGCACAATACCCGCAAGACGCGACTCAGCGCAGTCGAAAACCACGGTACGCCATCCGCTCGCAGCTTGCGCCGACAGTTTCCCCGCGGCCTCAGCGGGTCCTGATGTTGCCCTCTCGTCCCCGTCGGGGGATTGCAGTTCCCGCCACCAGCAGACCGTGCGCTCCAGCAGCTCTGGCGCAAACCCCAGTTCCTGGGTGATCCAGAAGGGGTCCCCGCCGACCACCGACCCATGGGCGGCAACCCCGGCCGCGTTCCAGGCGTCCAATTGGCGGCTCGCAACCGGGGTGAGCGGCCGTGAAATGTCCTTGGCCACCTCTGCCAACCGAACCGGCAAACCGACCGGCAACTCGATGGACGACAGTTCCCGCCCCTCGATGGAGGCGACAAGTGGCTCCCCCAGGGGGTAACCGGCCACCTCCAGCGAACCCTCCTGTGCCAGCGCGGAGCGCAGTTGTGCCACCGATTCACCCTCGCCCGCGGTCAGACCGGCCACAGCCCGAAGGCGCAGGAACTGGTTGATATGCTGCTTGCCGGAAGGCACCGGCTGCCAGCACCAGAGTGCCACCACTGGTAGGGACAGGCAGCTGACCGTATCCGCCGCCAGCAGGCAGCCAAGGCGCAGGCCCCACAGCACCAGGGCACTGGCCCCCCGGGATTCGGCCCAGGTTGCCACCCGTTCCAGGTCATCCCGCCAGGTGGCCCAATCCGCCTGGTCCAGGGTGCCGGCACTGTCACCGGTGCCGGTCAGGTCGGGGATAATCACAGCGGCACCACAGTCCGCCAAACGGCGTGCCTGTGCCGCCACCACATGCCGGGACTTGTTCATCTCCTCCCCAAACGCGGGCACGTGCAGGATCCAGCGAGAGCTGGCCTGGCCTTCTGGGAGGTAGAGCGTGAGATGCAGCCCGCCCGCGGGACTATCGAGGTAGCCGGTACGCAGCAGGCTCATCAGCGGAAATACGGGGCTCGCGGCAAACCGAGATCAGGCCGCCTTGGCGTTGAGCAGATCCAGCAGGGCACCGAAGGTCTCGAAGTCCTCCGCACTGATTTCATCGTCATCGACGGTGATGCCGTAGTGATCCTCAACCGTGGTCAACACCGAGACCACTGCCATGGAATCGAACTCCGGTATGCCACCCAGCAGGGTATCGTCACGGCCGAGGCCATCGAGACGGCCGGGGATCTGCAGGATGTCGGCAATGATGCTTTTCAGTTCGTCCAGGGACAGCATGGCGAGTGTTTTCCTTATCAAAGAGATCGGCGACCGTGGGCCGGGAGGGGAACGTAAACAACGCCTGATCTTAACATCGGGAAACGGGCGCGCAAACGAAGCGACCGAAATCCAGCTCTGGCGCGTGGGCAGAACCCAGCGTCAGCGACACCCAGGGCGCAAGATTACTGCACATGAGCTGCAGCGGGCCCAGCCGAAGAAACAGCGCCGCGCCTACCTGCACCGCGCCCAGCCGTTGATGGGACAGAATGGAGTGCCGGTTGTAGGCGGAAATCCGACTGAAGCTGTGAGCAACGCCTTCTCTGGCCAGCTGTGCATTGGCCGCCTGCCAGGTGCGGGCAAACGTGCGCCCCAGGCGGTAGCGAGGCGTGACATAGACATCAAAGTCCCACACCGCATTGGCGGGCAGTTGGTACACGCAGCGCACCTCGTCCTCGTGAAACCGGCCATAACCAAACCAGGCACAGGCAATCAGCTCCTCCTGCTTCAATACCGCCAGACACTTCACCTCCTGCTCGAAGCGCGCCCGCAGATTCGCCACCGGGCGCGGTATCTGCTCCAGAATCGGCTCGTGCTGGTCCAGCCACAGGTAGCTCAGGCTTGGGTCTTCCCGAACCAGAGACTGGTCGCTCACCGGCTGCTGGTAGAACTGGTACCAGTACAGGCCACAGCGCTGGCCGGAAATACGGCGCAACAGCCTGTCCACCGCCAGCCCCAGTGCCACCCGCAACCCGTATTCACGCCGCAGTGCGCGCACCCTTGCGCTCCACCCGGATATCACGCCGTCGGCACCAGCTGATTGCGCAACAGGCGCGCCTGGAACCGCCACGGCACCCGGTCCCAGGGCGTAAAGCGGGGCAGCAACCAGGGCGAGGTACCAGCCACCGCAACGCCGGGATTGGTGATGACCGCGGATTCGAAACCGGCCTCCCGGACCTGCTGCTGGGTCTGCTGATCCAGATCCCGGCCCAGGCGCCCGTTGGGATAGGCAAAGTGACGCACCGGGCGACCCGTCCAGGCTTCCAGCTGCGCCCTGCTCTGCTCGATCTCCCCCCGCTGCTCGGCGGCAGCCAGTTGCTTGAGAATGGGGTGATGAACCGTGTGAGCGCCGACCTCGACCCCAAGGTTAGTAAGTGCTTGCACTTGCTCAGGGGTCAGCATCAGGGGTGGCTGTTCGGCGATCTCGTTCAGTCGATAAAGCGCATCGACCCGCGCCGTACGCTCCTGCCAGGGGAGGTACTTCAGCTCGTCCAGGCAACGCTGGGCCAGCTGCCGCCGGCTGTTCCAGTCTCCCAGATCGACGGACGCCTGCCCCAGCTTCAGCCGCGCCCGATCGCTGTCGGCAAACAGGTGCAGCACCCGGTCATTCCACATATTGGCGCCGTCGCTGAACGCGGTCGCCACGTAGACGGTCGCGGGAATGCCGTGCCGCTGCAGGATTGGCTGGGCCACCGTGAGGTTGTTGGCGTAGCCGTCATCAAAGGTGACGCAGACCGCATTGGGGGGCAGGCTCCCCGCCTGAAGCTGAGCCAGCGCGTCGGACAGCGACAGGGGCGTGAAATGACGGGCCAGCAGAGCCATCTGCCAGTCGAACCGCTCCGCCACCGGCTCCGAGGGCCGCAGGGGGTCAAATGCCTCCAGCACCTGGTGGTAGATGAGGATGGACAGCTTGCCTCGGGCGGCCCAGCGCCCGGCAAGAGACATGCCGTAGCCCAGCATCGTCAGCGCCCCCTGCTCTGCAGCCAGAGCTCCAGCACCACCATGACCCAAATCAGCTCGCCGTAGTAGCCGGCGTGGCCGGTTCGGTGGTGCTCCAGGGCGGTATCAATGAAGTCCGGACGGAAAATCTCCCGCCGCTTCAGCCCCGCCAATGCGCTGGCGGTAATTTCCTGCAGGGCGGGGTGCTCACGCATCCAGACTCCGAAGGGCAGGCCGAAGCCATGCTTGGACTTGCGCAGGGTCTGCTCGGGCAGGAAACCCCGGAAGCTGCGTTTGTAGAAGTCCCGCAGCCGCCCGCGCGGCAGCTTCACTCGCGCCGGCACGGTGCAACTAAATTCCACCACCTCCTTCTCGAACAGCGGGTAGCGCACCTCGACACCGGCTTTCGCGCACATGTTCGACACCTTCACCAGGTCGTTGTCCGCGAGGGTGAACTTCCAGTCCAGGTACATCATGCGCTCCACCGGGTCCTCCACGGGGCAGGCGGCGAAACGGTCACGCTTGGCCCGGCGGGGAGCGCCGGTATCCACCCCGGCGAGGAACCCGGGCAGGAACATGTCCGCCGCCTGGAAGCGGGACAGGTAGTTATAGGTATCCAGCCGGTCCGGCAGGGGAATAGCCGCCTGCTCAGCATAACTCCGGCCCTTGCGCAGCAGCGGCAGGCCGCCCAGCGGGCCCGCCAGCATTGCCGACAGGCCCTGCTGCAGTCCTGCCGGCACCTTGCCCCACAGCTCAAAGGTCTTCTGCTTGGCGTAGCGCTCGTTGCCGGCGAAAATCTCGTCCCCGCCGTCGCCCGCCAGCAGCGTGGCAATGCCCTGCTGACGGGCCTGATCGGCACAGACGTAGGCTGCCAGGGCCGAGGAGTTGCCAAAGGGCTGATCGAACCAGGCTGCCACCTCCTCGAAATGGGCCGCAATTTCATCGGGTTGCAGATAGTGAACCTGATGCCGCGTCGCGAAATGTTCCGCGGTAATCCGCGCATAGGCGGTTTCATCGTAGCCCGGGGCATCGAAGCCAATGGAGAAGGTTGGCGCCCCGGGCTGCAGACCCGCCAATAGACCCGCCACCGTCGAGCTGTCCAGGCCACCGCTGAGGAAAGCGCCCGTATCCGGCCCTGCATTGCGGCGTACCGCCTCGCCAATCACTTCGCGACAGCGCTGCGCCAGCATCTCTGGACTCTCGTCGCTACAGGCGTAGGACGGGCGGAACAGGTTGCGATTGTGCGTGGCGCCGCTCGCGGTCAGCCGCAACTCGCTGCCCGGAGGCAGGCGCACTACTCCCTCGTAAATGGTGCGGGGGGAAGGAATACAGTGGTGAAAGCAGTAGTCATAGATTGCCTGGGGGGAAACCCGCAGCGCTTCCGGCGGCAGCGCGGCCTCCAGCTGCCGGAGCGAATCCGAGACCCACCAGCGATCCCCGTCGCAGTACAGGTTCAGGGGCACACTGCCAACATGGTCCGTGTACAGCCGGAGTTCCCCCGACTGCCGGTCCAGAAGCACCGCGGCAAAAAAGCCCGCCAGCCCGGCGTAGAACCCTTCCGGATCGCGTTCGACCTGCTGCAGCAGCCACTCCGCCACGCCGCCCTCAACAGCATCCTGGCCCAACGGACGCGGGCGGCCGATGATGAAGACAATCCAGCGCGCACCCTGGGCACACTGCCATAGAGATGCGCTGCAGAGATGCAATTGCCGCGGCGCCGCTGCGCTGGCCTCCAGTACCAGCACGGTCCCGTCACCCCCAGCGCCCGCGGACGGCAGCGACCAGCAAGGATCCACTTCAGGAAAGGACGTAGTCATCAGCCTGCCTGCTCCGCAACCACATCGTCCAGCACCCGCACAAAGCCCCGGGCCTGGTGCTGGCGCGACCAGCGCATGAGTTCCTCCACCGGCGCAAACGCGAAATCCTCCATTTCCACCCTGGACAGGAATCGACGCAAGGCAGCCTTGATCGCTGCGGGGTCGTCCAGGGGCGCCACCTCTCCCACACCCGCCTGCTGTACCAGGGCCGCGGTGTCACCGCCGGGGTCCGTAAGGGCGAGTACGGGACGCCGGGCCCGAATGTACTCATAGGCCTTCGCCGGTGTCTGGAAATTGCAGTTGGCCGCCTGCAGCAGCAACAGCGCATCCGCGCCGAGCATTTCGTCCAGGGCGGCGACATAATCAACCCCCGGGGCGAGCTCAACCAGGTCCTGGATGCCCAGTTCCTGCAGCATAGGCGCGAAGAGGTGGTCGTGCCCCGTGGCTCGCAGCAGGACACGCCAGCGTGCAACCAGTGCCGGGTCTTCCGCCTGCAACTCCGCCAGGGCCTGGAACAGCGGCCGCGGATCCCGCTCATCCGGATACACCGTACCAGAGTGCAGCAGGATGCGGCGGCTGCCCTGCTCGCCCGGACTGTCGGTATCCGCGTTGGACAGCTCAAACAGGGCCTCGTCAAAGCCGTTGGGCACCAGTACCCAGCGCTCTGCAGGCACCTCCGGGTAGCGCTCCCGGTACAGGGCCAGCGCGCCGGGGCTGGTAAACAGCACCCGGGCGCTGCCAAGCACCGCCCGGCGCTCCACCCAGGCAAAGGCCCTGCGCTGGGCGCGGGTGGGCGGGTAGTCCTCCTGCAACATGGGGTCGCGGAAGTCGGCTACCCAGGGAATCCCGGTAATGCGGTGCAGCAAGTAGGCGATGACATGGGCCGAGGCGACGGGGTAGGTGGAAACGATGACCGCGGGGCGACGGCGACGGATTTCCCGCAGGCCTGACCAGAGACCACCGAGAATCCAGCTGTGCCATTTGTCCGGCGCGGCCATCCAGTCGAAATACCTGCCGCGAAAGGACAGATACCGGGTGGTATCACGGGCGAAGGCCCTGATCACCCGTACGCCCTCTGGCACCAGCCGCCGTCCACTTTCGCTGCGTTCGGGATACGCCGCCTCGCTGACCGTCAAAACCGACACCTGCCAGCCCTCCGCCACCAGGCTGCGGGCGAAGGCCACCGTGCGGTGGACACCGCTGCTCACCTGGATCGGCGGGAAGTGGTAGGCGATGTAAAGTATTGATTTGGCCATGATTTCCAGGGTGAATTCACAAATGCTGATGGTAGCCGTGATTGCAGGTACAGTACACCAGTGCTCGGCTTCATCTGTGACCCCAGTCGCAAATGCAATCAATGGTCTTTCTCAACCAGCGGACCCGCAATGAATATCCTGACAGTCACTTCTCTGTATCCCAACGCCAAGCAACCCAGACACGGCATATTCATTGAAAACCGACTCAAACACTTTCTGGCCCGCCACCCCGAGCACACAATCAGCGTCATGGCACCTGTTCCGTACTTCCCGCTGGCAGGCCACCTATTCAGCCGCTACCGCAAATTCAGCGAGATCAGCCCCGAAGAACAGCGTGCCGGGATCACCATCCACCACCCCAGGTACCTCATGCTTCCAGGAATCGGCATGTATATCCAGCCATACCTGTACCACCGGGCTATTAAAAGGTTGAGCAAGACACTGGCCCGGCAGGGTCAGCAGTTTGATCTCGTCGATGCCCACTATGTTTACCCTGATGGTGTGGCGGCCACCTGGCTGGCCCGGGAGCTCAAGGTGCCAGTAACGATTACCGCCCGGGGCAGCGACATCACCCTTCTGCCCCGATTCAGGCTGCCCCGCAGGCTGATCCGGCGGGCCCTGGAAGCAGCGAATGCCTGCATCGGGGTCTGCCAGGCGCTCACCGAGGAAATGCGGCGGTTGGCGCCAGCGCAAGAGAACTTCCACGTACTCCGCAACGGCGTGGACTTGGAACTGTTCACGCCGCTGTCCGAAACCGAGCGAAGCGCGCAGCGACGCAAGCTGGGCCTGCCGGAAGGGTTGGTGCTGCTGTGCGTCGGCAACCTGATAGAGCTCAAGGGCCAGCACCTGGTGATCGAGGCGCTGGAAGAGCTACCCGGTGCGACCTTGCTGCTGGTCGGCGAGGGTGAGGCGGAAGCGGCGCTGCGAAGCCAGGTACAGCAGGCTCAGCTTCAGGACAGGGTTCTGTTCTTGGGCAACCAGAACCAGCAAGAACTGGCGAGGATCTACGCCTGCGCGGACATTCTCGTACTGGCGTCAAGCAGCGAGGGCTGGGCAAATGTGTTACTGGAATCAATGGCTTGCGGCACCCCGGTAGCGGCCACAGCAGTCTGGGGGACCCCGGAGGTGGTAAAAAGTCCCGCTGCGGGGCTGCTTATCAAAGAGCGCACCTCACCAGCGATTGCCGCCGCCATCAGAAAGCTCCATGCCTCACTTCCACAGCGTGAAGCCACGCGGATTTATGCCGAGGGCTTCAACTGGGACGATACCTGTGCCCTTCTGAACCGGTTATTCACGAGTATCTCGGGTCCGGATAAAGCTTCCACTGGTGCCTAGCAGATTGCATCCCGATAGTAGCTACCCGCATCGAACAGGCTCGACATGTCCATAATCCTCTTTTGAACATCGGGCGGTAGCTGCTGCTTCCAACGGTACGCGGCCAAAAGAGGCACTTTCTGTTTACTGTAATAGGCCAAATCATCGGCAGAGGTAGATGAACGGAGGTAGTCAAGTGACTGCTCATCGGGTAGCAGTCCCGCATGCTGGAGCACCTCCCGAAAGACCTCTGCGGGTCGGGCACACAGATCCTCGTAGAGTATGATTTTGTTATTGGCGTCCTGCCGCCCCCACTTTAAGGCGTAATCGTTCATAACACCCCAGCGAACCACCAAGCGCTCCTCTATCGTCATGTTACGCAATGCAGCAGTGGAGAAGCGGGAATCACCACTCTGCTCAATGAGCTTATCGTAGAGCTCCCAGTCCTCCCATACCGGGAGATGGCCATCAAAAAGGCCCCCATCCTGCCCTTTGAGAGTAGACGCTATATGCCCACAAGGATGCCGTAGTATATGGATGCTCTTCGAACCCACGCAGCGATTTATCTCAGCCATACGGCCAAGCGACTCTATTGACTTCCATACTGTCACCGCGGCTCTGTCCGCTTGTGGGCGCAGAGGCTTCAACAGCCCGGGCCGCCCGAGCTTGCCCACCACCTTGGCGCCAGAGGCAGTTGCCAGAAACACTAACCAACTCGCTAGATTGCAGTAGTCCTTAGGGAAAAAGGGGCGCGAGGCAATTATCTTGTCACTGTTTGCCGAGAGCCATTGCTGTACCTGCCCGCGCACAAACTCGCAATCCGACGCCCCTGGGGCGAGGAGCAGCCCCCACTCCCTGTTAGGCGACACACTGTCTGGCTCATGCAAATACGCAGTTTGGCGGTGTGCATCAAACAGTTTGCCGAGCCAGGTTGTTCCGGAACGCGGCATCCCAAACAGCAACAATAATTGACCCCGGTTTCCCATAGACGATGCATTGCAGCGAATTCGGAATACATTCTACAGCTTTCGGGGCTGCCGCAAAGCATGAAGCGAGCACAGCGGCTCTACCCCGCAAATTTCTGCCAACCGGCACACACTCCGGGCAGGTTATACCCCACCGTGTAAGAGAACTCGGCTATGATGCGCAGTAGGTAGCACTAATTTCACTTACTTGTTGAGCCGCCCAACATTGCCCGATAAATGCCATGCCACTACGTGACCTTTTCGTCATCACCATCGTCGTCGTGCTCGGGTTGATCGCCCTAAGACGCCCGTGGGTGGGCGTCATGAACTGGACCTGGATTTCGATCATGAATCCACACCGGTACTCGTGGGGATTTGCGTTCTCAGCGCCCGTCGCCATGATCGCCGGAGTTACCGTACTACTGGGATTACTATTCACCAAAGAACGCCGCTCCCCGTTCCAGGGAGCGCCAGTGTGGTGGTTATTGCTGTTCTTTATCTGGATCACACTGTCCTGGCTGTTCGGGTTTGATCCGTCTGGCGATTACGCCATGTGGGACCGCGTCATGAAGATCTATCTCATGACGTTCGTGACGCTGATGTTGCTACACAGCAAGCTCCATATCATGGCCTATGTCTGGGTCACTATTGGCTCCCTGGCCTTGCTGGCAAGCAAAGGAGGGCTTTTCACCTTGCTTAACGCGGGCAACTATCGAGTATGGGGGCCAGCGGGGAGTTTTATCGAGGACAATAATCATTTCGCCCTGGCGGCCATCGTTACCGTTCCAATGCTGCACTTCCTACAGATTCAATTACCGAAACGATGGATGCGGCATGGCATGAGTATTGTGATGCTATTGACGGTCGCTGCGGCCTTGGGCAGTCATTCACGAGGGGCCCTCCTCGCACTCGGCGCGATGGGCGCGGCATTCTGGTGGCACAGCTCCCGCAAGGGTCTTATTACGTTATTGTTAATAGTCGTCGCCCTCGCCCTGCTGCCAATGATGCCGGAACACTGGTGGGTACGAATGGCGACCATCCAGGAATTCCAGGAGGATGCCTCCGCGATGGGAAGGATCAATGCCTGGTACGTCGCCTGGGACGTTGCGACCACCAACTTCTTTGGCGCGGGCATGAGCTACCAGCACCAGTATTACTACGATCTCTACGGGCGCTGGGAAACCATCATACGCGCCGCGCACAGCATTTACTTTCAGATCCTGGGGAACCACGGCTTCGTAGGGCTTATCCTGTTCCTGATGATCTGGATCACATCCTACACAACCGCAAACAAGCTACAGAAAGAAAGCGCGGAGCAGCCCGAGACAAAATGGGCCGGAGACTTGAGCGCAATGGCGAAGGTAAGCCTGATAGGCTATCTGGTGGGAGGGGCCTTTCTATCCATGCCTTACTTCGACCTTCCCTACAACATTATGGTGATGATAGTACTGACGAGACAGTGGGTGCTACGACGATCATGGGAGACGGTTGGCTCGGACCCGAGGGTACCAGCGGGGAGGCCGTCATGAAAATCGCAATGCTCTACTACCCGATGCTGTTTCAACGGGTTGGCGGACTACAAATCCAAGTGGTGGAAACCACAAGGGCGCTGCAGGAAGCCGGTATCGACGCCGTACTGTTCGACTACAGCAAGCACAAGCTGGCTGATTTCGACATTGCCCACGTTTTCTCGGCCATCAACGGCAATCACAGGATTATCGAGCAAGCGCGGAGTGTGGGGCTTCCCATTGTGCTATCCACCGTATTGCAGCCGCCGTGGACCCGAGGTGATGAACGTCGAGCCAATGTCATTTCGAATATCGCCTCTCGCCTGTCTGGCTGGTCACTCAAGACCAACCACCAGGATATTCATATCGGGCTTTCAGGTGCAAACGCCATAGTTGCACTCGGGCGAGCTGAGCGGGACATGTTAATCGATGGCTACGGAGTCCCTGAAGACAAGCTGTACGTAGTGCCAAACGGTATCAAGCAAACTTTCTTCGATGCTAATGAGAATGCCTTCCGGCAGCGATTTGGAATCACTGGCCCGTATGCACTCAACATTGCCTCTGTGAGCCCCTACAAAAATCAAATGACTGCACTGCGGGCATTAAAGGGTAAGCTGCAGTTTGTGGTGATTGGTCCCTGCACAGAGGAGTACAAGGGTTACCTGCATGACATGCAACAATTCGGTGGCGAATGGTTCCAATACCTGGGGATGCTCGACAACGACGACCCAGCTCTGGCTTCCGCGTACGCAGGAGCCTCTATGTTCGTACTGCCAAGTCAAGCTGAGGTACAACCCATTTCCGCGCTTGAGGCATTGGCCGCAGATTGCCCCGTCATCATCACCCGCAACCACAGCCTCGACATGCTCACAGATCCCGATGTCTTGAGCGAGGTGGCACCCAACGATGTAAAGGCAATTGCCAGTTATGCATCTGCCTTACTCGGAGCACCCGTAGCCGCTGGCACACTTAGACAACAGGTAACTGAGTTAACATGGGCAGCATGTGCGAAGCGACTAAAGGAGATCTATAACTCAGTGAAACCAATGACGCCAAGCCAAACCACACAATGAAACTCAGACTTTTCAAGAAACAAGCAAATGCAGATCAGTATGTTAAAAACCAAAAGCATTAAACCTGATGTCAGCATTATTGTCCCGTGCTTTAATGCGGGCCACTACATTCACGACTGCATAAACTCTGCTCTCCAACAGGAAAGCGTGACTGTATCGCTGGAAGTTATCGTTATAGATGATCACAGCGACGACCCTTACACTCTCGATGCATTAAACACGATAAGCCAAATGAAGAACGTTCGTGTTCTTCAGAACACAGGCCAAAGAGGTCCGGCAGCCGCAAGAAATCTTGGCATTTCAGAAGCAAGGGGAGAATGGCTAGCGTTTCTGGACGCCGACGACATCCTCACAGAGAACAGCATAGGGAGCAGATTAAAAGCACTAGATTTGTACCCTGAGGCTGCATGGATAGGTGGCGATCTGGCACGATGCGACGCCAATGGAAGCATCACAGAATCGAGTTTTTTCAGGGCGCGCCCACGCAGTCTAGAGTACGTGGGTAATTCTTTTGAAAGCGGCCATCCAGTCAAATTCAATGACACACTAGACGTCTTTCTCGATGTGGCGCTTGTTAACACAATTAGTTCCATTATCAAGACCGCCTGCGTACGTAGTGTTCACGGCTTCGATGAAACTTTTTTGCTGCAACAAGATCTGCATCTCTACCTTCGCCTCGCACAAAGATTCAGCTTTGTCTTCGTACCGACCGTGGTAGCGGTAATACGCACCCACGAATCAAATTCAACACGCAGCTACACCAGAACGCTACGCTGGCGGCACGCCGCACTCAGCATGCTGAGCAGGAACCAGGATTTTCGTGACAACAGGAAACTTCGCGAAAAGCTAAAAAACGTCGCTTTGGACCTATCCTACCAGAATCAAAGAGAACACAACTATTTTCAGGCGGCCAAGTGGCGTTTGAATGCCGCACTGGGGCTCAGATCATCAATACCTTCGGATTAACTCAACCCGGTAAAGCTTTACAAAGGCGCACTTCATATCAGACTCGAAACTAAGGTGATTGAAAGATGAAGACCAGGAATAAAGCTTGTTAACTGAACCTCGCCAACCATGAGCAACATACGTCGGGGGCTGTTCTTCTCGCTAAACGAGCGCTTCCTGCTAATTGGGATTAGCTTGACAGGCGCGATGCTACTCGCGCGTCTTTTAACTCCAGAGGAAATCGGAATTTACTCCGTTAGCCTCGCGGTAATCGGCATCGCCCAGGTAATGCGGGACTTCGGCATAGGCAACTTTCTGATTCAGGAGAGGAACCTTTCCGAAGCACATATCCGTACTGCTTTTGGCTTTGCACTTTTGATGGGATGTACGCTCTTCCTCATTGTGTTTCTAGCCGCGCCCTTGGCCGGCGAATTCTATGCAGACGAACGACTAGTGAAGACAATGCGCATTAGCGCGATCAATTTCCTGGTACTCCCATTCTGCTCAATATCACTCTCGCTCTTGCGCCGAAGCATGATGTTCAAGCGTCTGGCAGCGGTGGGAGTTACCGCTGCAATCACGGGCTTTTCGGTCAGCGTTAGCCTCGCCTACGCAGGACACGGTCCAAACAGTATGGCTTTCGGTGCGGTGGCCTCTAACCTGATGACTGGAACCTTGGCCTGGATCGCTCGCACTGATCGCAAGCTGCTCCTTCCCAGCTTGACGGAGTGGCGTGTGATTCTAAAGTTTGGCACCCAAAGCTCCGCGGCCAGCATAGTGACGACCATTTCCATGGACATCAATGACCTGGCCCTGGGGCGCATACTTGGCTTTGCGCCTGTGGCCATGATAAGTCGGGCACAAGGACTTATGAACCTTTTCCACCGAGACATCATGGCAGCTGTTCGTGTCGTAATGTACCCAGCCTTTGCCCAGGCCCACCGTGACGGTGAATCAGTAGACGCGCAATACGTTCGCAGTGTAACCAACGTCACCGCCTTCGCTTGGCCTTTTTATGGCTTTGCCGCTCTGTATGCCGACCAACTTATTCGACTAATGTTCGGAACACAATGGGCTGAAGCAGCTCATCTCGTCCCAGTTTTCTGTCTTGCAGGCGCCTTTGCCGCTACTTCTAATCTTGCATTGAATGCTGTCATTGCAGTTGGTCGAATCGAACTGGCGACAAGAGCTGATCTATTCCTGCAGCCATTTCGAGCCATTCTGATAATAGGAGCCGCCATCCTGTTTGAGTCCCTGTACGCTTGTGCCATCGCGTTTCTTATCTCAACGGCGACGGCCGTACCCACCATTTACTTTGCGAAGCATAAATGCATACCGACCAATTTTTTATCACTTGGCAAGGGGCTAATGGACAGTGCCAAACTAACCTTAATAACATTAACAATACCTTCCATAATTGCCGCGCTAAACACTTCACCTGAAAGCCCTACTTCCATCTTAGGAATACTCCTCCTAGCGGCAGTAACCTCCGGCGTCGCATGGATCTTTGGAATCATATTTTTGGATCATCCGGTGCAAAGGGACCAGGCCTTTCAAAGCCTTATACGCAATCTAGGCTTACTAACTAGAAAAAGTGATTGATTCCAATCGGAGACCTAGAATATGACCTTCAATATATTCCTTCAATGAGGCGAGAATGATGCACGTAATTATCGTTTCATTTAACGGCGAACGACTCATTAAAAACTGCGTGAACAGCTTACTTGGGAGCGACGAGAAGCCCCAAATAATCGTTGTTGATAATGGCTCTACTGACGAAACCGTTTCCGAAATTCCAGAAGACAGGCATATTCATATTATACGGCTTGAAAAAAATATCGGGTTTGGCCGGGCAAACAACATAGGAATCAGCGTTGCTTTATCAAATGGTGCAGAGTCAGTATTTCTGCTGAACCAGGATGCAACCCTTGAACGATCCTGCCTCACCACACTGCAGAAGGCCCTTATAGACCATGCGGATTACGGAGTCATAAGCCCAATACACCTTAATTCAGAGGGTAACAACTTCGACAAAAATTTCTTAGTGACCTATTTGGCTCAATCCAACACACCATTTCTCTTTGACTCCTATATTGGAGCCACACATGACGTATATGAAATACCCGCTGTCAACGCAGCGGCTTGGCTTGTTTCTCGACAATTACTCGAGGAAACCGGCGGCTTTGATCCGCTGTTTTTCATGTATGGGGAGGACGATGATCTACTCATTCGCGCAAAACGGAACGGTTTTAAAGTTGGCATAGTACCTAAAGCCCGAATAACGCATTTTCGCTCGAATGAAGATATTGAGAAAAGAGGTAGCCGGATGCAATATATCCGGAAGGTACGAAACAGAGAAAGATCTACTATGATACTGTTTCTCAAATCATACGACGGATATTTTTTCAGAGCGATTATCGAACTATCTGCCATCAATGTGGTTAAGCTGATTCGAGCCGCAATCGTCGAGCGATACCCTTTGAACATCCTAGCATTACTCGGCGCCATAACCGATATCTTATTTATACTTACCTCAATACGCCGCCACAGACATATCTCGAAAATGCAGGGACCCCATTGGATCGAACTCAATGGACCATTGGATTTCCCTAATTAGGCTAAATTGATACATGCGAGCACCGAATTCGCCAAAGGAATCAGCAATGGATAAATCACCAAAGGAACTCTTTCTTAACCCTTCTTATATTGGACCCAGGCCGGACATTCTTCAGCTGATTCCTTCGAGTGTTCTCAAAGTGCTAGATGTAGGTTGCGCAACCGGTGAGCTAGGCAAAAGCATCAAAGCTCGTTCTACGGTTCATGTGACCGGCATAGAGATGGCCCCTGAAATGGCTGAGATTGCAAGGAATCAACTGGATGAGGTCTTCGTAGGAGATGCAGATCAAATTCTCACAAATGGCTTGTTGGGGAACAGTCGGTTTGATGTGATCATCTTTGCAGACGTCTTGGAGCATGTGCCAGACCCATGGAATGTCTTGACCCGCGCCAAGGATTACTTGACTCATGATGGTATTGTTATAGCTTCGATACCAAATGTCAGACATATTGACACAATCTTTAACCTAGTATTCAAGGGATATTGGCCATATCGTGACAGAGGTATTCACGATAGAACGCACCTCCGCTTTTTTACCAAAAAGAACATCATCGAATTATTTGATAATGCTGGCATGGACATTAGTAAAATTAAAGTCAACTACCGAATTGTGGAAGCGCCTTCAGACAAAAACCGGTTCGCACACAGATTCGCGCTTCCAATAATCAGAGAGTTTCTAGCTTTTCAATACATCATTGTAGGTTGCGCATCCAACCGCAGCAGATCAGACAGCTAATATGGCTTTAGAACATTTTCGTATGACCCGGCACTATCACGCATAATTATCTTTTATGGCCAAAACCCCTGCCGGCGAAGTTTTTTCTGCAACCCCATCAGCGGAAAGCCGGCAGCATAAATATCTATCGCCAACTTCCTGGCTCGTTCATACTCATGCTTTTCAATAAGGAGTAATGCAAAGTTGTACTGCAGTTGAATGTTGCGGGGCTCGAGGTCCAATGCCTCCTCGTACATGATATCGGCGCGGTCCAATTGCTGGTTTTTCTGCAGATGCATCGCGAACAACATTCTTACCGTCCCATCCTTGGGGCTGAAGTTTATCGCCCGCTGGAAATAGCATTCGACGGGGGGGACACCAGCCAGGCCCGGTGCATGCTCCCACTTGCGGCTTTGGGCATTCTGGTAGCGCATCATGGCATTCAACGCCCGGTGGTGGTTCGGCCATGCGCGCAGTGTGTAGTCGATATCACCGGCTATGGGGCCAGACTTCCCCCTCACCAATTGTTCAACCTCGTGGGTAAAGTGATGACTTTCTACAATGTTCAATTTATCGCCCAGCGATGATCTACTGAGATAATCAAAAGGCCCGAAACCCTGACTATTCCCGGAACATTGCACACCACTGAAGGTCGTGCCAACCCAGGGTGCATTCCCTTGAGCATGAGAGGCAGCAGCCCCCAGCTGTGACAAGGCCGAAACCAGCAGTACTGATAAAAAGTGCTTATTCATGACTCTCCGCTACGCCTCTTTGGACCTGCATGAAAAACCCTGTTCAAACCACCTTTACCTGAGAATACACCTTCTCGTATCTATCCACACTTGTCCGCCAGGTCCGCTCCCGCTCCACAAAGGCTCTCCCCCGCTCGCGCATGGCCTGCCACTCGTCCCGGCGCGCCAGTAGATCGTTCACCGCCGCCGCCAGCGCGTCTGCATCGCCGGCCGCAAACAGCATGCCGGTATCGCCGTGGCGGATCAGCTCCCTGTGCCCGCCCACATCCGAGGCCACTACCAGCCGGCCCTGGGCCATGGCCTCCAGCGGCTTCAGCGGCGTTACCAGGTCCGTTAGGCGCATGGGCAGGCGCGGGTAGGCGAAGATGTCCACCAGGTTGTAGTAGTCCTGCACCTGCTCGTGGGGTACCCGGCCAGTGAGGATGACCGCGTCCTGTAATTCCAGTTTCGCAATGGTTGCCCTGATTTCCGCCTCCTGGGGGCCGCCGCCCACCAGCAGCAGGCGCAGCTCCGGGTGCTGGCGCAGCAACGCCGGCAGGGCCTGCAGCAGCAGGGGAATGCCCTCGTAGGCGTAGTAGGAGCCGATAAAGCCCAGCACGGTCTTGCCGGTCAGGCCGAGTTGCTGCTGTAGCTCGGCTTTGGCGGGGGCGCCGAAGGTGAAGCTGTCCGTATCCACCGCGTTGGGGATGACAGTGATCTTGTCGGCGGCGATACCGCGGCTGGCGATCTCGGCCCGCAGACCCTCGCAGATGGTGGTGACCGCGTCCGCCTGTTCGAACACCCGGGTTTCCATGGCCCGGGTCAGGCGATAGCGCGGGCCCCCTTCGCGGCTGGTGCCGTGGTCCACCGCGGCGTCCTCCCAGAACGCGCGGCACTCATACACGACCGGCAGGCCCAACTTGCAGCCGGCGCGCAGGGCGGCCAGGCCGTTCAGCGCCGGGGAGTGGGCGTGGAGGATAGCCGGCTTTTCCACTGCGGCGACTTCCTCGATGCGCCGGGCCAGGGTGCGCACCACATCCCACTGGTCCAGGCCGGGCAGGCGGAACAGGGGATTGGCGCTGGGGGCGGTGCGGTAGAAGTGCAGACCATCTACCGTTTCTTCGGGCTGCGCGCAGGGGCCCTGCTTGAGCCCGGTGACATGGGCGGTGTGCCAGCCCAGGGCGCGCTGCTGGCGCAGGATATTGGCGCTGCGGAAGGTATAACCGCTGTGCAGGGGAATGGAGTGGTCGAGGATATGCAGGATGCGCATGATCGCGATACTCACCCACTGACCGTGAACTGGTCATCGCGCACGGTGGCCTGGAACATCAGCAGGGTCCACAGGGGCGCGCTGTGATCCCGTACACCGGACTGATGCTCATTCACCAGTTTTTCCAGGTACTCCTGGTTGAACAGACCGGTGGCCGCCAGCCCGCCGCTTTCCAGCAGGTCCTGGCGCAGGCGCTGCTTGAGTGGGCCGCGGAACCATTTGGCCAGCGGTACCCCGAAGCCCATCTTGTCCCGGTACAGCACGTCGTGGGGCAGGTGGGGCTCCAGGGACTTCTTCAACAGGTACTTGCCCTCCTGCCCGCGCAGCTTCCATGCCGGCGGCAGGCCGGACACCCACTCCGTGAACGGGTGGTCGAGGAATGGCACCCGCACTTCCAGGGCGTGGGCCATGCTGGCGCGGTCGACCTTGGTGAGGATGTCGCCCACCAGGTAGGTTTTCATGTCCAGGTACTGGATCAGGGACAGGGGATCGTCGGTCGGGCTGTTGGAGGCGTGCTCGTCGAACACGCTGTGCACGGAATAGCCCTGCAACTCGCGCTTGAAGGCGTCGCTGAACAGGCCCGCCCGCTGCTCGTCGCTGCAGATGGACACCGAGTGCAAATAGGCCTGCACCGAGTTGCGGGCCAGGGCCTGGAAGGTGGTCTTGGCCCGGAACATGCGCGGTGCCCAGTCTGCCTTCGGGTACAGCCGGCCCAGGGCGCCAAACAGCGGCCGGCGCAGCCCCAGGGGCAGGGCCTGGCGCAGGCGCTCCTCGTTCATGTGCCAGCGGTAGCGGCGGTAGCCGGCAAAGTGTTCATCGCCACCGTCGCCGGACAGGGCCACGGTCACCCGCTGCTTGGCCAGCTGGCACACCCGGTAGGTGGGAATGGCGGAGCTGTCGGCGTAGGGTTCGTCGTAGAGCGCCGCCAGTTCGTCCAGCAGGCCGAAGTCCTCGCTGCTGACCGTCTCCTGGAAGTGATTGGTGTAGTAGCGCTCCGCCACCATCGCCGCGAATTCGGTTTCGTTGTACTCCGGAACATCAAAGCCGATGGCGCAGGTGTTGACCGGCTCGCTCTGCAGCTGGGCCATCATCGCCACCACGGCGCTGGAATCCACCCCGCCGGAGAGGAAGGCGCCCAGGGGCACCTCCGCCACCAGCCGCACCTGCACCGCCTCGCGCAGGCGCGCCAGCAGCTCTGCCTGCAGGTCCGCCTCGCTGGCCACCGCCACCGGGGAGAAAGGGATATCCCAGTACTGCTGCTGCGCCGGCACCGGTTCGCCCTGTTTGCATAACAGGGTGTGGCCCGGGCGCAGCTTGTAGACATCCCGGTAGATGGTTTTCGGTTCCGGCACATAGCCCAGGGCGAAGTAGTCCTCCACCGCCCGGGGCTCCAGCTGCCGCGACAGTTGCGGATGGGCCTTGAGCACCTTCAGCTCCGAGCCGAAGATCAGCTGGCCGTCCGGGAGCACGCTGTAGAACAGGGGCTTGATGCCGAAGCGGTCCCGGGCCAGGAACAGGCTGCGGGCGGCCCGGTCGTAGAGGCCGAAGGCGAACATGCCGCGGAAGCGCTCGACGCAGGCTGCGCCCCATTCCTGCCAGGCGTAGAGGATGACTTCGGTGTCGCAGTGGGTGCGGAACTCGTAACCCAGGCCCCGCAGTTCCTGCATCAGTTCCCGGAAATTGTAGATCTCGCCGTTGTAGCTGACGCAGAGATTGCCGTCCGCGCTGAACATGGGTTGCTGGCCGCTGGCGAGGTCGATGATGGACAGGCGCCGGTGTGCCAGGCCCACACCCGGCTCCGTGTGCAGGCCGCCCTCGTCCGGGCCGCGGTGGAACTGGGTCTGGTTCATGGCCGCCAGCAGTTCGCGGTCGGGCTCGCGCTGTCCGGTCAGGTCGAAGATGCCGGCGATGCCGCACATGATATTGGAACCACCAAATTAACTGTGACTTCCCACAATCCTACACCAACAGGACCACCAGTGGCGCCCGCTGCCGGCCGATACTGTGGCCCAGTGCGCAAATCGACGCGGTGTTCAGCTCGCGAACCAGGACTGTAGCTGCGGTACCACCTGGACCAGCATGATCAGGCCCGGAATGAAGGCGTGGAGTGTTGCCTGAGGGAGAACCTGCCCCTCGGGCCTGATCTCCCCCGCGCAGGGTGGTCGCATTTGATGTAACGCGATTCTTGGGGTTTCGCTATGGCGTGGCTAAGATACTGTATATGCATGGGTCTTCCCCGAATCGTGTGGAAACGTAGTGTTCCCCTCCCATCTTGGGTATGGTTCATCCATCATTCCTTTTTCTATTTTAGGCGATGGACGAAGTTACCCTCTATGAAC
>CAMYIZ010000062.1 GCA_947258585.1 uncultured Haliea sp. | reverse complement strand
TCGCAAAGGTCTGGTCCAGCGACGCATCGCTGGCCGGCTGCGTGTGGGTCTCTTCACCGCTCAGCGTGTAGCTGTAGTTCACCGTGTAGGTGCCGTCACCGTTGTCGGTGTAGCCGGTCACCGCCAGGGTGTTGCCGCCCGCCGTGGTCAGCGTCGGCAGGGTCGCAACCGCTGCACCACCGCTGACGATCGACTCGCCGCCAATGCTCAGGGTCTGCAGGCCGTCCTGCGCCGTCACCGTGAAGCTGCCCGTGCGGGTCAGCGCCGCCGCGTCGGGGCTGCTGCCATCGGCCAGGTTCGCCTCGTTCAGCACCAGCTGCGCACCGTCCACAGCGGGGTTGTTGATCGTGACCGGGCCATCCACCCGGATCACAACGGTGGCGGAATCTGTGCTCTCGCCATCCGATATGGTGTAGGTGAAGCTGTCCTCGCCACTGAAGCCCTCATTCGGGGTGTAGGTGAAGCTGCCGTCGGGATTGATGACCAGCGTGCCGTTGGCGGGATTGGTATTCCCGACCACGGTAATCGCATCGCCGTCGGGGTCACTGTCATTGGGCAGGACATTCCCTGACACAGGCGCCCCGGCATCCGTCTCGAACGCATCATTGACCGCATCCGGCGGGTTGTTTCCCGGGGGCGGCGGCGGGGGCGGCGGAGGCGGAGGGGGCGGCTCGGTACCATCGATGATGGTGACAATGCCCTGGTTGTCCGCAATCACCGCGCCATTGGCGTTGGTCAGGTTGACGAAGAATTGCTCGGTCGGTTCTTGCAGCAGATCGGTATTGGTCTGTACCAGCACAGTCGCAGTGGTCTGCCCGGGGGCGAAGGTGACCGTACCCGTCTCTGGATCGTAGTCACCGCCCACGACGGTGGCGCTGCCATCCAGGGTGCCAAACTGCACCGTGACCGGAGTGTCCATGGCAGCCGACAGGGTCAGTGTGAGTTCAGCGACATCGCCCTCAACCACGGTGACGTTGTTGATGGCGATGCTAGGGGTGAACGCGTCAACAATGGTCACCACACCCTGGCCGTCAGCCAGCGCCGCGCCCACCGGGTTGCTGAGATTCACCAGGAATTGCTCCGTGCCCTCCTGGAGATCATCCTCATTGGTCTGGAACTGGATCTGGATAGAGGTCGTACCGGGGGCAAAGGTAATGGTACCCGTTTCCGGGTCGTAGTCACCGCCGGTTACCGTGGCCGTGTCGTCCAGGCTGCCGAACTGCACCGTGATGGGCGTGTCGCTGGGAGCGGACAGGCTCACTGTCAGGGTCGCGACGTCACCCTCGACCACGGTCACGTTGTCGATACTGATCAGGATCGGATCGGGCTCCGGCTCCGGTTGCGGGACGCGCACGGTTACCGTGGCGGTATCCTGGCTGTTGCCGTCCGGCGAGGTGGCGGTGTAGGTAAATGTGTCCTCGCCGAAAAAGCCTTCATTCGGCGTGTAGGTGACCGTGCCGTCGGGGTTGACCACCACGGTGCCGTTTTCGGGCTGGGTGACTCCGGTGATAATGGCGCCTTCAATGAATATATCGTTTTCCGACACGTCAATGACTACCGCGGTATCGGGCTCGGTCGTCGCCTCATCATCAATGGCATCGACGGTGATCAGCGCGGCACCTGCATCCTGTTGCAGCACTGCGTCCTGTCCGCTGAAAGCGAAAGCACTGGAAAACTCTGGGGTTTCCTCGATGATGCGACCCAGGCGGATGAAACTGTTGCCGGCGTTTTCCCCGCCGCTGCCAGCGCCGGCGCCCGCTGCGGGAGCATCCAGGCCTTCCAGGATATCGCCATCGCCCTCAAGCGCTGAGAGCAGGGTCTGTACGGTCTCATCTTCCACCGCGCTCTCTTCCCGGCCCGCGGCGCGTTCCGCCACGATGTCCCGGGTCAGGGCCAACTCTGGCACATCTGCAACAAGCAGGGGACTGCCGTCGACCAGCAAGAGTTCCACACTGCCGCCGTCAGGAGTAACCACGACTTCGCCCTCCAGCAGCACATCACCCGGCCCGAGTTCGCGCAGGTCACCATCCGCGCTGCGCGCGTACGCCTTGCCCGTTATCGCCACTACTGTTGCTATCGCCGCGTTGGCCATATCCATCATCCCTTCTCAATGCCACCCCAAGCAGAATCACCCGGGCAGTGTCCAAATTCACCAGCGTTGATAATACCAACGCCAATCGGCGACGGCATTGTACTTAAGGTCAGTAAGGGGCGGGGATTGTGTGACCCAGGTCGCAAATCCGACCCGGCTGTGCCGGACCTGTGACTCAGTTCACAGTGGCGTAGGTGGGAATGTTGTTCATCGCCAGCGCCAGCTGCACCCGGTCGCGAACACCCAGCTTTTCGAAGATGGTCGACATATGCGCTTTCACCGTGCGCTCGGTGATGTCCAGAGCCTCGGCAATTTCGCGATTGCTGGCACCGTGGGCGACGCGCTCCGCTACCATCAATTCCCGCGGCGTCAGGTCATTCAACTGCGGCGGCCCGGCGGCGGGCGTGGGCACCGCGCGCAGGGACAGCGCCATCAGGCGCTGCACCAGCTCCGGCAGCATCCAGAGGCCTCCGTGCTCCACAACCAGGGCAATCTCGCGCAATTGCTCCGGCGCGGACTCGAGGTGGCAATACCCCACCGCCCCGGTGTTCAGGACCCTGAACGCCTCCGCTTCCGAGGGCGTCGCCGTCATGACCACGACCCGGTAACCCAGACCCACGGCTTCACGCAGGCTCGGCAGGACCTCGATGGTATCCAGCCCGGTCTTGTCCAGCCACACCGTCTGCATCGCCGCGGCTGCCAGTGCCGCGACCTCCCCGACCTGGCGCACCGCCTGCGCATCGGGAAAAGCCTTTTGCCAGCGCTCCCGAACCCTGCCATCGCGGGCCACAAACAGCTGCTTCATCAGCGCTCCGTCATGGCGTACTGTTTCGCCCGCAGCACCGGCTTCAGCAGATAAGCGAGTATCGTTTTCTTGCCGGTCAGGATATCCACCTGCACTGTCATCCCGGGCATGATCGGCATGTCCTCGCCGAAACCGGCTTGCCTCGTGCGCACATACACCTCGTAGAAGGGATTGCCTTCCTCGTCCATGATCGTATCGGCGCCAATTTGCTCCACCACGCCCTCGAGACCGCCGTAGACAACGAAATCATAGGCCGTCAGCTTGACCAGAGCCTCCTGGCCGGGAATAAGAAAGGCGATGTCCTTGGGCTTGATACGAACTTCCACCAGCAGCGTGTCATCCAGCGGCACGACCTCGACGATTTCCTTGCCCGGGAGGACAACCCCGCCGATGGTATTGTGATACAGGCGCTTTATCGTGCCCTTGACCGGCGACCGCACTTCGGTCTGGCGCACCCTGTCACTCAGGCCCAGCCCCGCCTCGCGCAGCCCATTCATGCGCGCGATGGTATCCGTGAGCTCTTCCCGGACCCTGTTTTCATGCTCGACCTCCACCTCGCTCAGGCGGCGCTGCGCCTCCTGGATTGCGGAGTTGAGGCGCTTTATCTGCGCCTGGGACTGCTCGAACTCACCGCCGAGCTGGTTGACTTCGCGCTCCAGGCGCAGGATTTCCACCTGGGACACCGCCCCGGAAGCCACCATCGGGCGAGTAACCCCCAGTTCCTGCCGACTCAATTCCAGGGAACGCGACAGCTGGCGCGAGCGTGCGCTCACTTCAGCCAGTTCCTGCTGACGCTGCTCCAGCTGCGCCTCGGCGATCTGCCGCTGCAGGTTGAGCTGGGCCCGGCTGGACTCGTAGAGCGCGCGCTCCTGGACCACGATGTCCGGCACCTGCTGCTGCCACTCGGGAGCCACGATAAACTCTGCGCGGGCGAGGTTGGCGCTCAATCGCGCCGCGCGCACGGACAGGGCCTGGAACTCGGCCTGGTTCTCTCTCAGGTTGGACTCGGACCGGGTCTGGTCGAGGCGCACCAGCAGCTGCCCCGCCTCGACGATATCGCCGGCCCGGGTGTGAATCTCGGTGACCACGCCGCCATCCTGGGACTGCACTATCTGGATCTGCCGCGAGGGAATAACCTTGCCTTCGCCCCGGGTCACTTCATCAATCTCGGCGAAGGCAGCCCATGCCACCAGGGCAATGACAATCACGGCAACGATGTAGAGCAGGGCCCTGGCGCGCAGGGGCTGCTGTTCAAGGTAGGCGCGGTGCGCGTCCTGCTCCCAGTTGCGCGGGGCATCGGCAGCGTCCTTGAGCCAGGGAGCAAAGATGAAGTCCGCCAGATAGCGTTTGCGCGGAGTCTCCGCGGGCGGTCTCTGCGGGGGCCTGGCCGGCGCTTCCCGGTTCATTTCGCAGCCCCTATCTTGCCTTGCTGGAGGGCCTGGATCACGCTGTCACGCGGCCCGTCTGCGACCAGCCTGCCGTTATCGATAACAATGATCCGGTCCACCATTTCCAGCAGCGAGTTGCGGTGGCTGACGACCACCCAGGTACGGCCCTTCACGTAATCCAGCAGATGCTGCTTGACCGCGACCTCAGTGGAGTGATCCATGGAGCCGGTGGGTTCATCCATCAACAGGATCGGCGGATCATGCACCACCGCCCGGGCCAGGGCCACGCACTTGCGCTGGCCACCCGACAGCGAATCACCGCGCTCGCTGACCTGCATGTCGAAGCCTTTGGGGTGCCGGTTGATATAGTCGGAGAGATTGGCGATCTCCGCGGCGCGAACCAGGGCCGCGTCACTCACATTGCTGTGCGACAGGGTGATATTGTCCCGCAGGCTGCCGTAGAACAGGGTCACATCCTGGGGGACATAGCCTACCCGGGACCGCAGCTCGGTTGGGTCGAGCTGGCGCAGGTCGATCCCGTCTATCATGATCGCGCCCGCTGTCGGCTGGTACAGGCCCATGACCAGCTTCTGCAGGGTGGATTTCCCGGAGCCGACCCGCCCCAGAATCGCCACACGCTCCCCCGGCTTGATACGGAAGGACACGTTGCTCAGGGAATCCATCTCGGCGCCGGGGTAGGCAAAGGACACGCTCCGGAATTCGATATCGCCCTTGAACATCTCCCGTGACAGGAACTGGGCGCCCTCGGCCCGCTCCATCGGTTTCGCCATCACCTCGTCCAGGGACTTGAGAGAGATACTCGCGTTGTGCCAGGAGGTGATCAGTCCCGCCACCTGTCCGAAGGGCGCCATGGCACGACCACTGAGCATGGTGCAGGCAATCAGGCCACCCATGCTGAGCTCACCGGCGGTAATGAGGTACACCCCGGTAACGATAACAAACATCGTCACCAGCTGGTTGACCCACTGGGTCACGTTGATCGTGGAATTGGAAACCAGGCGCAGCTGTACACCGACGTGGGCGAGAAACGTGGTGGCCTCCTCCCACTTGCGCTGCATGCGCGATTCGGCACCCATGGCTTTGATGGTATCGATACCCACCAGGCTTTCTATCAGCGTGGCGTTGCGCAGGGCACTGGCACGGTAGGTGGTTTCGGAGAGCTCGCGCAGCTTGCCCTGGGTCGCCAGCGCATACCCCAGGATAATCAACAGGCCGATCAGCAGGGGTATCAGTATTGGCCACGCAATCCAGGCGATCACCGCGATGAAAATAACCGCGAAGGGGACATCGATCAGGGTAGTCACCGAGGCCGAGGTGATGAAATCCCGCACGGTTTCGAAGGAACGAAGATTGACCGCGTAGGAGCCCACCGACAGCGGCCGGTGCTCCAGCCGCGAGCCCAGCACCCGCTCCATGATCTGTCCGGAAAGACGCATGTCCACCCGGCGGCTGGCAAGATCCAGGAAGTATCCGCGCATGGTACGCAGGACGATGTCGGCCACCAGGATGATCACCACCCCGGCCGCAAGCATCCACAGCGTCTCCACGGCGTAATTGGGGACCACCCGGTCGTAGACATTCATGGTGAACAGGGGCAGGGTCAGGGCGAAGACGTTGATGAAGAATGCCGCCACCAGCACATCCCGGTAGATGGGTGTGTTGGCCCGGATAGCGTCCCAGAACCAGTGGCCGCGACCGGACGTTTCCGTGCGCGGCGTGCGCTGGTCGAAACGGAAGCGGGGACGACAGACAATGACCTGACCGCTCTCCTGGGCCAGCAGCTTCTCCGCCGGCATTTCCACCGCCGACTCGTTCAGGCTGGAGAAAATCACCGTTGCGGTGGAGCCATCTTCGCTCCACCCCATCAGCAGGCAGGCGCGGTCGTTTTTCAGCAGTACCACCGCAGGCAGCAGGGCGGGCTCCACGTCGCGGGCGCTGCGCTGCAGAATACGACTGACCAGCCCGACCCTGCTGGCGGCCCGCTCAAACAGGGCCGGAGTCAGGCGGCCGTCCTCCAGAGGGAGCCCCCCGACCAGGGCTTCACCGGTGGATGCATTGCCGTGGTAGCGGCACAGTGCCAGCAGGCTCTGCAGCAAGGAGTCGTCAAAGCTGGCTGTCATGTCTGGCGCAAACTCCCACGGCCCAAACCTGGACCTCAATCTCGTTTATCGTCGCTAAAGTGTTGAATATGGATGAAATTCGGTGCGTGAGAGAATAAGCCACTTGGGCCGGAAATACCATGTGATCCACTTCACAAAGCGGAAACTCCCGGGCGGGCGGGCGACACGGGACCTGTGCAAAAGGGCAAAAGTGAGCCAAAATGTCCACGGGCTGTCGATCCATGGTAGCCAGGGAGGTAACGCAATGGCAGATAAATATTCCGTTTTCGAAGCGCACGATCCCGCAGCCCCCGCGAGCAAGGACAAGCAGGGTGACAAGCGCTACACAGGCGTGGAACGCCGCAAGGGCAACCGGCGCCGCTCCCAGGACCGTCGGGAGGAAGTCCGCTTCGAGTTCGACAAGGAGGACCGCCGCCAGGAAGAGGGGCGGCGCGGGGACGATAAAACGCCCAAGTTCTGGTAGCTAGCAGCCCACCTCGGCCTTGGCGCGCCTGAAGGCCTCCAGCGCAACGCCGATATCCGTGTCCGTCAGGGCCGCGGACATCTGGGTGCGAATCCGCGCCCTGCCCCGGGGCACCACCGGGAAGGAAAACGCCACCGCATAGACCCCGTACGTCAACAGGGCTTCGGCAAACCGGCCCGCCAGATTCGCATCGTGGAGCATGACCGGAACGATCGGGTGCTCTCCCGGTAGCAGTTCGAAGCCCAGTTCCTCAAGGCCGGCCCGGAACCGGCCGGTGTTCAGCTCCAGGCGCTCGCGCAGTTCCGGCGCTGTCTGTACCAGCTCCACGGCCCTGATCGCGCCCGCCACCACCGGCGGGGCCACGGTGTTGGAAAACAGGTAGGGACGTGAGCGCTGTCGCAGCAGGTCAACAATTTCCTGTCGCGCCGCGGTGTAGCCGCCACTGGCGCCGCCAAGCGCCTTGCCCAGGGTGCCGGTGATGATGTCGACCCGGTCCATGCAGCCGCGCAGCTCATGAGTGCCTCGACCGCCGCTGCCGACGAATCCCGTGGCGTGGCAGTCATCGAAATGCACCAGGGCATCGTAACGCTGCGCCAGGTCGCAGATCTCGTCCAGGCGGGCGATGAACCCGTCCATCGAAAACACGCCGTCGGTCGTGATCAGCTTGAAGCGGGCTCCGGCGGCGTCCGCTGCCTGCAGCTGGGCCTCCAGGTCGGCCATGTCACTGTTGCGATAGCGAAAGCGCTTTGCCTTGCACAGGCGAATACCGTCGATGATGCTGGCGTGGTTGAGTTCATCGGAAATAACCGCATCCTGCTCTCCCAGCAGGGTTTCAAACAGGCCGCCGTTGGCATCGAAACAGGAGGGGTAGAGAATCGTGTCCTCGGTACCCAGGAAGGCGGACAGCCTGGACTCCAGCTCCTTGTGCAGGGTCTGGGTGCCGCAGATGAAACGCACCGATGCCATGCCATAACCCCAGTCATGCAGGCCCTCCGCCGCCGCCGCATTGACCTCGGGATGCTGGGCCAGACCGAGGTAGTTGTTGGCGCAGAGGTTCAGAACCTCCCCTTCTCGCACACCGACATGCGCGCCCTGGGGAGTGGTAATCAGGCGCTCGCGTTTGTACAGCCCGGCAGATTCGATCTCCGCCAGCTGGCCCGCCAGATGTTCCTGGAATCGTTCATACATGCGCTTTCCCCCTCCGCAAAACATGTGCCGCATAGAGCATGGCAGACAACAGCAGCACCGCGCCGCCCTGGTGCGCCGCCGCCAGGCTGACCGGAACGTGCAGCAACAGTGTGCTGATACCGAGAATCACCTGGGCCCACAGGGTCAGCAGCAGCAATACCGTCGCCACCCGGGCGCGGCGCCCGAGACCCGTGCGCCAGAGGCGAAAGGCAAAAACATGCAAGAGGCCAAAGAGAACGTAGGCGAAGATCCGGTGGTTGAACTGGATCGCGGTGATGTCCTCGAATGCATCCAGCCACGCCGGCTCACCGGAATACAGCCCGGGCGGGATAAAACTGGTACCCATCAGGGGCCAGGTGCTGTAGGCAAAGCCCGCCTTGGTACCCGCCACCAGCCCGCCCGACAGAATCATCAGGAACACCAGCCCCACCAGAACCAGTCCCCAGCGAGCCAGCGGATGCGCCACCGCGCCACGCGGGTGACGCCCCGAGAGCAGATCGAAGATCAACCACAGCATGCAGGCATAGATGATGACCGCCAGCCCCAGGTGCGCCGTCAGCCGGTACTGGCTGACATGGGGCACATCCACCAGCCCGCTTTTCACCATGAACCAGCCGAGAAAGCCCTGGCAGCCACCGAGGATGAACAGCCCCCAGAGCTTGGGCATCATGCCCGCCCGGACCCGCCCGCGCAGGGCGAAGTAGATCATGGGGAAAAAGAACAGCACGCCGATCACGCGACCCAGCACCCGGTGCAGGTACTCGTACATGAAGATCACCTTGAAGGCGTCCATGGACATGCCGCGGTTGATTTGCAGGTACTCGGGGGACTGCCGGTACTTGTCCAGCGCTTCCTGCCAGGCGGCGTCGGACAGGGGCGGAACAATGCCCATGATGGGCTGCCATTCGGTGATGGACAGCCCGGAGTTGGTCAGGCGGGTCACCCCGCCGAGCAGGATCATGCCAAAAATCACCGCCGCGCAGAGTATCAGCCAGGCGGCGATCTGGCGGTCGTAGTCAGCTTGTCGGAAAAGCACCATCGCGTTGCCTCGGCCCGCAGTATCCAGAGGGCGGCAATGATAACCGAAATGGGCGCCGGGTGGCGGATATCAGCGGGCGGAAGCTGGCCCCAACCTGCCAACACCCGGGCTAGAAGGTCATTTCCGGCACTGTCTCGGGCACCACCAGCTCCCCGGCTGTCAGGCGAACGATGTCGTCCACGCTCACCCCGGGAGCCCGCTCCCGCAGCCAGAACCTGCCGTCGGCAATCTCCAGGTAGGCGAGGTCGGTCACCACCCGCTTGATACACGCCACACCGGTCAGCGGCAGCGTGCACCGCTCCAGCAGCTTGGATTCGCCGTGCTTGGAGGCGTGGGTCATGGTGACAATGATATTGTCGGCGCCGGCCACCAGATCCATCGCGCCCCCCATGCCCTTGACCAGTTTGCCGGGCACCATGTAGGAAGCGATATTGCCCTCCACATCCACCTCGAAGGCGCCCAGTACCGTCAGGTCCACGTGCCCCCCGCGAATCATCGCGAAGGACTCGGCGGAGGAAAAAATGGAGGCCCCGCTGATCGCGGTCACCGTCTGCTTGCCGGCGTTGATCATGTCCGGGTCGAGCTCCGCCTCGGTGGGAAACGGGCCCATGCCCAGCAGGCCATTTTCCGATTGCAGCATCACCTCGATACCCGGCGGGACATAGTTCGCCACCAGGGTGGGAATACCGATACCGAGATTGACGTAAAAGCCGTCCTGCAGCTCGCGGGCGACGCGCTGCGCCATTTGTTCGCGGGATAATGCCATGTGCTGTGCTCCCTCAGCCTGCGCGCACGGTGCGCTGTTCAATGCGTTTCTCGAAGCTGCCCTGGATCAGGCGGTTGACGTAGATTCCGGGGGTATGGATCTGGCTGGGCTCCAGTTCACCGGGCTCCACCAGTTCCTCCACTTCAGCGACAGTGATCCGGCCTGCGGTAGCCGCTTCCGGATTGAAGTTCATGGCCGTGTGACGGTAGACCAGGTTGCCGTAGCGGTCGCCTTTCCAGGCCTTGACGATCGCGAAATCGCCGACGACGGACTCCTCCAGAATATAGTGGCGGCCGTTGAACTCGCGTACCTCCTTGCCCTCGCCCACCGGGGTACCGTAGCCAGTGGCAGTGAAGAACGCCGGGATGCCGGCACCTCCCGCGCGCATTTTTTCCGCCAGGGTACCCTGGGGCGTCAGCTCCACCTCCAGCTCACCCGCCAGCAGCTGCTCCATGAACAGCTTGTTCTCCCCGACGTAGGACGACACCATCTTGCGAATCTGCCGGTCCTCCAGCAGGATCCCCAGCCCGAAGCCATCGACGCCGCAGTTGTTGGAGACGAAAGTGAGGTCGCGGGTACCCTTGCGCTTGATCTCGGCAATCAGGTTTTCCGGGATGCCGCAGAGCCCGAAACCACCGGCGATTACCGTCATTCCGTCTTCCAGGCCAGCCATCGCCTCTGCGTAACTACCCACCACCTTGTCGAATCCAGCCATCGTGATTCCTCTCTTGTCAGCTGCCGTTGCCCATGCCACTGCCAGTGTGGCCGACAATGTGAGCGCCAGCTTCCTATAGCGCGTTATATTTATCAAATATAATTATTTTACAAATTATTCTATTATCTTTATTAATCATTCGTGGAATCCTCCATGGACATCACCGTCAAGCAACTCCGGGCCTTTGTCGCCGTGGCGCGCAGCCGCAGCTTTGCCGAAGCCTGCGGCGTGCTGAACCTGTCCCAGCCCGCGCTCAGCGTGACCATTCGCAATCTGGAGGAGGCCGTGGGGGGCCGTCTGCTCGCCCGCACCACCCGCACCCTGGCACTGACGCCGGAAGGCAGCCAATTCCTGCCTGTCGCCCAGCGCCTGCTGGCGGACTGGGGAGCAGCGCTCGACGATCTGCACGACAGCTTCGCCCTGCGCCGCGGCAGACTGGCGGTCGCCGCCATGCCCTCCTTCGCCAGCACCGAGCTGCCAGCGCTGCTGCAGCAGTTCCGTCAGCGCCACCCGGAAATCAATATCACGGTACACGATGTGATAGCGGAGGATGTGGTGGCCATGGTGCGCAGTGGCCGGGTCGAGGCCGGGATCTCCTTCGACCCCGGGACCGCCGATGACCTGCAGTTTACCCCGCTGTTCAGCGACCGTTTCGTGGCGGCGCTGCCCACCGGCCACCCGCTGTTGGCGCAGCGGCAGTTACCCTGGAGTGCACTGGCTGACCAGCCATTCATCGCCCTGCAACAGCCATCCAGTATCCGCAGTCTGCTCGAGCAATCACTGGCAACCAGCGGCACTACCCTGCGGATCGAAGTGGAAGCCAACCACCTTGTCACCATCGCCCGCATGGTGGCGGCGGGCCTGGGTGTCAGCGCTGTACCGACCCTGTGCACGCAACAGCTGCGCGAACTGGGGGTGCAGTCCCGCCCGCTACTGACGCCGGTCATCGAGCGCCGGGTCGGGATTGTCACCCGGCGCCGCTACCCGCTGTCGGGACCGGCCAGGGCGCTGGTCGCCATTCTCGGCGCGCACTACAAAAATCGGGAATCCGATCCCGCATACTAGCAATCGAAGTTTGCTACAATGCGCGCCCTGAATCCCCTCCGAAGTCATTCCATGCCCCTGCTCCGCCTCGAATCCCTGCAACTGCATTACGGCACCCAGGTGCTGCTCGACCATGTGGACCTGACCATCCGCCGCGGCGAACGCTGGGGCCTGCTGGGGCGCAATGGCACCGGCAAGACCACGCTGCTGCGAATCCTCGCCGGGGAGCAACAGCCGGATGCGGGTGAGCGCTGGTTGCGCCCGGGGGTGCGGATTGCCCGCCTGCAGCAGACCCTGCCCGATGCCGACGACAGCAGCGTCTACGACGTGGTCGCCGAGGGCCTGGCGGAGGCCGGCAAGCTGCTGGCGGAATACCATCACCTGCTGCAGGATGCGGACATCGACTTCGACCGCCTGGCGCGGGTGCAGCAACAGCTCGAGGCCGCCGACGGCTGGGCCCTGCAGCAGCGGGTCGAAACCACCATCACCCAGCTGCAGCTGCCCCAGGACGCAAAAATGGGTGAGCTTTCCGGCGGCTGGCGGCGGCGGGTAGCACTGGCCCAGGCGCTGGTTGCGGACCCCGACATCCTGCTGCTGGACGAGCCCACCAACCACCTCGACATTCCCGCGATCCAGTGGCTGGAAACCCAGCTGCAGCAGTTTCGCGGCGCGATCGTGCTGATCACCCACGACCGCCGCTTCCTGCAGAACGTGGCTACCAGCATCGCGGAACTGGATCGCGGCCACCTGACCACCTGGCAGGGCAGCTACCAGGGCTTTCTCAACCACCGCGAGCAGGAGCTGGAAGCCGAGGAGCGCGCCAACGCCCTGTTCGACAAGAAGCTGGCCCAGGAAGAGGTGTGGATACGCCAGGGGATCAAGGCCCGCCGCACCCGCAACGAGGGCCGGGTGCGGGCGCTGGAGGCCATGCGCCGGGACCGCCAGCAGCGGCGGGAAAAGGTCGGCAGTGCCAATTTCAACATCGAGGAGGCCAGCCGCTCGGGCAAGATCGTGGCGGAACTGGAGCACGTCAGCAAGGCCTTCGAGGGCCGGGAGGTCATTCGCGACTTCTCCACCATCATCCAGCGCGGCGACCGGGTGGGTATCGTCGGCGCCAACGGGGCCGGGAAATCCACTCTGGTGAAGCTGATCCTGGGCCAGCTGGCGCCCGACAGCGGCAGCATCAAGCTGGGCACCAAGCTGCAGATCGCCTACTCGGACCAGCTGCGGGGCAAGTTGGAGCCGGAGCAGAACCTGATCGACAATATCTGCGGCGGCCAGGACTTCATCGAAATCAACGGCAAGCGCCGCCACGCCATTTCCTACCTGGGGGACTTCCTGTTCAGCCCGGAGCGGGTGCGCACCCCGGTCAAGGCCCTGTCCGGGGGCGAGCAGAATCGCGCCATCCTCGCGCGCCTGTTCAGCAAGCCCGCCAACCTGCTGGTGCTGGACGAGCCCACCAACGACCTGGACGTGGAAACCCTGGAGCTGCTGGAGGATATCCTGCTGTCCTTTGACGGCACGGTCATTCTGGTCAGCCACGACCGCGACTTCATGGACCATGTGGTTACCCAGCTGCTGATCCTGCGCGGCGACGGCACCGTGGAGGAGCAGGCCGGGGGCTTCAGTGACTGGGAAGCGCGCGGCGGCCGGTTGTCGGACCCCGCCAGCCGCGGCCAGCAGATGCCGGCCAGCAACACCGAACCGCCACCGGCGCCCGTCGCCGCGGAGCCTGCGGCAACCCCCGGCCGCCGCAAGCTCTCCTACAAGGAGCAGCGGGAACTGGAGGCGCTGCCGGGAAAAATCGAGGCGCTGGAGCAGCAGCAGGCAGCCTTTCAGGCGCAAACCGCCGATCCCGCCTTCTATCAACAGAACCGGGAGAAAGTGGACGAGGTGCTGGCGGAGCTGGCCGCGGTGGAGGCGGCCCTGGAAACCGCTATCGAGCGCTGGACCGAGCTGGAGGACTGACCTGAACCGGGAACGGCCCTCTCCCCGGCCCCTTCGCTGACGCACCAGGGCCGGGCCTGCACCCCACCATCAGTGGCTCAACAAGACCTTGCCGACAGCCTCGGCGAGATACTCGAGATTGGCGCCATTGACCCCGGCCACGTTGATGCGGGAAGAATCCAGCATGTACACGCTGTGCTCCGCGCGCAGCGCCAAGGCCTGTTCCGGGCTCAGGCCAAGAAAGGAGAACATCCCCTTTTCCTGCTCGATGAAGCTGAAATCGCGGTCAGTACACTGTTCCAGCTTGCTCACCAGGCTGGTGCGCAGGCCGTTGATGCGCCGGCACATCGCCTGCAACTCATCCTGCCAGTTGGCGTTGAGCCCGTCGTCCGCCAGCACTCTCCCCGCCAGCAGCGCGCCGTGGGCCGGAGGCATGGAATAGATCCGCCGCGCCGCGACCTGGGCCTGGCTGCGCAGTGCCAGGGCACTCGCCGGATTCGCCGAGGCAAATATGGTCGCCCCCGTGCGCTCCCGGTACAGGCCCATGTTCTTGGAACAGGACGCGGCAATGATCACCTCGGGCAGCCGCTGCACCAGCAGGCGCAGGCCGGCGGCGTCTTCCTCCAGGCCGTCGCCCAGCCCCTGGTAGGCAATGTCAACGAACGGCAGGAACCCCTGCTGCGCAGCCATGTCCGCGATCTCACCCCACTGCGCCAGGGTCAGGTCCGCGCCACAGGGGTTGTGGCAGCAGCCGTGGAGAAGGACCACATCGCCCTGTCGCGCCCGTTTCAGGTCAGCCACCATGGCGTCAAAATTGACCCCGTGGCTGACCGGCTCGTAGTAGCGATAGGTTTCAAACTTGAGACCCACGCTTCCCAGCAACGGGATGTGCACCGGCCAGGTCGGGTCAGACACCCACACCCTCGCCCCGGGCGCCGCGGCATTGATGATCTCCGCGCCGATGCGCAGCGCGCCGCAACCGCCCGGGGTCTGGATACTGCTCACCCGGTCGTCTGCCAGCGCGGGGCTGTCCGCCCCCAGCACCAGCCGCTGCATGCCCAGGTTGAACACCGGATCACCGGCCGGGGGCATGTAGACCTTGGTCGTTTCCTCGTCGACCAGGGCCCGCTGGGCCAGGCGCACGGCGTCGAAGACCGGGCACAGGCCCTCCTCGTTCATGTAGACGCCGAGCGTAAGATCGACCTTGTTCGGGTTCGGGTCGGCGCGGCAGGCAGCGGCGAGGCCGAGGATGGAATCTTCCGGAACCTGTGGCAGTGTTTCCAGCATGGTGTTGTCCTCCTGGAGGGTCAGAGTTCCGCCAGCAGGGCGGTCAGGTAGTGCCAGAACGGCGGCACGGTATCAATGCGCAGCCGCTCGGTGGGTGAATGGGCGCCGCGTATGGTGGGGCCGAAGGACAGAATATCCACCTCCGGTTTCTTGCTCTTGAGGATCCCGCACTCAAGGCCCGCGTGAATGGCCTTGACCGCCGGCTCACTGCCGAACAGACGCTGGTGCAGGGCCTTGCCCCGGGCCAGCAGCGGGCTGGCAAAATCCGGCTGCCAGCCGGGGTAACCGTCGATGCGCTGGATGTCCAGGCCGGCCAGCCGGGCCAGCCCCTCTACCCCGGCGCGCAATGGCAGCGCTTGCCCCGCGTTGAAGAAACGGTAGCTCGCCTCCAGTTCCAGCGCCCCCTCCCGCAGCTGCAGACGCGCCAGGTTGATACTGAGGTCGACCAGGTCCGCGGGCTGGGCCAGGCTGTAGGCCTGGGCGCCGTGCGGGAATGCCGCCAGCAGGGCCAGCAGGCGCTGGCTGTCCGCCGCGCTCAGCAGCGGCAGGGGCGCCAGCGGCGACAGGCTCAGGGACAGGGCGTGATCCGCCGCCGGCAGGTAGCTGCGCCAGCGTGCCGCCAGGGACTGCAGGCGCTCCTCGAGCGCCTGCGCCTCAGGTCGCGAGCAGGCAAACATGACCGTGCCCTCCCGCGGGATAACATTGTGGGCAACGCCGGCACTGAATCCGGCCAGCTGCACCCCGTCCACCGCCGCCAGGCCGTCGGCCAGCAGCTTGAGCGCATTGCCAAGCTGGTGATGGATCTCGATACCGGAGTGACCGCCCGCGAGTCCCTTCAGCTCCAGGCTCCAGCAGGACAGCCCCGCGCTGGGCTCCTGCAGCGGATAGCGCCCGCTCAGGATCCAGCCACCGCCACCGGCGCAGCCGATATACAGCTCCTGCCAGTCCTCCGTGTCCAGGTTCAGCATCACCTCGCCGCTGAGCAGGCTGGCATCCAGTCCCAGCGCGCCGCCGAGACCGGTTTCCTCATCCACAGTGAACAGCAGTTCCAGCGGCGGATGCTGGACGTCGGTATCGGTCATCACTGCCAGTGCGGCCGCACAGCCCACGCCGTTATCGGCGCCCAGGGTGGTCCGGTCCGCCAGCAACCAGCCGTCCTCGACCTTCAGCGTCAGGGGGTCGGCGAAAAAATCGTGGGGGCTGTCACCGGTCTTCACCGTCACCATATCCAGGTGGTTCTGGATGATGACGGTGCCGTGGTGTTCGCGTCCCGGCGAAGCCGGCACATAGACCACCAGGTTGCCGGTGGCGTCCAGCTGCCAGCGGCAATCGTGGGCCCGAGCCTGAGCGATGACGTAGTCGCGCACCGCGTCCTCCGCTTTCGAGGGGCGCGGGATCTGGGAGATGCAGTAAAAGTGCTCCCAGAGCTGCTCCGGGTCGTCGGGATAAGTGGCTGGTTTCATCGGCGGGATTATACCGGAGCCGGGCAGGGGTTCACATCAGCGCGAACTTGGCGATGAAGATCAACGCCAGGAACCAGGCGCCGGGGGAGATATCCCGGTAGCGGCCCACGAACAGCTTGATCGCGACATAGCTTATGAAGCCGACCGCGATCCCGTTGGCGATGGAAAACGACAGCGGAATCATCACCACAGTGATCAGCGCCGGCACCACCTCGGTCATGTCCTCCCACTCCAGCCCCTGCAGGCTGGTCAGCATCAGCATCGCCACGTAGATCAGCGCCCCCGCCGTCGCAAACGCCGGCACCATGGCGGCCAGCGGCGCGAAGAAGATGGCCACCAGGAACAGGGTGCCGACAGTGACCGCAGTGAGGCCGGTGCGGCCACCGGCAGCGACCCCGGCGGCGCTCTCCACGTAGCTGGTCACCGGGGCGCAGCCGAGGAAGGCACCGAGCACGCTGGAAGTGCTGTCCGCCTTCAGCGCCCGATCCATATTGCGGATACTGCCGTCGGCATTCATCAGGCCGGCACGGTTGGCCACCCCCAGCAGGGTTCCGGCAGTGTCAAACAGGTTCACGAACAGGAAGGCGATGATGACGCTGGTCATGGCCACGTCCAGGGCACCGGGAATGTCCAGTTGCAGGAAGACGGGCGCCATGCTCGGCGGCGCCGCCACCAGACCCTGGTACTCCACCAGATTCCCGCCCAGGGCAATGCCGGTAATCGCCAGGATGCCGATAATGATCGCGCCGTGCACCTGGCGAATGGACAGGATCGCAATCACCAGAAAGCCCAGTGCCGCGAGAAAAGGTTCGGGCGCAGCGAGATCGCCAAGGGTAAGATAGGTGGCGTCGCTGGCGACGATAATGCCGCCGCTCTTCAGGCCGATAAAACCCACAAACAGGCCGACGCCCGCACCCATGGCCACACGCAGGTCCAGCGGTATGCTGTCCAGCATCCAGCGTCGCAGGCGGGTGACGCTCATGATCACGAACAGTACGCCGGCGAGGAACACGGCCCCCAGGGCCACCTGCCAGCTATAGCCCATGTCGGCGACCACGGTGTAGGTGAAGAATGCGTTCAGGCCCATGCCCGGTGCCAGCCCCACCGGCCAGTTGGCGTAGAGCCCCATCAGGTAGCAGGCCAGCGCCGAGGCCAGGCAGGTGGCGACGAAGGAGGCCTGCGGATCCATGCCGGCGGAGGCCATCATCTGCGGATTGACGAAGATGATATAGGCCATGGTGACGAAGGTAGTGGCGCCCGCAATCAGCTCGGTGCGAACATTGGTACCGTGTTCGGACAGCCTGAAAAAACGCTCCAGAGGGCCTGCCGCAGGCTGGTTACCGTGCTCCATGGTGCTGCTTGCTCCCTCTGTCCGCTGCGCGAAGAAAGGCGAAAGTGTACGCAATCGCCGCGGGGGGCACCATAGGCGGGACCGGGTTGCGGGGAAAGCTGTGCTAATCTCTGCGCCATCCCCGCAGAACCGATGTTTGAGGACACCACCACCATGCACAAGCACTACATCAGCGCCCAGCAGTTGCTGGAAGATTCCTTCAGGCTGGCCTGGCAGGTGTACACCAGCGGTTATCGCCCCAACTACATCGTCGGCGTCTGGCGCGGCGGGGCGCCGGTGGGAATCGCGGTGCAGGAGCTACTGGACGTACTGGGGGTGGAGGCGGACCATATCGCCATCCGCACCTCCTCCTACACCGGCATCGGCGAGCGCAGCCGCCATGTCCAGGTGCACGGCCTGACCTACCTCATCAAGCAGCTGGAATCCGAGGACTCGTTGCTGATCGTCGACGACGTCCACGACTCGGGCCTGTCCATAGACCAGGTCATCCAGGACCTGCGCCAGGCCTGCAAGAAGAACACTCCGGAAATCCGCATCGCCACGCCCTACTACAAGCCGGGCAACAACCAGACCGAACGGGTGCCGGACTACTACATCCACGAGACCAGCGACTGGCTGGTCTTCCCGCATGAGCTGCACGGCCTGACCGCGGCGGAGATCCGCGCCAACAAGCCCGAGCTCGCCAGCATCATGCCCGAGCTGGAGCAGCACCTGATGGCCAAGGGCCAATAGCCGGCTTCAATTGCGGGTATAGGCCCGGATCACATCGGCGTGTTGCGGGAACTGCTGTAGCAGGACCGCGCGCGTACCCAGGGCCATGTCCGCATAGTCGAAGCCCGGGGCAACCGCCTCGCTGATCAGGCCGTACTCGCCCTGCGGCAGGTGTGAGGCTTTCCAGACGCCGCCCTGCACCGTCAGTTGCAGGCGCTGGCCGGCCGCCAGATCCGGGCCCAGCACCGCCGTTTCCAGCCGACCATCGGGATGCAACAGGTAGTAGTGCACCGGCGCGCCCAGATGGTGGAAGTGCACGATGTCCGACTCGTTGCGGTGCCAGTGGCCGATCGGGGAATCGTCCGTCAGCAGGTAGTGGATGGCGGTCATGGTATAGCGCGAGCCGCGCGGCGTTGCCACCTGCGGCCGGTGGTCGGGCTGGAAGGTGCGGGCGAAATAACCGCCCTCGACATGGGCCTGCAGACCCAGCGTGGCGATCAGGGTTGCCTTGTCCGGAAGAGCCACCGCGGTTTCCGCGAGGTCGGCGTGGGCAGCCCTGGCGCCAATAGCTGCCAGGGCGCAGCCCAGTATGATACCTGCGATTCTCATGCCTCGTTCTCCTGTTGTTCGCGCAAGGCCTTGCGAATACGGTCGCTGGCCCGGGATACCGCCGCCCGCAGTGCCGTCTCATCCAGCGTGAGCACCTGCCGGTCCCGCATCAGCACTTGCCCGGCCACAATGGTCGTCTGCACATCCTGGCTGTCCAGTACATACACCAGGTGGGATATCACATCGTACAGTGGCAGGTGATGGGTCCGGGTCACGTCCAGCTGGATCATGTCCGCCTGCATGCCGGTTTTCAGCTGGCCGACAACATCCCCCAGGTGAATGGCCGCCGCTCCCAGCCGCGTCGCCATGGCCAGGGCCTGGCCGGCCGGCATCGCGGTGGGATCGCCGCTGGCAACCTTGTGCAGCAGGGCCGCCATGCGCACTTCCTCCCAGAGGTCGAGATCGTTGTTGGAGGCGGCACCGTCCGTGCCCAGGCCGACGTTCACGCCCGCCGCCAGCATCGCCGGCACCGGGGAAATACCCGCGCCCAGTTTCATGTTGGACGTGGGGTTGTGGATCGCGCCCACGCCGGCCCCCGCGGTCAGGGTGATATCCGCGGCGTCCAGCTGCACCATATGTGCCGCAATCAGCGGCAGCCGGAACATGCCCAGTCCCGCCACGTGGCGTACCGGGCTGGTGTCATACTCCGCGGCGATAAACTCGGTCTCTGCCGGCGCCTCCGCCAGGTGCATGGTGACCACGGCGCCGAGCTCGGTGGCTTTTTCCACCGTGGCCTGCAGGTGCTCTGCCGAGACCGTATACGGCGCATGGGGGGCAAACGCGGGGGTAATACGGGGATGCCGGCCCTGCCAGCGGCGGACAAAGTCCGCGGCGGCGGCAAAGGAGTCCTCCCAGCCGGTGAAACCGGGACTGGGGAAATCGATGTGC
This sequence comes from uncultured Haliea sp., assembly GCA_947258585.1. Classification (GTDB taxonomy): domain Bacteria; phylum Pseudomonadota; class Gammaproteobacteria; order Pseudomonadales; family Halieaceae; genus Haliea. The sequence goes on along the minus strand of CAMYIZ010000062.1, from coordinate 41,109 downwards.
GGGGAGCCGATCACCGCACGCAGTCCGCAGCGCTCGACCACGGAGGCGATTTCGTCCGGATAGAAATACATATCCACGAAGGTGGTGGTACCACCGCGGATCATCTCCCAGCAGGCCAGCTCCGTGCCCGTGCGCACGAAATCGGGATCCACGAAACGCCCCTCCATCGGGAACACGTAGTGATTCAGCCAGGTCATCAGGTCCAGGTCATCAACCATACCCCGGAACAGGGTCATCGCGGTGTGGGTGTGACCATTGACCAGCCCGGGCATCAGCACCCGGCCCTCCCCCGCGATGCTGTCCCTGGCCACCCAGGTCCGGTCAATCCGTTCCCGGGGGCCGACATCCACAATCACGCCCTCGCGCACCACTACCGCCGCGTCCCGCAATTCCGGCTGCCCGGGATCCATGGTCAGCAGGTAGTCACCGTAGACAATGAGGTCGGCACCGTTACCGGGGCTGGCTCCCGCAACCACCGGTAACATCAGCCAGCCCAGCAGCAGGGAGCAGGGCGCAAAAAGCTTCAACACAGGCATTCTCCTATCCCGCACACGGGCGGACACAGTACGTTTACCCGCCAATGGAACTGGGCAAATTCTGGTATTTTTGCCGCGGGGGGCTGCGGCAGGCGCGCCAGAGGTGTAAATTTTGCACACATGCGCCGCCAAGGCCAGCCGCGGGCACCAGAACCCGTTATCACTCCGCAAGAAACCATCGACCGCACCCGACCAGTTTACTCAGGAGAGACATCCATGAAGAGGATCACCGTTCCCCGGTTGGCCCTGACCGCCGCCATTGCCGCAGCGACCACAGCCACCGCTCCCGCCATGGCGCAACTGGAGGAGATCATAGTCACCGCGCAGAAGCGCGAGCAAGGCCTGCTGGATGTTCCGCTGTCGGTGGCGACCATGTCCGGCGAGCGCTTCACCGCACTGTTTGAAGGCGGCGCGGACATCCGCGGCCTCTCCACGCGGGTGCCGGGCCTGTATGTCGAGTCGTCCAACGGTCGCGTCGCGCCGCGCTTCTACATCCGCGGCCTCGGCAACATCGACTTCGACCTCGCCGCCTCCCAGCCCGTGTCCATCATCATGGACGAGGTGGTGAAGGAAAATGTGGTCCTGAAAAGCTTCCCGCTGTTCGACATCGAGCAGGTTGAAGTCCTGCGCGGCCCCCAGGGCTCCCTGTTCGGTCGCAACACCACCGCCGGCATCGTCAAGTTTGACTCCCGCAAGCCGACCCGGGAACTGGAGGGCTATGCCAAGGTCGATATCGGCGAGCTCGACACCCTGAACTTCGAGGGCGCGGTCGGCGGCGGCCTCAGCGATACCGTTGCCGGGCGCGTCGCGGTGCTGTACCAGAGCCGCGGCGACTGGATCGACAACGCCTTCACCGGCGAAGACGACGCCCTCGGCGGCTTTATCGAAAAGGCTGTCAAGGGCGCCCTGCTGTTCGAGCCCAATGACCGCACCAGCGTGCTGCTGGGCGCCCACCACCGCGACCTGGACGGTACCGCGGCAGTGTTCCGCGCCAATGTGTTCACCACCGGCAGCAACAAGCTGAACGAAAACTATATCCGCGACACCGTATTCTTCGACGAGGGCGACAACAACCCGCAGGAATACCGCAACACCGGCGTCAACCTCAAGGTCGAGTACGACTTCGACAGCGTGACCCTGACCTCCATCACCGCGGGGGAAGACGCCAAGGGCCGCAGCCTGGGCGATATCGACGGCGGCTTCGGCGCCTCGTTCCTGCCGTTCATGGGACCGGGCTTCATCCCCTTCCCCTCCCAGACCCAGGACTCGGCCGACGTCGAGCAGTTTACCCAGGAGCTCCGCCTGTCCAGCAACAGCGACGGCCGGCTCAACTGGCAGACCGGCCTGTTTTATTTCGACTCCGATCTGGACGTGGAAACCAACCCCTTCTTCGTGCCGGCAACCACGGTCACTCATGAGAACACCTCGGTAGCCGTGTTCGGCCAGGTCGACTACGCACTCACCGATGCCTGGACCCTGACCGCGGGCCTGCGCTGGACCGACGACGAGAAGGATTTCTTCGCCCCGGGCTTTGCGGAAAGCGTTTCCGATGACCAGGTCAGCGGCGACCTCGCCCTGTCCTTTGCCGCCAGCGACAGCTCCCTGTACTGGGCCAGGGTCGGCACCGGCTTCCGCGCACCCACCATCCAGGGCCGGGACGTCGCCTTCGGCGCCGCACCCTCCATCGCCGATTCCGAGACCATCACCGCCTTCGAGCTGGGCTACAAGGCAGAGTACCTGGATGGACGCATGCGCCTCAACGCCGCGCTGTTCTACTACGAGGTGGATGACATCCAGTTTACCGCCGTCGGCGGTGTGGACAACTCCATCCAGCTGGTGAACGCTGAACAGGGCACCGGCCAGGGCGGGGAAGTCGACCTCGAGTGGGCCCTCACCGACAACTTCGCGGTTACCTTCGGCGCCGGCTACGCCGACACCGAGATCGAGGACAGCAGCCTGCGCGTGGGCTCCTGCGGCAGCGGGGCCTGCACCATCCGCAATCCCGTGGACGGCAACGGCCTCGTGTTCGTGGACGGCAACCCCTTCCCCCAGGCGCCGGAGACCACCTTCAACTTCACCGCCTCCTGGACCCTTCCCGTGGGCCGCGAGTCGGAGCTGTTTGCCTTCACCGACTGGTCCTACCAGGGTGACACCCAGATATTCCTCTACGACGCCGCCGAGTTCGTCACCGACGGCCAGTTCGAGGGCGGCCTGCGCCTGGGCTGGCGCCTGCGCGACGGCAGCTACGAAATGGCCCTGTTCGGCCGCAACATCACCGACGAGGAAAACGTGCAGGGAGCGATTGACTTCAACAACCTGACCGGCTTCACCAATGAGCCGCGGGTCTGGGGTCTGTCCCTGTCCAGCAGGTTCTGACGGAGGGGCCATGAGCAGACTGGTCGTCGTCGGCTCCAGCAACACCGACATGATCATCCGGGTGCCGCACCTGCCGGCTCCCGGAGAAACTGTTCTCGGCGGCAGCTTCAGCACCGCCGGGGGCGGCAAGGGCGCCAACCAGGCGGTGGCCGCGGCGCACGCAGACGGCGACGTCAGTCTCATTGCCTGTGTTGGCAGGGACAGCTTCGGCGATGCCGCACTGGCCGCCTTCGCCACCGCCGGCATCAACACCGACCACTGCGTGGTCGACCCGCAGGCCCCCTCCGGGATCGCCCAGATCCTGGTGGACGCAAGCGGTGAGAACAGCATCGCGGTGGCGCCGGGCGCCAATGCCCGACTGCAGCCCCACCACATCGACAGCGCCGGGCGCCTGCTGGAGAAGGCCGCCGTGGTGCTCCTGCAGCTGGAGACACCCATGGACACGGTGCTGGCCGCAGCCCGCGCCGCCAGCAGGGCCGATGCGGTGGTGATCCTGAATCCGGCCCCGGCCCAGGTGCTGCCCGAAGCGCTGTATCCCCTCCTGCAATTGCTTACCCCCAATGAAACCGAGGCGGCGTTGCTGACCGGCATCCAGGTCTGCGATACCGGCTCTGCCGCGGCTGCGGCGGACACCCTGCACCAGCGCGGTGTCGGCACCGTCATCATTACCCGCGGCGCCAGGGGCGTGTTCCTGTCCCAGGCCGACGGCGCGCGCGAACCCCGGCGCAGCGAGTTCCCGGGCTTCCCGGTGACCGCAGTGGACAGCACCGCGGCGGGCGATGTCTTCAATGGCTGCCTGGCGGTGGCGCTCACCGAGGGACTGGCATTGCCCCGTGCCATAGGTTTTGCCCAGGCCGCTGCGGCGCTTTCCGTGCAGCAGCACGGGGCCCAGTCCAGCGCACCGACCCGGGCTGCGATAGAATCCTTCCTCACCACCCACCCAACGGCGGATACGCATTCACCATGAGAAAATCTGTGTTACTTGCCCTGCTCCTTGCCCTGCCGGCATTCCCCGCGCTGGCGGAGACTGCGGCGCCGGGCCCCATTCCGGTCAAGGTCGTGGTTGTCACCATGTTCGAAACCGGCGCCGACAGCGGCGATGCCGCCGGGGAATTCCAGCGCTGGTACGAGCGCGTGCCGCTGGACACCCGCTTCCCGGCGCCGCACATGCACCACGACATCCACATGAACCTGGAGTCCGGTGTGCTCGGCATCGTCACCGGCATGGGCACGGCCAATGCTGCCGCCAGCGTCATGGCCCTGGGCCTGGATCCGCGCTTCGACCTCAGCAAGGCCTACTGGCTGGTCGCCGGCATTTCCGGCTTCGATCCGGCGGATGCCTCGCTCGGCTCCGTGGCCTGGGCCGAGTGGCTGGTGGATGGCGACCTGGCCCATGAAATAGACCCCCGGGAAATCCCCGAGGACTGGGATCACGGTTACTTTCCGCTGTTCAGCCAGGGGCCCGGCGACCCGGAGCGCAAGAGCTACAATCTGGGCGAGGTATTCAGGCTCGATACCGGCCTGGTGAACTGGGCCTACGGTTTGACCAAAGACATGGAGTTGCCCGACCACGAAACCCTGGCCGCGGCCCGCAAGCCCTATGTGGACTACCCGGTGGGACAACAGCCGCCGAAGGTGATCAAGGGTGACCAGCTGGCCGCGATGACCTTCTGGCACGGCAAGCTGCTCAACGACTGGGCGAACCAGTGGGTGAAGTACTGGACCGACGGCGAGGGCGAATTTGTCAGCTCGGCGATGGAGGACACCGGCAGCTACCAGTCACTCACCTACCTGCACGAGGCCGGCAAGGTCGACAAGCGCCGGGTGCTGGTGCTGCGCACTGCCTCCAACTTCACCCTGCCCCCACCCGGCAAGGGCGCCGCCGAGTACCTGCGGGAAGAGCAGCACGACAGCTACGCCGGTCTCGATGCGGCACTGGAGAACGCCTATCTGGTGGGCGTGAAAGTGATCGAGGCCCTGCTCGCGGACTGGGACAGTTACCGCGAGACCCCACCCGGGCGGTAGCGTTGCGACACCGCTGTGAGCGCGGCAGGCTGGTTGTTGGCGCCGCGCCCACAGTCAGCCATTTGCTACAGGCGTGACGCCGTCAATGGGAAGTCGGCGTGCGCCCAGGCTCGCTCGAACCGTGAGTGCATCTCGGCCGCAGCCTCCACCTGCTGCTGGGCCGATAGCGCCTCAGTCAGACCGTATAGAGACCAGCCATTTTCCGGATTGCGCCGCAATTCTTCCCGATACACCGCCTCCGCCTCCGGGGCGCGACCCAGTTCCAACAACACCGCACCGAGGGTCTGCCGCACTTGCGCGTGCCAGCCCGGTGGCTCATCGTAGGGAATTGCGTCCTCCAGCACCACCGCCTCCCGCAAGGCCGCTACCGCGGCGTCGTCTTCGCCTCGGGCCGCAGCCAGCTCTCCCGCCAGCACCCGCTCCGCGACTCGCACGCCCTGCTGCAGGGAATAGCGCCCCCACATCAGCATAGCCTCGATCGCAGGGTCCTCCATGGCGGGCAGCAGCGCCTGGTGATGCTGTTCAGCATCGGCCAGTCGCTGCTGGCGCACGGCTGCCAGCCCCTGGGCGTAATGCCAGATCGCCACCTGGAAGGGGAGGTCCTCAGCCGGCTTGGGCAGCGCCGCCACCTCATCCCAGAGCCCAAATCGTATGCGCGCAAACACCGGCGTCATGGAGAACTGCTGCAGGGCTTCCATCCCCGGCAATCGCATCAGGTCCGGGTCACTGGTCCGCAGTCCAGTGGCCTCCGCCGCGGCGATGGCTGTGGCGCGGTCCCCGGCCATGGTGGCAGCAAACCAGAGGAAATGGTGATTGTGCGGCACATAGCCCAGCGGGTAGACCCCGGGCACGGGGCGGCAGGTCGCCAGGTACAGGTCGTCAGCCAGAATGGCATCCTGGTTTACCAGGGCGGCATCATGCCAGCGCCCGACCCGGGCGTAGATGTGCGCCGGCATGTGAACCAGATGACCCGAACCCGGAATAAGGGCGCGCAGCCGGTCCGCTGCGGCGGCGCCACGTTCTGGCTCCGGCGAAGCCTCGACCGAATGGATGTAGAGGTGCAGGGCTCCCGGGTGTGCGTCGTTGCGCGCCAACGTCGCCTCCAGCCGATCGAGGATTGCCAGGGTGTTGCCCTTGGGCTGGCCATCGGCATCCCAGAAATCCCACGGCTGCAGGTTCATCAAGGCCTCGGCATGCAGGGTTGCTGCATCCAGATCATCCGGATACTGCGCCACCAGGCTCTGCATGGCCACGGCGTAGGCTTCATCCAGTGGCCGGCGATCTTCCGGGGCATTTTCCGCATAGCGCGCGGACAGGGCTTCGATGTAGGCCCGCTCGCGCTCGCTGGCTCCCCTGGCCAGCTTGCGCGCGGCCTGCAGCCGCTCCCAGGCCACCGGGTTCTGTGCCGGATTCATGCCGGCATTGACATGGGGCCCCAGCACCAGGGCCGCCCCCCACCAGCACATGGCGCAGGCCGGATCCACTTCCAGGGCGCGGAGGAAAGAACGCTCCGCAGCATCGTGATTGAAGCCGTACGTCAGCATCAGGGCCTGGTCAAACCAGCGTTGTGCCTCAGGGCTGGTGGTGACGGCCATCCGGTGGTCACCCAGGCCATCCAGCAGGGAGGCCCCCACCGGCGCGATGGTGGGCGCGGTCGATGACGGTGCTCCGGCAACGGCAGTTTCGATGTCGGCCGGGCGGCTAGTGCCAGTATTGGTGAAGTACACAAGCCCGGCGATTGCGGCTACGCCGATGAGGGCAAGAATATGGATCGGTTTCATAAGGTGCCTCGCGAACGAATCGGAGGAGGAGGGAGTACTGTTATAGACCACCCGGCCCTGTTCCGCCACGTTGGCACCCGGGACGACGGCCGGGGAGGTCACAGGTCAGGAACGCCAGCCGTTATTCAGGCCCGGGTGCCGGCGAGGGACCTGAAGCCGCTGCCAGCGGCACACCACCCATAATCTACAGGGCGTGCTCCAGCAACCGGCTGTAGAACCCCTCCGCCGCCGCGCACATCGCCTCGCAGCCGGGCGGCACGGGAATCTCCGCCAGCGGCACTTCACTCACCGGCTCGAAACCCGTAGTGCGCTCCACCGCCGCGTACCAGTGCGGTGCCCAGACACCATCACTGGCGCGCCGCCCCGCCGGCCAGTGCAGCATGTGCTCACTGAAGGGAATGCCGATGCGCCCGCAGAGAGCGCGCAGCACGCCCTCCGGGTCGCGCAGGGTCCGGGCGGAGTCGATCACCGGCGGCGCCGCGCCGAGCCGGTCCGCCACCCGCTCAAACAGCGCCCACTGCTGCGGAAAACCCAGCTCCTCAATCGCAAAACGCGGCCGCACTTTGGCGTAGGAAGCGATAATCCGCCGCGGCTCGCGGATCAGGAAGCAATTCTGCAGGCCGTCAGTCCAGCCCATGTCCATCGCGGGGAGGATGTGCTGGGTCATGTGCTTCTGGTAGAACAGCGAGCAGCTTGCAGTGTCCGCCGTGGCCGGCAGTTCCTCACACAACTGCCGCGCCACCTCCCGCCAGTCACAACTCATACTGGCCATCACCTCGGCGCCGGCGGGGTGCTCGAGGCCGGTGCTCTGCAGGTAGTAGCCGTAGAAGGGCTCATCGACGACCGCGCAGTCAGGCCGGTTTTCAAAAGCCCGCATCAGGGCGGTACTGATGTTGCGCGGGCCCGACCACATCGCGATACGCAGGACAGCCATGACCTAGGCCCTCGGGTGCTGCTTGCCGGGGCCGTCGATGTAGCGCGCCACCGTAGTCCGGTACTGGGCTTGCAGGCGCTGCACCATCTCCCGCCCGCCGCCGGCCTCGCCAATCCTGCGACCGTCGACCTCCGTCACCGGCACCAGGCCGGCAAAGGTGCCGGTCACAAATGCCTCCTCGGCGTTGTAGACATCGGTGAGGGTGAAGTTCTTCTCGCGCACGGTGAGGCCCAGCTCGAGCCCCATTTCCAGCACCTTGCCGCGGGTGATGCCGTCGAGGCAGTAATCACCGGTGGAGGTCCAGATCTCGCCGCGACGGACGATAAAGAAATGGGTGGAATTGCAGGTGGCGACGAAGCCGTGGGGGTCCAGCATCAGCGCCTCGTCGGCACCGGCCTTGGTGGCCTGGATACAGGCGGTGATGCAGTTGAGCTTGGAGTGGGTGTTCAGGGTCGGGTCCTGAACGTCGGAATAACCGCGGCGAACATACACGGTATACAGCCGCACGCCCTTCTCCACCACTTCCGGCAGCGCCTGCTTGTACTCGGGAATGATGACCACCGTCGGCGGGGTGATGGTCATCCGCGGGTCCTGGTAGGGGGTGGCCTTGACGCCGCGGGACACCATCAGGCGGATGTGCACGCCGTCATCCATGCCATTGGCCGCCAGCAGGGTATACAGCCGCGCGGCGAGTTCATCGCGGCTGAAATCCGGCTGGAAATCCAGGGTCTTCATGCCCTCGAACAGCCGCTCAAGGTGACGCTCCAGGAACAGCACCGTGTTGTTCTCCACCCGCAGCCCTTCCCAGACGCCGTCCCCGAGGATGAAGCCGGAGTCGAAGACCGAGATCCGCGCCTCTGCGCGGGGGAACAGCTCGCCGTTGATGTCGATCAGGATGTTTTCGTTGCGCGGGTCGCCCGCATATTCGTGGGTGCCTTTCATGTCTCTGCTCCGGGAATTTCGCGGCCCGTATTGTGCGCTATTCGGGCCGCCAGTACATCCATGGTAAACTTCCAGCCAACCCCGACACCCTTGAAACCGCCACCGTGACCGACTCCCGCGACACCCTCTATACCCAGACAGTCAGCGAACCTGCGGCGTTCCAGTTCGATGACCGGGTAGCGCGCGTATTCCCCGACATGATCAAGCGCTCGGTCCCGGGCTATACCACCATTGTCGCCATGACCGGCCTGCTGGCGGGGCGCTTCGCCACACCGGGCAGCCGGCTCTACGATCTCGGCTGCTCCCTGGGAGCGTCCACCCTGGCCATGCGCCAGCAGGTGCAGCACCGGGACTGCCTGATCATCGGTGTCGACAATTCCGCGGCCATGCTGGAACGCTGCCAGACGGTCATCGCCACCGACAGCCACGACATCCCCGTGACACTGGTCTGTGCCGACCTGCAGGACGTGGCCATCGAGGACGCCTCCGTGGTGGTGCTCAACTTCACCCTGCAGTTCATTGCCCGCGAGCGACGCGACGCGATCATCAGGCGCATTTACCAGGGCCTGCGTCCCGGTGGCATCATGGTGCTGTCGGAAAAGGTCACCTTCGAGGACCCCCACCTCGACGCCCTCAATATCGACCTGCACCACGAATTCAAACGCGCCAACGGCTACAGCGACCTGGAAATCGCCGGCAAGCGCAACGCCATCGAGAACGTACTGCTGCGGGATACACTCGGCGAGCACAAGCAGCGCATCGGCGCCGCCGGCTTCGGCAGCTGCGATGTCTGGTTCCAGTGCTTCAACTTCGCCTCGCTCATCGCCCTGAAATGATCGACTATCAACCCCTAATCCAGCGCTGGCAGGACAGCGCGCTGGCGCCCTGGGCAGAGCTGCTGCCGGCGCAGATCGCCCGGGGCCTCGCGGTGGAGCGCTACGGCGACCTGCCGCGCTGGCTGGATGCCCTGAATGCGCTGCCCGCTATTGTCCCCAGCCGCATCCACCTCAATCGCGCCCGGGTTGGTGCCGACTGCGACCCACCGCTGGCCCCCGCCGCACTGGCCGCGCTGGAAGAAACACTGCAGGGCTTGCACCCCTGGCGCAAAGGCCCGTTCGAACTGTTCGGCGTGCATATCGACACCGAGTGGCGCTCCGACTGGAAATGGCAGCGGCTGCAAGCGCACATCGACCCCCTTGCCGGCCGCCGCGTGCTCGACGTCGGTTGCGGCAGCGGCTACCACTGCTGGCGCATGGCCGGGGACGGCGCCGCGGAAGTGATCGGCATCGACCCCACCCCGCTGTTCGTGCTCCAGTACTGGGCCCTGCAGAAATACCTGCAGCAGCCCGGTGTCTGGGTGTTGCCCCTGGGTATCCAGCATGTGCCGCCGAAACTCGCCGCCTTCGACAGCGTGTTTTCCATGGGTATTCTCTACCACCGGCGCTCCCCCCTGGACCACCTGCAGGACCTGAAGTCCTGCCTGCGCCCCGGCGGCCAGCTGGTGCTGGAAACCCTGGTCATCGAGGGCCCCGAGGGCGCCACCCTGGTACCGGAAGGGCGCTATGCGCGCATGGGCAATGTGTGGTTCCTGCCCAGCGGTGCCACTTTGCTGGGATGGCTGCGCAAGCTGGGCTTCGTGGACGAGGCGCTGGTGGATGTGTCGGTGACCACGGTGGAAGAACAGCGCGCGACCGAGTGGATGCGGTTCCAGTCCCTGGCGGATTTCCTCGACCCGACGGATGCGAGTCGCACGATCGAAGGCTACCCGGCGCCGCGGCGAGCGATAGTCACGGCCCGGGTACCTGGGTAGGCCTTCGTTAACGCGCCAATTCTTGTCAGTGCTTTGATCGAGCGACGGCACGGCCACGTGTTGGTCCTTCGACGGACACGCTGCAAGCACATCCATGTGGGCTCGGCGACGGCCTTCCATGGCCGTCGACGGTCCGTCGAAGGACCAACACGCGTCCGCACCTCTGTGCACCATGCCCTAAAAGCTCAATGCCACTAAGCCCGTTAGCTATCGCGTTCCAACGTTGCACCAAGAGTCAGTTCGCAGCGTGACCAAGCCAGGCCGGGGGTGTTGCGGCCCCTCCAGGGACCGTTGAGCGCATGGATGCGCGATACGAGCCTACATGGACGTATTCACGGCGAGTCCCTGGAGGGGCAGCAATGCCTCCGGCCGGGAACCAGTGGCACCATAGCTTGGCGTCAGTGCAGCGCTTTCTCCCGCCGGTGCTCCTGGAACACGAACTCGAACACCTCCCGGTAGGTGCGCGCAAAGTGCACCTCCAGCCCCTCCCGCAGATAGTCCGGCAGCTCCTCGAAATCACGGCGGTTGGCGGCGGGCAGGATCAGTTCCGGGATCTTGATGCGGCGGGCCGCGATCACCTTTTCCCGGATACCGCCGACGGCCAGCACCTGGCCGGTGAGCGTGAGCTCCCCGGTCATGGCCAGGGGGCGCTTGATGCGCTCCTTGCGGGCCAGGGAAATCAGGGCAGTGGCCATGGTGATACCCGCGCTGGGACCGTCCTTGGGAGTGGCCCCCTCGGGGACGTGCAGGTGCACCATGCTGGTGTCGAAAAAGTCGAGGTCGCAACCGTAGTCTTTCAGGTGGGCGACAACATAGCTGTAGGCAATCTCGGCGGATTCCTTCATGGTGTCGCCGAGCCGGCCGGTGAGCTTGAAGCCCCGGTTGAGCGTGTGCACCTGGGAGGACTCGATCGCGAGGGTGGCGCCGCCCATGGCGGTCCAGGCGAGGCCGGTGGCGACACCCGGGCCACGCAGCAGTTTCTCGGCCTGGAATACGGGCTGGCCCAGCAGGGTCTCGATATCCTTCTTGCCGACCCGGATGCGCGTCTGCCCGCCCTCGACCAGGTCGACAATGGACTTGCGGATGATGCGGGCCAGCTGTTTTTCCAGATTCCTGACCCCGGCCTCCCGACAGTAGCTCTCAATGACATATTTCAATGCGGCGTCGTTGATCTTCAGCTGCTCGTCCTGGACCCCGTGGCGCTCCAGCAGCCGGGGCCAGAGATGGTTTTTGGCGATAGCGAGCTTCTCCTCGGCGATATAGCCCGCGAGGCGCAGGACTTCCATCCGGTCCAGCAGCGGACCGGGAATCGTATCCAGCTGGTTGGCGGTACAGATGAACAGCACCCGCGACAGATCCACCCGCATATCCAGGTAGTGGTCGAGGAAATCGCTGTTCTGCTCCGGATCCAGCACCTCCAGCAGCGCCGAGGCCGGATCGCCCTGGAAAGAGGCGCCGATCTTGTCGATCTCATCCAGCATGATCACGGGATTGGCCACCTTGACCTCTTTCAGGGCGTGGACGAACTTGCCCGGCATGGCACCGATATAGGTGCGGCGATGGCCCTTGATTTCGGCCTCATCGCGCATGCCACCGAGGCTGAAACGGTAGAACTCACGTCCCAGGGCGTCCGCCACGGAGCGACCGATGCTGGTCTTGCCGACCCCCGGCGGTCCCACCAGCAGCAGGATGGAACCGGCGATCTCACCCTTGAAAGCCCCCACCGCGAGGAATTCCAGGATCCGCTGCTTGACGTCGTCGAGACCGTCGTGGTGTGCGTTCAAAACCTCGCGCGCATGCTTCAGCTCCAGCTTGTCCGCGGAGGTCACGCCCCAGGGCACCTGGGTCGCCCAGTCCAGGTAGTTGCGGGTCACACCGTACTCCGGCGAACCGGTCTCCAGCACCGACAGCTTGTGCAGTTCGTCGTCGATACGCTTCTGCACCGCCTCCGGGGGCCGCAGGGCTGCCATCCGCTCCTCGAACAGCTCGATATCGGTACTGCGGTCGTCCTTGGAAATTCCCAGCTCCTTCTGGATCACCTTCATCTGCTCGCGCAGGAAAAACTGCCGCTGCTGTTCGGAGACCTTTTCATTGACCTGACTGGTGATCTGTCCCTGCAGTTCCGCCACTTCCCGCTCCCGGCGCAACAACACCAGCACCTTCTCCATGCGCGCGAGCAGGGGCAGGGTGTCGAGGATTTCCTGCAGCTGGTCACCCTTGGCCGTGGTCAGGGCCGCGGAAAAATCCGCCAGCAGACTGGGCTGGTTGGGATTGAAGTTGGCCAGATACTGCTTGAGCTCTTCACTGTAGAGCGGATTCAGGGGCAGCAGCTCCTTGATCTCCTTGATCAGGGCCATGCTGTAGGCCTTGATCTCGTCGCTGTCGCGATCGCCCTGGCTGCGCGGATACTCCACCTGCACCCGGTAGGGCACGGTGTCCGTCAGCCAGCGCACTATGCGGAAGCGCTTCACGCCCTGGGCCAGGAAATGGCCGGGGGTGTCGACGCCCGGGGGCCGGTGCAGGCGCACCACGCAGCCGATTTCAGGAAACTGGCGCGGATCGGCGCTCCCCGCGACATGCTGGTCAACGTAGCTGAGACCGATCAGGCCGTGGCCGTCGGCCGCCACCGCGTTCAGGGTGGATGCCCACTCCTGGGGGTTGATCGCCACCGGCTGCACCTGGCCGGGAAAAAACGGGCGCTGGGGAATCGGCACCAGGTACAGGGTCTCGGGGAGAATATCACTGGCAACTGCTGGCGAGTGCCGGGATCCCGCACGGCTTGTAGAAGTATTGTCCTCGGACTGCTGGCCGTCACTCATGGAATGCTACCTGTTCAGGGTTTGCTAAGGATCCAGCAGATATGGGCCCGGCTCGGCGTATTTCAAGCGAGCGACACAGCCACCTGCATCTCGCGACCGACTGGCTGCACCTGGCCGGCCGCACCTCGCCGGCCGCACCTCGCCGGCCGCACCTCGCCGGCCGCACCGTTTCATCTGACGGGGTGCTGCGGGTATACTTGGCGCCTTCCGCGGGGCCCGGCTCCCGGCAAGACCAACTCAGGAGTTCAAGGTGCACATAGACCAGGCGACGGAAGCCGGGCTGCGCGAGCAGCTGGCGACACTCTACGATCAATACGACCAGCTGGCGGCCAGGGGGCTTAGCCTGGACCTCACACGGGGCAAGCCGAGCGCGGCGCAGCTGGCCCTGTCCGATAGCCTGGACGGTATCCTGGATGGCAACTATCGCGCCGCCGACGGCACCGACACCCGCAACTACGGCGGCCTGGACGGACTGCCCGAGGCCAGGGCCCTGTTTGGCGGCGTTCTCGGCACCACCCCCGAGGAAACCCTGGTCGGCGGCAGCAGCAGCCTGACCCTGATGTACCAGGTAATGGACTTCGCCCTGCGGGAAGGGCTGCGCGGCGCGGACTCGGCCTGGTCCAACGCCGGGCAGGTCAAATTCCTCTGCCCGGTCCCCGGCTATGACCGCCACTTCTCCATCTGCGAGTACCTGGGCATCGAGATGCTGCCGGTGCGCCTGCTGGAGACCGGCCCGGACATGGATCAGGTCGAGAGCCTGGTCGCCGCCGACCCTGACATCAAGGGGATCTGGTGCGTGCCCCGCTTTTCCAACCCGAGCGGCTGCGTCTACAGCGAAAACACCGTGGAGCGCATCGCACGGCTGCCCAGGCTCGCCTCGGGCCAGTTCATTGTCATGTGGGACAACGCCTACGCGGTGCACCAGCTGTATGCCGATGCGGAGCCGCTGGCCTGTATCAGCGAGTATGCCCGCCAGTTCGATACCATGGACGGCATCTTCCAGTTCGGCTCGACCTCCAAGGTCACCTTCGCCGGCGCCGGCGTCGCGTTCGTCGGCAGCAGCGAGCGCAACCTCTCCACCTTCAAGGCCCACCTGGCGTTCCAGACCATCGGCCCGGACAAGGTCAACCAGCTCCGCCACGTGCGCTTCCTGCAGGACGCCGACACGCTGGCAGCCCATATGGAACAGCACGCCGCGCTGCTGCGGCCGCGCTTCGAGGCCGTGCTGGAGACCCTGGAGCGGGAGCTGGGCGGCACCGGCATGGGGACCTGGACCCGGCCGCGGGGGGGCTATTTCGTAAGTTTTGACGCCCTGCCGGGACTGGCTTCCGAGATCGTGGATCTGGCCGCTGCGGTGGGGGTCAAGCTGACCCCGGCGGGCGCCACCTTCCCCTGCGGCAGGGACCCGGAAGACCGCAACATCCGCCTGTCACCGAGCTTCCCGTCGCTGGAGGACGTGCAGGCCAGCGTCGAGGTGTTTGCCCTGTGTGTGAAGATTGCCTCGGTGAAGCAGAAACTGGGACGCTAGACCGCGAGCCGCGGCTCAGTCTTCCTGACTGTGCTGCGGCTGCATGCCGGACAGCGGAAAGGTCGTGACATTGCTGCGGGTACCCGGGGCCGTGTCGGAAATCTTGCCGGTGCCCTCCTTGTCCACTTCGTCAATGCGGATAATGGCTTGCAGGGGAATGTAGCTGCGCTTGACGCCGTTGAACTCCAGCTTCAGCTTCTCCTCGCTGGGGTCCACCAGGATCTGCGAGCGCTCGCCAAAGATAAACTCCTCGATCTCGATAAAGCCCCACATGTCGCTCTGGTAGATCTGCCGCGCAAACACCTCGAACACCTGGTTGGCGTTGTGGAAAATTACCTTGTAGACGGGTTGGCTGGCCATGAAGTCCTCGTGGGGCGCTCCGGCTGGCGACCCCGATTGTAGTACGCCGGATTTTGGGGGCGCCAATGGTATCACTCTGGGGCCAGAATTCCAGCACTTGTGAGCCCTCGCCGGCTAGGTTTCAGGCTGCCAACTCTGTATAATCCGCAGCCCTTTTCCGCAACACGGCAATGCGGTACCTCCCGGGTACCAACGAGGCACAGTGAGCAAGAAGCTGTACATCAAGACCCACGGCTGCCAGATGAACGAGTATGACTCCGCGCGGATGCGCGACCTGCTCGGGGAAAGCCATGGCCTGGTCCCCACCGACAATCCGGAGGAGGCTGACGTGTTGCTGCTAAATACCTGTTCCATAAGGGAAAAAGCCCAGGAAAAGGTCTTTCATCAGCTGGGTCGCTGGAAGCACCTGAAGCAGAAGAACCCCAACCTCGTGATCGGCGTGGGCGGCTGCGTGGCCAGTCAGGAAGGGGCGGAAATCGGCGCGCGCGCGCCCTATGTCGACCTGGTTTTCGGCCCCCAGACCCTGCACCGGCTGCCGGAGATGATGGCCGAGCGCAAGAACCGCACGGGCCCGGGCGGCACCCTAGTGGTCGACATCAGCTTCCCCGAGATCGAGAAATTCGACCGCCTGCCGGAGCCGAAGGTCGAAGGCCCCACCGCCTTTGTCTCCATCATGGAGGGCTGCAGCAAGTACTGCACCTTCTGCGTGGTGCCCTATACCCGGGGAGAGGAGGTCTCGCGGCCGGTGGATGACGTGATCGCCGAGATCGCCCACCTGGCGGCGGGCGGCGTGCGCGAGGTCAACCTGCTGGGGCAGAACGTCAACGCCTACCGCGGCGCGAACCACCTCGGCGAGATCGTGGATTTCGCCGAGTTGCTGCACTTTGTTGCCCGCGTTCCCGGTATCGATCGCATCCGCTACACCACCTCCCACCCGGTGGAGTTCAGCGACGCCCTGATCGATGCCTACGCCGAGATCCCGCAGCTGGTCAATCACCTGCACCTGCCGGTGCAGAGCGGGTCGGACCGTATCCTGATGGCAATGAAACGCGGCCACACGGCGCTGGAATACAAGTCGAAGATCCGCCGTTTGCGCAGGATCCGCCCGGACATCAGCCTGTCCTCGGACTTCATCATCGGCTTCCCGGGGGAGACCGAGGCGGACTTTGCCGCCACCATGAAGCTGATCGAGGACATCGGTTTCGACACGTCCTTCAGCTTCATCTACAGCGCCCGCCCGGGCACCCCCGCAGCCGAGTTGCCGGACAGCACGGACGAGGACATCAAGAAACAGCGCCTGCAAATCCTGCAGGCACGTATCCTGCAGCAGGCCCAGGCGATCAGCCGCCGCATGGTGGGCACGGTGCAGACCGTTCTGGTCACCGGCGTCTCGAAAAAAGATCCGGGACAACTGCAGGGGCGTACCGAGAACAACAGGGTGGTGAACTTCAACTGCGGCGACCACAGCCTGATCGGGGAGTTCGTCGACCTGGACATCCTGGCGGCCCTGCCCAACTCCCTGCGGGGCCAGCTGGCCGCGGAGCCCCTGCGGCGCGCGGTTGACTAGCCCGCCAAGCGGTATATCCTTTCAACTTCACCCACTAGCCCTTGCGGCCAAAGAGCGACTTGAACAGCGAATCTCCGACCCCCGCGTCGACACAAGCAAGCCTCACCCTGGAGCCGAACGATGCCCGCCACCTGGCCATGCTCTGTGGCCAGTTCGATGGGCACCTGCGGCAGATCGAGAACCGGCTGGGTATCAGCATCGCCGCCCGCGGCAACCAGTTCCAGCTGACCGGCCCCGACGCCAGCGTTGCGGCCGGGCGCAAGCTGCTCGACCACCTCTACAGCGAGGTCTGCCAGGGTGTCGGGCTCAGCCCCGAATCCCTCCATCTGCAGCTGCAGCAGTCCGGCATGGAAAGCCTGGTGGCGGAGTCAGCAGGCAGCCAGGTGGAGAGCATCCAGCTTATTCGCACCAAGCGGGCCTCGGTGAAGCCCCGCGGCAAGAACCAGCAGGGCTACGTGCGCACCATCAAGCAGTGCGACATCAATTTCGGTATCGGGCCGGCAGGGACCGGCAAGACCTTCCTCGCCGTGGCCTGTGCTGTGGAAGCCCTGCTGGAGGATCGGGTGCGCCGTATCCTGCTGGTGCGGCCCGCAGTGGAAGCCGGCGAGAAGCTGGGTTTCCTCCCCGGCGATCTCAGCCAGAAAATCGACCCCTACCTGCGGCCGTTGTACGACGCCCTGTACGAGATGCTCGGCTTCGAGACCGTGAACAAGTTCATCGAGCGCAATGTGATCGAGGTCGCGCCGCTGGCATTCATGCGCGGGCGCACGCTGAACAACGCCTTTATCATCCTTGATGAGGCGCAGAACACCACCCGGGAACAGATGAAGATGTTCCTGACCCGGATCGGGTTTGGCTCCACCGCGGTCATCACCGGCGATGCCACCCAGATCGACCTGCCCCGGGGCATCCAGTCCGGCCTGACTCACGCCAGCAATATCCTCGCCGATGTCGAGGGGATCGGCTTTACCTGGTTTGGCAACAAGGATGTCGTGCGCCACCCGATGGTGCAGCGCATCGTCGAGGCCTATGACGCCTTTGAGGAAAGAGCGACCCCGCTCGACAAAAGCAAGCCATGAGCGTCCACGTCGACATCCAGACCGCCTGCAGTGAACCCGTTCCCGAAGAGGACGACTTACGACGCTGGATCAGCGCCGCCCTTGCCGGGCGCATGCCCGGGGACACCGCCGAATTGTGTCTGCGCCTGGTGGATGAAAGGGAAATGGCGGCGCTCAATCGCGACTACCGCGGCAAGGACTGTCCCACCAATGTTCTCTCTTTCCCCGCCGACCTGCCCCCGGAATTACAGCTGCCGCTGCTGGGTGACATTGTCATCTGCGCCCCGGTTATCGCCCGCGAGGCGGCCGAGCAGGGCAAGTCGCCCACGGCCCACTGGGCCCACATGGCGGTTCACGGCTGCCTGCACCTGCTCGGCCACGACCACATTGACGAAGCCGATGCGGTTGCCATGGAAACCCTGGAGACCACCATTCTCGCGCAGCTCGGGTTCCCCTGCCCCTACCCTGATCATGCCCATGAGGAGCACGTCACCCAATGAGCGAAGACCGATTTGGCAACGAGCCGGGAGACCGCTCCTGGCTTGAGAAAATCGCCTTGCTGTTTTCTTCCGAACCCCACAACCGCAAGGATCTGGAGGGGGTGCTGGCGATAGCCGCGGAAAACGAGGTTATCGACCAGGATGCGCGCAGCATCATGGAAGGGGCGATGAAGGTCAGCGACATGCAGGCCCGGGATATCATGATCCCCCGGGCGCAGATGGTGGTGATCAAGGCGGAATCCACGCTGGAGGAAATCCTGCCGCAGATCATCCGCTCGGCGCACTCGCGCTACCCGGTGGTGGGCGAGAGCCCGGACGACATCCAGGGCATCCTGCTGGCCAAGGACCTGCTGCCGGAGCTGCTCAACAAGGACCACAGCGAGTTCAGGATGCAGCCACTGCTGCGGCCGACAGTCGTGGTGCCGGAGAGCAAGCGCCTGAACGTGCTGCTGCGGGAGTTTCGGGAAAACCGCAACCACATGGCGATCGTCATTGATGAATACGGCGGGGTTGCGGGCCTGGTCACCATCGAGGACGTGCTGGAGGAAATCGTCGGCGATATCGAGGACGAAACCGATGTGGACGAAGACAATTTCATCCGCAAGATCAGCGACGACGACTTTTTCATCAAGGCGTTGACACCCATCGAGGACTTCAATGATTACTTCCGCACCAGCTTCAGTGACGAGGAGTTCGACACCATCGGCGGCCTGGTGATACAGGCCTTCGGCCACATGCCCGCCCGCAACGAAGTCACCCGGATCGAAAACTTCGAATTCAAGGTCATCAATGCCGACCAGCGCAAGATCCACAGCCTGCGCATGCGGCCACTGGAAGCCTAGACCATGCCCCACACCGGCCTGCGCCCGCTGTGGGTGCTGCTGCTGACACCGCTGGCGGGGGCCCTGGTTACCCTGTCCCTGGCGCCCTTTGGCATCTGGCCCGCGGGTGTCGCCAGCTGCGCACTCTACTGTTACCTGCTCAGCACCTGCACCCCGCGCCAGGCGCTGTGGCGCGGGTGGTTGTTCGGACTCGGCCTGTTCGGCAGCGGCGTGTCCTGGGTGTACGTCAGCATTCATGTCTACGGCTATGCCAGTGTCCCCCTCGCGGCCGCGCTGACCGCGCTGTTCTGCGCCGGCCTGGCCCTGCTGCACAGCCTGTTCGCCTGGGCCTATGCGCGCCATGTGCGGCCCCTGCCCGGCGGCATGCTGCTGGGTTTTGCCGCCCTCTGGGTGCTGTTCGAGTGGCTCCGCAGCTGGCTGCTGACCGGCTTTCCCTGGCTCTACCTGGGTTACGCCCACATCGACACCTGGCTGGCGGGCTGGGCGCCGATCGTCGGGGTCTACGGGCTGTCCTTCATCTGCGCCGTAAACGGCGCCTGCCTGTTCCTGGCCTGGCGCAGCCCGCGCCCGGTCGCCCTGCTCACCTATGCCATCCTGCTCGGCGGCTTCTGGGGCGGGGGCGGCATGCTCAGGCAGATGGAATGGGTGGCGCCGGGGGCCGAGCAGCCCCTCAGCGTCGCCCTGTACCAGCCCAACATCCCCCAGGAGCTCAAGTGGCGGCGCGAGCAGTACCCCGACATCCTGCGCCAGTTCGATGCCGCGCTGCCGGCGCAGCTCGGCCACGATATCGTCCTCTGGCCGGAATCCGCCCTGCCCCGGTTCTATCAACAGGCCCGTGACTACCTGGATCCGGTCGCCCGGCGCCTGCAACAGGGGGACGCCACCCTGATCACCGGTATTCCCTGGCGCGAGGCCGACAGCCCGGATTACTACAACAGCATTATCGCCCTCGGCGCCGGCGCGGGCCTGTACCACAAGCAGCGCCTGGTACCCTTCGGCGAGTATGTACCGCTGGAGTCCTGGCTGCGCGGCCTGATCGCGTTCTTCGACCTGCCCATGTCCAGCTTCAGCGCCGGGCAGCCAGGCCAGGCCCTGCTGCAGGCGAACGGCTACCGTATCGCCCCGTTCATTTGCTATGAAGTGGTGTACCCGGATCTCGTCGCCCGCGGAGCCCGCGCCGCGGACCTGCTGGTCACTATCAGCAACGACAGCTGGTTCGGCGCTTCCATCGGTCCCCTGCAGCATCTGCAGATGGCGCAGATGCGGGCCCTGGAGAGCGGCCGCTACCTGCTGCGGGGCACCAACAACGGCATCTCGGCCATCATCGATCACCGCGGTCGGATCCTGGCGCAGACCCCCCAGTTCGAGGAAGCCGTGCTCACCGGCGAGGCCGAAGTGATGCTGGGCAGCACCCCCGCCGCCATACTCGGCACACGGCCGGTCATCAGCGCCTGCGCCCTGCTGCTGCTCATGCTGCTGGTGATGTACCACACCTTCTGGCGTGAGGGTCGCGGGAGCTCAGGCCTGGCAATGTAGCAATGCCTGCCTTGCGACACAGCGAGACCTGACCCCCAACCCTGATTGCTGGTAGAATCCCCCGTTCTTTTTTGCATCCCCACTGGACGAGATTCCGCAGCCGATGGACCAGCACTACCAGCCCCAGATTCTTGAGCAGGCCGCCCAGGCCCACTGGCAGGACAACAACAGCTTCGCGGTCGAGAAAGATGAAGACCAGGAGAAATTCTACTGCCTGGCCATGTTCCCCTACCCCAGCGGCAAGCTGCACATGGGGCACGTGCGCAACTACACCATTACCGATGTGATCTCGCGCTACCAGCGCATGTTGGGCAAGAACGTGCTGCATCCCATGGGCTGGGATGCCTTCGGCCTGCCGGCGGAAAATGCCGCGGTGCAGAACCGCAGCGCGCCCGCCAAGTGGACCTACCAGAATATTGACTACATGAAGGGCCAGCTGCAGAGCCTGGGCTTCGGCTTCGACTGGTCCCGGGAGCTGGCCACCTGCCAGCCCTCCTACTACCGCTGGGAGCAGTGGTTCTTTACCCGCCTGTACGAGAAGGGGCTGGTGTACAAGAAAATGGCGACGGTCAACTGGGACCCGGTGGACCAGACGGTACTCGCCAACGAGCAGGTGATCGACGGCCGCGGCTGGCGCTCCGGCGCCCTCGTGGAGCGCCGCGAGATCCCGCAGTGGTTCATCCGCATCACCGCCTACGCCGAGGAACTGCTGGCCGACCTGGACCAGCTGCCCCACTGGCCAGAGCAGGTGCGCACCATGCAGCGTAACTGGATCGGCAAGAGCCGGGGCGTGGACCTGCGCTTCGACCTCGCCACCCCGGTAGCGGGCATAGCCCACCTCGAGGTGTACACGACCCGACCCGACACCCTGCTGGGCGTGACCTACATGTGTCTGGCGGCGGAACATCCGATCACCCGGGCACTGGCGGTGGACAACCCGGAGCTGCAGGCCTTTATCGAGGCCTGCAAGACCCAGTCCTCCGCGGAAGCGGACATGGCCACCATGGAAAAGAAGGGTATCGACACCGGACTGAAGGCCCTGAACCCGCTCACCGGGGAGGAGGTACCAGTGTGGATCGCCAACTATGTCCTGATGGACTACGGCTCCGGCGCCATCATGGCCGTGCCTGCCCACGACCAGCGCGACTGGGAGTTTGCGCGCAAGTATGGACTCACTATCCGGCAGGTGATTGCCCCCGTCGACGGCAGCCCCGGGGATCTCGAACAGGGCGCGGTGACGGCAAAGGGGCCGCTGGTCAACTCCGGCGAGTTCGACGGCATGGATTCCGACGCCGCCTTCAGCGCCATCGCCGCACGGCTGCAGGCAGAGGGTCGCGGCGAGCTGACCACCCAGTACCGGCTGCGGGACTGGGGCGTATCGCGCCAGCGCTACTGGGGCGCACCAATCCCCATGTTCAACCTGGCCGACGGCGGCGAGATCCCGGTGCCCGCGCACAAGCTGCCCATCCTGCTGCCCGAGGATGTGCAGATGGACGGCGTGATCTCGCCCATCAAGGCCGACCCGGAGTGGCGCCGGGACGAGCTGGACGGACAGCCGGTGGAGCGTGAAACCGATACCTTCGACACCTTCATGGAGTCGAGCTGGTACTACGCCCGCTATACCTGCCCCGACTTCGAAGGGGGCATGCTGGACCCGGAACGCGCCAACTACTGGCTGCCGGTGGACCAGTACGTGGGCGGCATCGAACACGCCATCCTGCACCTGCTGTACGCCCGCTTTTTCCACAAACTGATGCGCGACGAAGGCCTGGTCGACAGCAACGAGCCCTTCGAGCGCCTGCTCTGCCAGGGGATGGTGCTGGCGGAATCCTTCTACCGGGAAGGTCCCGGCGGCGGCAAGATCTGGATTGCCCCCACCGAGGTCGACGTGGAGCGCGATGAACGCGGCCGGGTGTTGCGAGCCATTGAGCGCAGCACTGGCGAAGAGGTCATTCCCGGCGGCGTCACCAAGATGTCCAAGTCCAAGAACAACGGCATCGACCCGCACGCCGCCGTGGAGGCCTACGGCGCCGACACCGTGCGCCTGTTTACCATGTTCGCGGCACCCCCGGAGCAGACCCTGGAGTGGAACGATGCGGGGGTTGAGGGCGCCAGCCGCTTCCTGCGCAAGCTGTGGAAAGCGGTACACAGCCACCTGGAAGCCGGCGCGACCGGCTCACTCGATCCGGCGGCGCTCAACGAGCCCCAGCGCCAGCTCTGGCGCAAGACCCACGAGACCATCGCCAAGGTCAGCGACGACTATGGCCGGCGCCAGACCTTCAACACCGCCATCGCCGCGCTGATGGAGCTGAGCAACGATATCGTGCGCCTGGACCAGGGCGATGCCCAGGGGCGCGCGGTGGTACGCGAGGCGCTGCGCGCCGTCGTCCTGATGCTGAGCCCCGTTGTGCCCCATATCTGCCACCACCTGTGGCCGCTGCTGGGAGGCGAGGGAGAGCTGCTCGACACCCCCTGGCCGCCGGTGGATGAAGCGGCCCTGGTGCGCGACAGCATCGACATGGCGGTACAGGTGAACGGCAAGGTCCGGGCCCAGATCGCCGTGCCGGCGGATGCCGACCGGGCGAGCATCGAGGCCGCCGCCATGGACCAGGACAACGTGCAGCGCTTCCTCGTCGATGTCACGGTACGCAAAGTGATTGTGGTGCCGGGTAAACTGGTTAACATAGTCGCCAACTGATGCCCGGGAGATGCCCCATGTCGCGCACCCTCACTGCCCTGCTGCTGGCGCTGGCCCTGCCCGTCCTGCTCGGCGCCTGCGGCTTCCAGTTGCGCGGCGCCACCAGCTCCACCGGCCTGCCGGAGGACTGGCGGCAGCTCTATCTGGCAACCGGGAACCCGAACAGCGAATTCAGCCGGGACCTGAAAGCCCGGTTTTCCGCCAACGGCATTGAGTGGGTCGAACGCCGCGAGGCGGCGTATATCCTGGAACTGGGGCCGGAGCGCTTCAGCCAGCGCAATCTCTCCCTGAACAGTGAGGCGCGAGCGGCCGAATTCGAACTGACGATGCAGGCCCGGTTCTCGGTGCACGCTGCCGACGGCAGCCTGGCCATGGAGCCCACCGACGCTGTCATCGTCAAGCAGATGGAGAACGACCCCCGCAATGTCGTCGGCAAGGCGGAGGAAATACGCATCCTGCAGCGCGAAATGCGCGGCGAGCTGTCCCAGCAGATCCTGCGCCGGATCGGTTTCCACGCCGCCGCCCGGTAATGCAACTCAAACCCGAGCAGCTGCGCCAGCACCTGCAACAACAGTGCCTCCCCGTCTACCTGCTCAGCGGCGACGAACCGCTGCTGGTGCAGGAGTGTGCGGACCTGGTGCGCAGCGCCGCCCGCGATGCCGGCTGCAGTGACCGCGAGATAGTCGATACCGCGGCCCGCGATTTCGACTGGCAAACCCTGCTGCACAGCGCCGCGGAGATGTCCCTGTTCGGTGACCGCAAGCTGATTGAGCTGCGGCTGCCCGAAGGCAAGCCGGGCGCCGAGGGCAGCCGGGCGCTGTGTGAATACATCGAGCGTGCCAGTGGCGACGATATCCTGCTGGTGGTGAGCGGCAAGATCGACAAGCAATCCCAGAACAGCAAGTGGTACAAGACCCTGGACAAGGCCGGGGCCACAATCCAGATCTGGCCCGTCGGGGCCCGGGAGATGCCGCGCTGGCTGCGCCAGCGCCTGCAGGGAGCGGGGCTGGAGATTACCGCGGACGCCCTGGAGCTGCTGGCGGAGCGCCTCGAGGGCAACCTGTACGCCGCGGTGCAGGAAGTGGAAAAACTGAAACTGCTGGCCGGCAACGGGCAGGTCACTATCGAGACCGTCACCACCGCGGTGCTGGACAACGCGCGCTACAATCTCTTCGCCATGGTCGACACCGCCCTGGCGGGGGATGCCACCGCCGCCCTGCGCATGGTTCACGGCCTGCGCGGCGAGGGCAATGACCTCGTGCCCCTGCTGTGGGCCGTGGCCCGCGAGGTCCGCAGTCTCTACGCCATGCAGCTGGATTGCGAGTCGGGACAGCCCGTGAGCCGGGTGCTGAACAGCCACCGTGTCTGGCAGAGCCGCGCCGCCGCGGTGCAGTCCTGCCTGCAGCGACACGACAGCGGTTCACTGGGGGCACTGCTGCAACAGGCACTGACCGTGGACGGCAGTCTCAAGGGCTATGCCGAGGGCGACCCCTGGGACCAGCTCGATCAATTGCTGCTGGACCTGGCATCGGGTGCGAAGCCGCTGCGCCGGCAACAGCGCAAGGGCAGGCAACTGTAGTGTAGTAAGCAAGGGGCCACTGCGGAGGTGATGCTTGTGACGACGCGAGTAACTGGAACTGTTGTGGCGCTGTTCACGGCCACCCTGCTGGTGGGCTGCGGCGGCGGTGGTGGCGGCAACAGTCCAGTGCTGCAGCCCGACGCACCGCCCGCCCCGGTCACACCCGCACCGCCCCCCGAGCCCGAACCAGAGCCGACACCGGAGCCAGAGCCCGCAGACGACTCCGGACGCACCCTGTTTGAAAGCGGACAGGTGCGCCCCATCGCCCTGTCAGCGGACGGCACCCGCCTGTTCGTGACCAACACCCCGGCACACCGGCTGGAGATATTCGCTGTTGCCGACGGCGACCTGTCTCCCCTGGGCAGCGTGCCCGTCGGCCTGGAGCCGGTCGCGGTGGCCGCGGCCAGCGCCAGCGAGGCCTGGGTCGTCAATCACCTCTCGGACAGCATCAGCATCGTCCGCCTGGATGGCGCCGAGCCCCGCGTGGTACGCACCCTGCTGGTCGGGGACGAGCCCCGGGACATCGTCTTCGCCGGTCCCGGCAATCGCCGCGCGTTTGTCACCGCCGCCTACCGCGGCCAGAATCACCCCGGCTTCCAACCCGCCGACCTCAAGACCCCGGGCCTGGGCCGGGCGGATGTCTGGGTCTTCGATGCCGACGCGCCCGGCGGCGAGCCCCTGGCGATCATCAACCTGTTCGCCGACAGCGCCCGGGGCCTGGCCCGCAACGCCGACGGCAGCCGGGTCCATGTCGCCGCCTTCCTCTCCGGCAACCAGACCACCACCCTGCTCAACGAGCCGGATGTGGCCGCTGCCAAACCCGCTCCAGCAGAGAACCACGCCGGTATCCGGCAACCGGATACCGGCCTGATCGTGGGCTTCGACGGCGAGCGCTGGGTGGATGAGTCCGGTCGTGACTGGTCGCACAAGGTCCTCTTCCAGCTGCCGGATCTCGACCTCTTCACCCTGGATGCCATGGCGGAGACCCCGCGCCTGCTTGGCAGCCACAGCGGATTGGGCACGGTGTTGTTCAACGTTGCCAGCAACCCGGTGACGGGGGCGGTGTATGTCAGCAATACCGAGGCCCGCAACCGTGTCCGCTTCGAAGGTCCCGGCACCGCGGCCAGCACGGTGCGCGGCCATATTGTCGAACACCGCATCAGCGTGGCTCGGGAGGGGGCAGTGACCGTCAATCACCTCAACCCCCACGTTGACTTCTCGCTCCCCCAGGGTGCCTCCCCGGCGCCCGACGACAAACGCCTGAGCCTGGCCCAGCCCCAGGAAATGGCTGTCAGCGCGGACGGCAGCACGCTCTACCTCGCGGCCTTTGGCTCCAACCGGATCGCGGCGATTGCCACCGCGCAGCTCGAGGCGGGAACCTACGACCCCGCGACCACCCGGCACATTCCGGTCCCCGGCGGCGGCCCCGGCGGCCTGGTACTGAACAGCGCCGGCGACCGGCTGTACACCCTGTCCCGCTATACCAATACGCTCAGCGTCATTGCCGCCGGCAGCGGCGAGGTCCTTGCAACCCGGGACCTGTACCAGCCGGAAGCGGCGAATATCCAGCGTGGCCGGCGCCTGCTGTACGACGCCGAACTCACCTCCGCCAACGGCACGGCCTCCTGCGCCGGCTGTCATATTTTCGGCGACGTCGACGGCCTGGCCTGGGACCTCGGCAACCCGGATGGCGAGATGCTCGAAAACCGCAATGAATTCGTGCCGCTGCGCTCACCCACCCAGGGCGTCTTTCACCCCCTGAAGGGCCCGATGACCACCCAGACCTTCCGCGGCATGGCGGACAGCGGCCCCATGCACTGGCGGGGTGACCGCGGCGGCCGGGACCGGGCGGTGGTGCGCGGCACGCTGGAAAGCCTGGAGGCTGCGGCATTCAAGGAGTTCAACCCGGCCTTCGTCGAGCTGCTGGGCCGGGAGGAAATGCTGTCGCCCGGGGCGTTGCAGGACTTTACCGATTTCGCCCTGGCGATTACCCCACCGCCCAACGCCATCCGCAATCTCGACAACAGCCTCACCCCGAACCAGGCCGAAGGGCGCCGGGTGTTCATGGAGGACCCCACCACCGGCGGCGCCCTGGCCTGCAACCACTGCCATGTACTGGATGTGGACGCCCGGCACTTCGGTACCGCGGGCCTGATGACCAACGAGGGGCCGGGGATTACCGAGGATTTTAAAGTGGCACACCTGCGCAACCTGTACCACAAGGTCGGCATGTTCGGAGCCAGCGTCCCGCGGCCGGGGCAACAGGCAGTCTTCACCGGCGACCAGGTGCGCGGCTTCGGCCTGCTGCACGACGGCGGCATCGACACGGTGAGCAACTTCCTCTCCAGCAGCGTGTTCGGGTTCGCCAGCGATGCCCAGCGCGAGCAGGTAGTGGACTTCATGTTTGCCTTCGACGGCAATCTCGCCCCCATCGTCGGCCAGCAACTCACTGTTGCCAGCGGGCCGGACGCGGCCACACGGGCTCGGCTGGACCTGCTTCTGGAACGGGCCCGGGCTGCTCCCGCCGATTGTGACCTGGTGGTTCACGGTGTGCTGGACGGGCAACAGCGGGGCGCACTGCTGCTCGCCAACGGTCGCTTTCGCACCGACCGCAGCGGGGAAGACAGTATTGGGCTGGAGCAGCTGCTGACTGTCGCCAGCCAGCCGGGACAGGAGCTCACATTTACCTGTGTACCTCCCGGTATGGGCGCGCAGATGGCACTGGACCGCAACGGCAATGGCGTCCTGGACGGCGATGGGGGTTGACCCCGACATTGCGCCAGATCAAGACAGGCAAGGACTCGCTATGCTTACATAGCCCGCAGGAAATACATCGAGAGGCCAGACCATGACCCGCATGTTTGAAACGGCGGAAGCCTGCGCAGACTTCGCCATTGCCTCCCTGGGCAAGCAGATCAGGCTCGGCGCGCCACTGGGACTGGGCAAGCCGGTACAGCTGATCAACGCTTTTTTCCGGCGTGCCGTCGAGGACCCGGAGATCGACCTGCACATCTATACCGCACTGTCCCTCGAGGTCCCCAAGCCTTCCAGCCACATCGAGGCGGAGCTGGCCGGCCCCATTGTCGAGCGCCTGTTCGGCGACTACGAACCGCTGGCCTACATGGAGGCCCTGCGTGCGGGGACCCTGCCGGCGAACATCCAGGTCAGCGAACTGTATTTCAAGGCGGGCTCCATGAAAGGGCTGCCCTCCGCCCAGCAGAACTACATCTCCAGCAACTACACCCACATCGCGCGCGACATGGCGGCGGCGGGGGTCAATGTGCTGGTGCAGCTGGTCGCGGCCCGGGACACCGAAGCCGGCCTCTCGCTCAGCCTGTCCTGCAACCCCGACGTGGCACTGGATGTTATCCGTCGGCGCCGCGGCAACGACGAGGAGGGCTTTCTCTGTTTTGCCCAGGTCCACAGCGACCTGCCGTTCATGCGCCATGACGCCGAGGTCCCCGCCGCCCTGTTTGACGGCGTCGTGCAGAACCCGGCCTATAACCGCACCCTGTTTGCCGTACCCAACGCCGCGATACCGGCGACCGACTACGCCACGGCGCTCCACGTCAGCAGCCTGGTGGTGGACGGGGGCACCCTGCAGATCGGCATTGGCGCGCTGGGCGATGCGGTGGCCCACGCCTGTATCCTGCGCCACCGGCACAACGCCGCGTGGCGCGAGCTGCTAGACAACCTGACCCGGGTGGACAGCGACTGCACCGCCGAGCCCTCCGTGTTCAACGAAGGCCTCTATGTCTCCACCGAGATGTTCGTCAATGGGATGATGCAACTGATCGAGGCGGGCGTGGTCAAGCGCCGGGTCTTTGATCAGCTGGCGCTGCAGCAGGGACTCAACGACGGCACCATCACCCCGGCGATCGATGCGGCAATGCTGGACTACGCCCGCAATTGCGGCCTGATGCCGCGGGTGCTCGAGGAATCCGCACTGCTGGAGTTGAGGCACTGGGGGCTGCTGCCTGCGACGCTGGTGCTCGTCGACGAGGACCTGGAGCTGGACGGCAAACGCCTGCGCAACAACATGGACGACGCCGACACCCGGGCTGTGCTGCTGCGAGCCATGCAGGGTACCGAGCTGCGCCACGGCCGGGTACTGCACGGCGGATTCTTCCTGGGCCCGAGGGACTTCTACCAGAAGCTGCGCGACCTGGACGAAACCGGACAGGACAGGATTTGCATGACCAGTGTCCAGCGCACCAACCAATTGCTGCTCAACTACCCTCTGTACAGCGCCCAGCGCCGCAACGCGCGCTTTATCAACACCGGCATGATGGTCAGCCTGAGCGGAGCGGTCACCTCCGACGCACTGGAGGACGGCACCGTCATCAGTGGCGTGGGCGGACAATACAACTTTGTCGCCATGGCCCACGACCTGCCGGGGGCGCGCTCGGTCCTCTGCATTCGCGCCACCCGGGGCAAGGGCAAGCAGCTGCAGTCCAATATCGTGACGCACTACGGCCACACCACCATTCCCCGCCACCTGCGGGATATCATCGTCACCGAGTATGGCATCGCAGACCTGCGTGGACAGAGTGACGCCGAAGTGATTCGCCGCCTGATCGCGATCGCCGACAGCCGTTTCCAGCAGGAACTCGCCGACTGGGCCATCGACAAGGGCAAGCTGCCGGAAGACTACGAAATACCGGCGGCGGCGAGAGACAACACACCCTACCGCATCGCCAGTGCCCTCAGCAGCCACATCGCCGACGGCCTGCTTCCGGCCTACCCGTTCGGCACCCAGCTGACCCCCGAGGAGCTCACCCTGAGCGCCAGCCTGCGGCGGATCAAGGCCCTGAGTGAGGACCCCGCCCAGTTCCTCAAGGAAGTCGCACGGGCCCTGCTGCACCGGGGCGACAAGGAGGCCGCGCGGCCCTGGCTGGAGCGCATCCACCTCATGCACCCGGACAGCAGCAAGGAGTTCATTGTCCAGCAACTGCTGATGCTGGAGCTGGAGGAGCACGGCCTGCTCAAAGTACGCTAACATCCCCCTGACGCCGCCAGGGGGGCGGCGGCTGACAAGGTATCGGTAGTGTTCGAAGTCATCTGTATTACCTTCGCTTTTTTCTTCGGCCTCGCGGTGCGCCAGATCGGCCTGCCGCCGCTGGTGGGCTTCCTCGCCGCCGGCTTCGCCGTCAACCTGTTTGGACCGGGCCTCGGGCTGCCCTCGGAATCCGATGATATCCTCGGCCACGTGGCCCACCTGGGCGTGCTCATCCTGCTGTTTACCGTCGGCCTGAAACTCAAGCTGCGGCAGATCGCCCAGCCGCAGGTACTCGGCAGCGCCCTGCTGCACTTCGCCATCAGCGTGGCGGTGTTTGCGCCCGGGCTGTATTTTCTGGTCGGACTGGACGGGAACACAGCACTGCTGCTGGCAATTGCGCTCTCGTTTTCCTCTACCGTACTGGCGGCAAAACTGCTGGAATCCAAACGTGAACTGGCGGTATTTCACGGCCGTACCGCCATCGGCATCCTGATCGTGCAGGACATTATTGCCCTGGTGGTACTGGCTGTCTGGAGCGGGCAGACACCCACGATCTGGGCCCTGGCCGTGTTCGCCCTGCCGCTGCTGCGCCCAGTGATGTACTGGCTGCTGGACTTCGCCGGCCACGACGAGCTGCTGGTGCTGATGGGCATGCTGCTGGCGCTGGTGATAGGGGGCATGGGCTTTCAGGCCATGGGCCTGAGCTCGGAGATCGGCGCCCTGCTGATGGGCGTGCTGCTGTCGAACCACCGCCGTGCCCAGGAACTGTCGGAGTCCCTCTGGAGCCTGCGGGAAATCTTCCTGGTCGGCTTCTTCCTGCAAATTGGCATGTCCGGCCTGCCGGACCTGGAGGCGCTGCTGTTCGCCGTCGCCGTGGGCCTCCTGCTCCCCCTGAAGGGCATCCTGTTTTTCCTGCTCCTGACCGCCTTCAGCCTGCGCGCCCGCACCTCCTTCCTCGCCGCTATCAGCCTCTCTGCCTACAGCGAATTCGGCTTGATTGTCGCCGCCGTGGTGCTGCAGGACTGGCTGGTACCGCTGGCGCTGGCGGTCTCGATCTCCTTCGTCATCGCGGCGCCCCTGAACCGCATGGCCCACCCCCTGTTCGCCCGCTTCGAGGACCGCCTGCAGCGTTTCGAGCGCGGCACCATTCATCCGGATGAGCAGCCCACCAACCTGGGCAGGGCCGACATCCTGATTTTTGGCATGGGCCGCACGGGTACCGCCGCCTACGACCACCTGCGGGCACTGGGCAAGCTGCCCGCGGGACTGGATGGCGATAACTACAAGGCCAAGGCCCATCAGGAAGCCGGGCGCAATGTTGTCTTCGCCGACGCCGAGGACAGCAATTTCTGGCGTGGCGTGGATGTGACCACCATCGAAGCGGCAGTACTCGCCATGGACGATATCGAGGCCAAGATCGTTGCCGCCCGCAGCCTGCGCGCCAAGGGCTTCACCGGCCCCATCGTGTCCCACGCCCTGCACGAGGACCACGTGGCACGCATTACCGAAGCCGGGGCCACACATACCTACCTGACCATGTTCCAGGCCGGCATGGGGCTGGCGGACCGGACCCTGAGCGCGCTGGACAGCGCCGGGCCGGCAAGGTCGTAGGGTAGCCCGGCCAGCCTGGCTGCTGCAGGACCGCGCTGCTCCCACAGCCGCAATAAACCGACCTGTCGCCCTGGCAGGCAGGTTCCAGCCACCGCGGCAACGCCCTCCCTCCGTGGCGCTTGCATTCCGGCCCCGGGCAAACTACTGTATATCCATACAGCAAAAGACAGGGTTTCCCGGAGGCAAGCGAACATGAACGAAGCACTGGAACAGGTCATTCTCCGCCACGACACCTGGCGCGGCCGCAGTCGCTGCTTCAGCGGCCTGCCGCTGCCCGCCAACCACGACTCCCATCGCGGGGGCCTGGGCACCGGCTATCGGGCCCTGGACGCCGCCCTGGCCCAGGGTGGCTGGCCCGAGGCCACCGCCATCGAGGTGCTCAGCGACAGCTGCGGCATGGGGGCCATGGGCCTGTTCCTGCCGACCATGGAGCGGCTCAGCGCCCAGGGACGCTGGCAGGCCTTCATCGCCCCCCCCTGGACACCCTACGCCCCCCTGCTTGCGGCCCGCGGCATCGACACGCAACAGGTTTTGCTGGTTCACCCCCGCAGCCGGGAAGACCTGCTGTGGAGCATCGAGCAATCCCTGCGCAGCACCACCTGCAGCGCGGTGTTCAGCTGGCTCGGGGCCGGGCAGTACCGCTACAGCGAACTGCGCAAGCTGCAACTGGCCGCGGCCGCCAGCGACACCCTGTGCGTCCTGTTCAGGTCCCGGCAGGCGGCCGCCGAGAGTGCCCCCGCAGGGCTGCGGCTACAGATGCGCGAATACCGCAAGGTGCATATCCTCAAGCAGCGCGGCGGCCAGCAGCAGCTGGATGTCGAGCTGGCGGTGGAGGACGAACTGCCCGACCAGCCGCAGCTGTGGGAGCTGCCCGTCTGGCCGGCGGCCGCAGCCACCAGTAACGCATTGAGCGTGAGTTGAGGCAAATCAATTGTCATCCACGGGGCAAGGGCACTAGCATGGAAACGCTTACCGTCCCGGCGGTCCAACAAGCCGGGCGCGGAACCTTTAATGCAGTGGAGAGCCGCCATGCAGGAACTACCGCACCATTACCACGTCGCCGCGAAAGCGGGGCCCGAGGGCAGCATTACCCTGGAAGGCGGTGACCTGCCGGCACTGGAGACAGCACCGCCGAAGGAGTTTGGCGGCCCCGGTGGCTACTGGTCACCCGAAGCACTGCTGGTGGGCGCGGTCACCGACTGTTTTGTCCTCACTTTTCGCGCCATTGCCCGCGCCTCCAAAATGGACTGGAGCACCCTGGAGTGCAGCACCGACGGCAAGCTGGAGCGCATCGACCGGGTAACCCGGTTTACCGAGCTGACAATTACCGCCCGCCTGACCGTGCCCGCGGGCACGGACGCGGATAAAGCGAAACTGCTGCTGGAGAAATCCGAAGCCAACTGCCTGGTCAGCAACTCCCTGAACAGCACCATTCACCTGCACGCCAGCGTTGACCAGGCCGGGTGACAGAGCAGCATCGTATATTGGCAGCGAGACAACAGGCGGGTAACGGCAGTGGACCAGTGGCTCAGTGATTACGGTGTGACCCTCGGTGTGGGCGCCCTGATCGCCTTCATGATCTTTATCGTCTGGGATCTCGCCAGGCGCAGCAATGCGGGCAAATTCGGCACCATCATCCTGTACATTGGCCTGGCGATGGGCATCTTCGGCTTCCTGATCAAGGTGATCATTACCTGGATGCTGGAGAACGCCGGCGTCTGAACGACGCCGGCGAGCGTGGCAGCTTGAGCCCTCAGGCCCTGGCCGCCAGGGTATCGGCAATCATCCGGTCGATATTGTCTTCCAGCGTCGACAGCGGCAGCGGGCCGTGCTTCAGCACTTCATCGTGGAAGGCGCGGATATCAAACTGTTCGCCCAGTGCAGTCCGGGCTCGCTCCCGCAGCTCCATGATCTTCAGCTTGCCAATCAGGTAGGCGGTCGCCTGCCCGGGCATGGCGATATAGCGTTCAATGGCCTTGGTGGCGTCGGTCCGGGAGTTGGGCGTGTTCTCAACCAGGTAGTCGATCGCCTGCTCCCGGGTCCAGCGCTTGCTGTGCAGCCCGGTATCCACCACCAGCCGGCAGGCCCGCCACAGCTCCATGGCCAGGCGACCAAAGTCGGACCAGTGGTCGGAGTACATGTCCATGTCCTTGGCCAACTCTTCGCTGTACAGCGCCCATCCCTCGGTAAAGACCGTAAAGCTGGCGTAGCGCTGGAACTCGGGCAGCCCTTCCAGCTCGATGGAAATCGCCCGCTGCATGTGATGCCCGGGCAGCCCCTCGTGGTAGGCCAGGGCCTCCAGCTGGTAAGTGGGCATGCGGCTCATGTCATACAGGTTGGCGTAGTAAATACCGGGGCGGGAGCCGTCCGCCGGTGGCGCATTGTAGAAGGCCTTGCCGGCCGAGCGCTCGCGGAAGGCTTCCACCCGCTTCACGATCATGTCCGCCTCGGGCAGCAGGCCAAATTGCTCCGGCAGGCGCAGGCGCATGGCGTCGATGGCCGCGGTGGCGTCCGCGAGATAGGCGGCGCGGCCCTCGTCGGTGTTGGGGTAGTAGAATCGCGGATCCGTGCGCATGAACTCGAAGAACCCGGCCAGGTCGCCCTCGAACTCCACGGCTTCCATGATCGCGCGCATGGCGGCGTGGATACGGTCCACTTCCTGCAGGCCGAGGGTGTGAATCTCGTCCGCTGTCAGGTCGGTGGTGGTAAACCAGCGCAGCCGCTCGGCATAGAAGGCATCGCCGTCATCGAACTTCCAGACCCCGTCGGCCTCTGTCGCCAGTTCAGCCTGTTCTTCGATAGCCGCAATCAGGCGCTCATAGGCCGGCTCCACGACCTCGACCAGGGCCTGCCGGGCCTCCGCCAGCAGCCGGTCACGGGTTGCGGCGTCAATGTCCAGGGTTGCGACCTTGCCCTGGAAATCCTCCCACAGGGTGGAGTCCCCACCCTCGGCATCGAAAGGCACCCCGCTGATCACATTGCGCGCCGACTCCAGCATCTGCGGATACTGCCAATCCGCCAGCACCAGGCCCTTCCTGGAACGGATCGCCAGCTGCTCGATGACTCCGTCAAACCAGGGGGCAATGTTGTTCAGGCGGCCGATATAGGCCTCGGCATCGGCGAGATCGTGCACCCGGTGGATATTGACCAGGTTGCTGGCGGCCTCGGTGTGGGGGCCACGGTACTGCTGGATCACGAACTGGTGGTGGCGGAAGTCATCGCTGGCAATTTGCCGCCGCAGGTCCAGGCGGTACAGGTCGTAGGAGAGCTGGTCTGCCGGTGACAGCGCCGCGCGATCAATCTGCGCCAGCTGCTGCAGACGGGCCTCGTTGATTGCGCGGGTCTCCTGCTGGAACTCCTCGGTAACCGGGTCCCACTGGTCGTGGTTCAGCTTGATGCCGCGCTTGCTGGCGGTGTAGGGGTTCCGCGCCATATCCACGGCATAGTTTTCTTCCAGGAAAGTGTGGAAGGCCGCAGTGACAGCGGTATCCGTTGCGACAGCGCTGTCTGCAGGGACATTGGACACAAGTTGTTCAGCCGGCGCTTCCTCACGGGAGCAGGCGACCAGCACGGCAACCAGAGCCACGGGGCACACAAGACACTTAACTACTTTTAGCAACATTTAAACCTCATTTGCTATTTTTGACGTATTTTTGCAGACTTTTATCGCAAAAAATGGCGCCATGATGACGTATTTCGGGGGTAATTTCCAGCCGGTCACCAGGCCCGGGATCCGACTGGACAAGTGTCAGCCCAGCAGCAATACTGTACATATGTACAGTATTATTTATAAACTGGGGAAAGTGCCCGCCATTGTCGGGACAGGGGTCCCGCACCCGTGAGCCTCTGGCTCTGCCTGCGGTTTCCACAGCTCCCCCTGCAGTGCCAGACCCAAACCGAGGAACAGCCGGTAGTGGTGCTGGCCCGGCAGCGGGTGCTGCGTGCCAATGACTGCGCTGCCAGCCTGGGTATTCGCGAAGGTATGACAGGCGCCACCGTACGCGCCCTCGCGGGCAGCGAGCCACTGCAGTTGCTGGCACGCAACCCGGAGGCGGAGCAGCGCTGCCTGCAACAGCTGTGCTGCTGGGCCTACAGCATCACCCCCACCCTGCACCCCTGGCGCGAGGACTGCCTGCAACTGGAGATCGGCGGCTGCCTGACCCTGTTTCGCAGCCTGGAGGCGCTGCTGGAAACGGTACACTCCGGTATTCACCTGCGCGGCTACCGCCTTGAGGCGGGTCTGGCCCCCACCCCCAAGGCGGCCTGGCTGCTGTCCTTCAGCAACCGGGGGCTGGCAGCCGGGGGCGGTGGGGACTGGCAGGAAAAACTCTCTACTCTGCCGCTGAGCCTGCTGCATGACTTCCCGCAGGAGGTGGCCGCCCTCCACCGGGCGGGACTGCAGCAGCTGGGAGACATACTGGCACTGCCTGAAGCCGCCCTCGGCCGGCGCTGCGGCAAGGCCTTCATCCACTGGCTGCGCCAGATGCTGGGGCGCGAGGCGGACCTGCAACCCGACTACCGCCCACCCGACCACTTCAGCGATCAGTATGTGTTCGGCTATGAGATCCGGACCACCGCGGAGCTGCTGCCCGCTGTACGGCAGCTACTGCAGGCCCTGTGCGGCTTTTTGCGCCAGACCCAGCTGCAAACGCAGGAAATCGAGTGGCAACTGGTGGCGGTCGACCGCCAGGTTCGGTGCCTGCAAGTGCGCAGCAGCAGCGGCCACAGTGACTGGGAGAACTGGTACCAGCTCACCCGACTGCAGCTGGATCGCCTGCAATTGCGCACGGGCATTGAAGGCCTGGCGCTGGAGTGCCGCCAGCTGCTGGCGGGGCGCAGCGCCAGTATCGACCTGTTCAGCCCCCACAACCAGCGCGAACCGATGCAGGCGCTGCTCGACCGCCTGCGCAACCGCCTGGGACTGCAGGCCATTCTCACCATCAGCTGCCGGGATGAACACCTGCCAGAGCTTGCCCTGCATGTCAGCAGCGAAGCAACCGCGCCGGCGGCCACCCAAACCTCCAGCCGACGCCCGTTCTGGCTGCTGCCGGAGCCGCAGCCAGTTCGCTGGCTGCAGGGGCAACCGCACTGGCAGGGGGCACTCCAGCTGATCGGCGGGCCGGAGCGCATTGAAGACAACTGGTGGCAGGAACCTGTGAGCCGGGACTACTACATCGCCCGGGGCACCAGGGGTCAGTACTACTGGTTGTTCCACGACCGCCTGCGGCAGCAGTGGTATGTGCACGGCCTGTTTGCCTGAGCTGAAGCCACCACCCCACCCGCCACGACACCCCTACACTATTATTGTGAACTTATTATGACAGTGATGTTGCTGCGATAGATTAATCGCCGTCAGTGGCTCTATGATGGTTCCAGCTTGAGAGAAAAGCCCGAGCAACGAGCTGCCTGTTCCCGGCAGTATCGGGGCCGCGAAACGCCAGACCGGAGGTTTACCATGAAAATAATGACCAGAGCACTGATATTGGCCACCCTGCCCCTGATCACCACAGGCGCCTGGGCGGAAGTCACCCAGGATTGCATCCTGGAGGGCACTGTGGACAAGAAAAAGGCCGAGCAGATGGGCCGCGACGTGTATGTCGCTTTCCACTCGGCGAGCCGCGCCGAGAAGGGCAGCGAGTGCAAGCTTAACCGCCGCAACCGGGTTGAGTTCAAGGAGCCCAAGAACGCGATGATCGAGAACGCGCCCGACGGCGCCAGGGTCAAGTATCGCTACACCGAAGAGGACAACCAGGACGGCGAATGGCAGCTGATGGGCGTCTCCATGTAGCTGGCGCCCGCCAGGCCAGCCCCTGTCGGACTAGTGGCCAGGGGCCGATTCTTCGGGGGCAATGTTCCGCCCCTGATCCACGAACAGCAGCTCGTCCACCGCAAACCCCAACTCACCGGCCCGCTGCACAAAGTGCCGCCGCAACTCCGCGCTCACCTCGGGGCTCCTGGCCAGCAGCCAGAGGTAATTGTTGTTGAAGCCGGACACAAAAGCGTAGTCGTAGTTCTCCTGGTCCAGCCCGAACACCACATAGGACGCATAGAACGGCCCGAAAAAGGATACCTTCAGGTGGCCGGTACTGTCGTCGCCGACGAACCGGGCCACCCCCTCGGCCTCGTCCCACCCGGTTTCCTCCACCCGATACCCGCGATTCAACACCCGGATACTGCCGTCATCGTTCAGGCTGTAGCTGGCCGTCACACCGTCGAGGCCGCGCTCGAAGGAGTGATCGAGCCGGGCAATCTCATACCAGGTCCCCAGGTACCGCTGGAGGTCGAAGCCGGCCACTGGCTCGACTCCCGGCGGTGTCCCCAGGCACCCTGCCAGCAACAGCAAACAGCCGAGCGCCAGGGTGCGCACCGGCGCGTTACTCGTGGGCTATGGTCTTGTCGGTAAAGAGGTAGTCCTTCAGCTCCTTGTCGAGGACCGGGTCGCGGCGGCGAATCCACTCGAGCACCATGGCCGCGTGCTCTTTTTCCTCGTCGCGGTTATGCCGGAGGATGGCCTTGAGCTCGGGATCCTTGCAGGCGTCCATCCGCTGGTTGTACCAGTCGACGGCTTCCAGCTCTTCCATCAGGGAAGTGATGGCGCGATGCATATCGCGGGTTTCATCGCTGAGCTCCGCAATGGGCTCATGGTAACCTTCATTGGACATACAGTTCTTCCTGTGCAGCTTTTCATTCAACGATTGCGCAAGGGCCGGGACAGCGGCCACTCGCACCCTAGTGTAGCGGCCTGACGGGTATCGACCAAGCGGATCTCGCCCGCCCCGACCTACAGGCTCAACGCAATACCCACGGCGGCAAAACCCACAACCAGGACGAGGATGGGTGGTCGCCAGCGCCAGAGCAATACCCAACCCGCGAGAGCGAGAACCGCGTCCAGCCAGCCATTGATCGCCGCCAGCGCTACCGGGTTGACCCAGGCCGCCAGCAGCAAGCCCACGACCGCCGCATTGACACCGGCCACCAGACCCATGATGCGCGGCCTTGCCGCCAGGGCCTCCCAGGCGGACTGCAAGGCAAGCACCAGCAGGAAACCCGGCAGGAAAATGCCCGCCGTCGCCAGCAGGGCGCCCGCAGCGGGGGCTTCGGGCACCAGGTCGGCGCCGAGAAACGCCGCCAGCGAAAACATTGGCCCCGGTACTACCTGGGCCGCGGCGTAGCCCAGCAGGAATCGATCGGCGCCGACCGCCTCCCCCAGCTGCTGCTGCAACAGCGGGAGCACCACGTGACCACCGCCGAACACCACACTGCCGCTACTGTAGAACTGGCTGAACAGGCGCCAGAGCGGATCGCCAGCGGCCAACAGGGGCAGGCCGACAAGCAGCAGCCCGAACCCGGCCAGCGGCAGCCAACGAACCCGCCCGCCGCCGGGTACCGGGGCCAGCGCTCCCGTGCCATGCCGGGGCAGGAACAGCCATCCCCCCAGCCCGGCGAGTAACAGAACAGCGTACTGGGCCCAGGGCGATGCCGCCAGCAGCAGCACCACCGCGGTCAGCACGGCGATGGCTGAGGTAGTGACGTCGCGACAGAAAGACACCGCCATGGTCCGCACCGCCTCTGCCACCACCACTATCGCCAGCAACTTGAGTCCCCGTACCAGACCACCCAGCAAGCCGCTGTCCGCAGCCTGGGCCGACCACACCGCCACACCCAGCATCAGCAACAATGACGGCAGGGTAAAACCGAGGAAAGCCGCCAGAGCGCCCGGCAGACCCGCACGGCGGTAGCCGATGGCAAAACCGACCTGGCTGGAACTCGGGCCCGGCAGGAACTGGCTGAGCGCGACCAGGCGCGCATAGGCCGCCTCATCCAGCCAGCCCAGACGCTGGACAAAGGCCTGCTGGAAATAACCGATATGGGCGGCGGGGCCGCCAAAGCTCACACAGCCCAGCAGCAGGAACCGCCAGAAGACGTCAAGCCAGGACGGCGCCATGACCGGGACCGGCCGCAGTGACCGCCGCTAGAGCTTGAGGATATTGACCACGTACAGCAACAGCGCGGCACCCAGGGTGGCGACGACAACCGAACCGACAAAGCCGCCCGCTGACAGCCCGAGCAAACTGAAGACAAAACCCCCTATTACCGAGCCAACTATGCCGACCGCAATGTTGCCGACCAGGCCGAATCCCCGCCCTTTCATGAGCTTGCCCGCCAGCCAGCCGGCCAGCGCGCCGATGATCAGGTAGGCAATCAATCCACTGACTTCCATAAGGTGCTCTCCGCTGTTATCCCGGTACCTGTCGCAAGGCCGCTTCGCACCAGTATACGGAGAGCGGACGCCAGTGCCCAGCCAGCCGTGACATCACCGGGGGAAATGCAGGAATGACAGCCGTGCTTGCTGCCGCCACGGCCTGCACCAGCGAGTTGCTCACTCACTCGCGAACAGGTCGCCCTGGGCTCGCGGCGGCCGGAACCGGCTGCAATCAAGCTCGTCGTAGCGCCGGGTGTTCAAACCCAGGCGCTTGCTCGCCCGCTGGAAACGCTGCCCCAGAAGCTGTGCAAAAACACCCTCGCCGCGCATCCGGTGACCGAAACGGGCATCGTAGTCCGCGCCGCCACGGCACTGGCGAATCAGGCTCATGACCTTCGCCGCCCGTTGCGGATAGTGCGTCTGCAGCCAATCCTCGAACAGTGGCGCGACTTCCAGTGGCAGCCGCAGCAGCATCCAGTTGGCCATCACCGCACCCGCATCCCGGCAGGCCTGCAGGATAGACTCCAACTCACTGTCGTTGAGTCCGGGAATCATCGGCGACGCCAGCACCCCCACCGGGATACCCGCGGCGCTTAACTCCCTGATAACCCGCAAGCGCGCCGCGGGCGAGGCGGTGCGCGGCTCCAGGCTGCACTTGAGATCGTTGTCCAGGGTGGTGACGCTGATAAACACGTGCAGCAGCCGCTGCCGGGCCATGTCCGCCAGCAGTGCACTATCCCTGAGGATCAGCGCGCTTTTGGTGACGATGGTGACGGGGTGGCGGCAGTCATGCAGCAGTTCCAGCAGCGCGCGGGTGGTGCCACGAGAGGCCTCCAGGGGCTGGTAGCAATCCGTGTTGCCGGACAGGTTGATGGGGCGGCACTGGTAATTGGGCCCGCACAATTCCGCCTGCAAGCGTTCGACCATGCCGGTGCGGGCAATCAGGCGGGTTTCGAAATCCAGACCGGGAGAGAGGTCCCACCAGGCGTGGCTGGGCCTTGCATAACAGTAGATACAGCCATGTTCACAGCCCCGATAGGGGTTGATGGAGCGATCGAAACCCAGATCCGGTGACTTGTTCCAGCTGAGCGCAGATTTCGCCGGCTCATTCCGGACTTCCGTGGGGATACGCTGCTCCGCTTCCTCCCGCCACCAGCCGTCGTCGACAGCCTCACTGGCCAGGGGGGCAAAGCGGTTGTGGGGGTCGAACGTTGCGCCGCGACCGCGGCGGGCGCGTGAGGGCTGCAGGATAGTCACGGGACGCCTCTATGCTGTAAATATATGGGTCCTCCCTTTTCCCGGTGGGTCAATGTTTCAGATTGAGTCCCCCTAAATAGAACCAGATCGTATTCTGGAAACGAACGTTGCTTCTAAATCCCTTGGCTCTCACCTTGATCAGTTTGAG
>CAMYIZ010000061.1 GCA_947258585.1 uncultured Haliea sp. | reverse complement strand
TGAATTTGGTGCAGATGTCCCTCTCGCTGAATTGCTTCTTATCCATGCCTGAGACAGCCTGCTCGTCCATTCATCGGGGCTTTTCGTTGTTGGCTGGACTATAACACCCACGACGAATGGGTCCAAAGCATGCCGTGTGGTGATCGGAATCCAGGTACGCTCCATGAGTCGCAGGAAAATCACCGTCTCTGGATCAGATTGACTACACTCAAGCACAGAATCCCTCCGGAGACAGGCTTGATGTGTGGCCGTTTCAATATCACCGAGATGCCCGGTCTCCAGAACCTGCTGGATACTCTGGGCATCGATGTACACTTACCGTCGCCACGCTACAACGTCGCGCCCACCGAAGATGTGCTGCTGGTTCACGATGGGCGGGGGGAATTAGCCCGCTGGTGGCTCACCCCCTCATGGGCCAAAGAGGTCAGCACGAAATACAGCATGTTCAATGTCCGCGCCGAGTCGCTGACCCAGAGCCCGGCATTCCGCGGTCCTTTCAAGAGTCAGCGCGGCATCGTCCCCATGAGTAGCTTTATTGAGTGGCGTACAGATCAAGGCCAGAAGCAGCCGTGGTTGATCACCAACAAAGACAGCACCCTGGCCGTTGCGGCACTGTGGGATGTCTGGCGAGGCCAGCCGGGGCCCTTGCTGTCCTGCACCCTGGTCACCACAAAAGCTGCCCCAGAGTTCCAGCCCTGGCATTCGCGCATGCCAGTGATGCTGTCGCAGGAGGAGTGCGTCCGTTGGCTGCACAACGCCGAGGAGATACTTCCCGCTGATCCGCTATTTCGAGCGGAACTGAAATTCCCGTTGGCCCTACACCCGCTGGCGTCGAGTATTGGCAATTCCCGGAACAAGAATGCGGCATTGCTGGAGCCAGTCGGGGAGGTGGTATGGCTTGAGAGCGGGTAAGGGGGTGTAGTGTGCCTGTCGGCGGCCGCGGGTAGTTCAGCTGACGAGCCGATCCGCGCTATTGATTCCGTCGGTGGAGTTTGGGGTGAGGGCGGCAACGCGGTTACTGGGAGCGTTGATGTACCACTTTCGCTTAGTGGGGATCTATATAGGGATAAATCACAAATAACGTCTAAATAATTGATTGGCTCTTCATCATTAAAGGGGGACACCGGTGTTCATTAAACTGATTTTGCGAAGTCTGTTTAATGGAGATAACACCGATGTCCCACGCAGGATTGATTTTAGGCCTTCCAGAGCTGGAGGTCGAACGGGTTGATCGTAACGACGCAATCAGCGTGTACGCCAGGCCCAAGACGAGACCTTGCTGCATTCGCTGCCAGTATCCGCGCATTCGGATCAAGGCTACGTACCAGCGGACCCTAAAACACACACGCCAGGGCAATCAGCTGATAACCCTGTATCTAAAAGCACCGAAGTACCACTGCCCCCGCTGTGGTCGCTACTTCCGTCACCGATTCAAAGGCGTACGGCCTCGCTTCAGGGCCTCGGAGGCGTTCCGGCTCGAGGTCTTTGAGATCCATGACGGGGGTGTGACCCAAGCCAAGCTGCAGCGTACACACCAAGTCAGCGCGGCGACCACCGAACGCTGGTACCAGGGCCACTGCCAGCGACGGGTCTCGGAGATGTCGAACCGACCCTGTCCCAAGGTGCTGGGGATCGATGAACACTTCTTCACCCGCAAGCGGGGATTTGCCACCACGCTGGTGGACCTCAAGCGCAACAAGGTGTTTGATGTCCGGCTCGGGCGCTCTGCGGCCAGCCTGGAGGGCTATTTGCGGCGCCTGCCCGGTAAAGACAACGTCCGACTCATCGTCATGGACCTGTCCGAGACCTACCGCCATATTGCTCGACAGTATTTCCCCAGGGCGACGATCGTCGCCGACCGTTTCCACGTCATTCGCCTGGTGAACCAGCATTTTCTCAAGGCATGGCAGGACGTACACCCTGAGGGCCGCAAGAACCGGGGGCTACTGAGCTTGATGCGGCGCCACGAGTGGCGGCTCAAACCTGAGCAGCAGGAGAACCTGCAACGTTACCTGGCCGACTACCCGGCGCTGGTCGCGCTCTACGAGGCCAGGCAGCGCCTCAATCGCCTGCTGTTGCTCAAGAACCTGAAGAAAAAAAGAGCCCAGCAGAAGCTGCCTGAGCTATTGGAGCTGATCGAACAGCTACACCACAGCCCGCTCCGGCGACTGGCCAGAACCCTGACATCCTGGCTCGAGCCGATCGTCACCATGTGGCGGTTCAGCAAGAGCAATGGGCCCACCGAAGGCTTTCATAACAAGATGGAGATGATGACCCGAAGGGCTTACGGATTCAGGAATTTTGAGAATTATCGACTGAGGGTCTTAACCCACTGTGGGTGGGATGGCATTATCAACAGGGTTTAGTGAATATCGGTGTATCCCCCCTTAAGTGGGGAGAGCCAATTGATTTTATTGGTATAGTGGTGCCGGAGATACGATTTCGCAACATATCAATCTGCCTTGCCGGCTTCCCAGAGCAGGCCCGACCTCGTCGGAGTGCGGCGGGACGGGGTCACTCCGACCGGATCGAGCCTGCTTGAAGCTTTCAGGCAATTCCGGGAGCTGAGTTAACCGCCCGGGTTACCTGGGCAGCGTTATTTGAAGGATGCAGGTTCTCGGGCTTGGTCCAGAACAGACATATCCTATTCTGGATCTCGCTCCGGCGGGGATCCTCCAGGCTGATTTGGTGATGGCCATGGACGGGGAAGGGCAAATGAGTGCCCTCGGACCTAATGAACTCTAAGTAGCGTTCGAGGGACCGGCCCCGTCGGTAATTACGATAAAGGGTGGACGGCCCACTGTAATTGCGGGTATGTGAATTTTTGCGTCAGTGAGTCATTCTTTAGCTTTTACCGCCGGCACTTCCGACCTTGTCCTTGGTCAGCAGTCCCTCACGACAGAACCGTTCCCAATCCTTCATCAGCAAACGGCGCTTGTCGATCAGCTCAGAGCGAGCATATGCGGCCCTCGTG
Organism: uncultured Haliea sp.; assembly: GCA_947258585.1. Taxonomy (GTDB): domain Bacteria; phylum Pseudomonadota; class Gammaproteobacteria; order Pseudomonadales; family Halieaceae; genus Haliea. The sequence continues at coordinate 89,066 of CAMYIZ010000061.1, read as the reverse complement.
GCATCGGAATTGACGTGTGCCAGCGCCAGCTCACAGACTTCTTCCGGGTAGGTGGTGTGTTCTTGTGCCCATGTCCTGAAGGTGGCTCGGAAGCCGTGCTGCGTGACCTTATGCCCCATGGCTTTTAACACCTTGGTCATTGTCGCGTCTGACAACATAAGGCCGCGGGGACTGACGAACACCAAGTCACTGCCGGCGTGGCGGGGCAGGGCGGTCAGCAGGGTCAGTGCATCGCCACATAGCGGGACCTTGTGCGCCCGGCCGTTTTTCATCCGGTCGGTGGGAATCGTCCAGACTTTGGCGTCCATGTCGATCTCGTCCCATGTCGCGCCGCGTATCTCGCCAGACCGGGCAGCGGTCAGGATGCCGAACCGCAGGGCCAATGCGCCGATGGTGGTCCTGGTGGCAAGCTCCCGCATGAACGCGGGAAGCTCATCGGCCGGCATGGCCGCAAAGTGCTGGACCTTGGATATTTTGCCCGGCAATGGTAGGGACAGCTCAAGGTTGCCTTTCCAGCGCGCGGGATTGTCGCCGGCCCTCAGCCCCTCGGCGCCGGCCATGTCGAGGATGCGCTCCACTGACGCCCTGACCCGACTGGCGGTCTCGGTTTTCGTCTCCCATATGGGTTGCAGCATCTTCACGACGTGGGCGCGCTCAATGTCGCCGATCAGCAGCTTGCCCAGGTAGGGGTATGCGTAGGTTTCGAGGTGCGCGGTCAGCTTCTGCACTTGCTTGGCCGTTTTTAGCTCGCGGGCCTTCTTCTTGATGTACATACCGGAGACGGTGCGGAAGGTGACGGACTTGGCCTGCTCGGCCAGCAACATCGATCTGGAGTTCTTCTTGGTCACACGAGGGTCTATGCCCTGGCGTATCTGGTCCTTCAGCTCCCGGGCTTTCTGGCGGGCCATGGCCAGCGTCACCTCTGGATAGGGGCCCAGCCCTAGCTCTGGCCGATCATTGCCGACAGGGGTCTTGAGAAGCCAGGAGCGCGCATAGGTGTCATTGCCCGAGGCAGGCGGGGAACATTGCAGGTAGAGGCCGCCAACACCACCAACCGCGTGCAGCTTCGGGCAGGGCTTGCCCTTGTTGGGGCCAGACTGGACCGCTCCCCACTTCAGGCGCCGAACGTGGGAGTCGGAGAGTTCCTTTGCGAGTTTCGGCATTGTAAATACCCCCATGTGGGTACCATTTTTTTTGGGAACCGAACTAGAGATCCCTGCCACCTACCCTATATAGGCGTTGTTATTTCATGCTACAACAGGATACGGGGTTAAACAACCTAATTGCGAAAATAGCTATATTTACAGCCTTTTTGACACTGTTTGCTACGGGGTAATACGGGCGGGTGGTAGAGGTCCCGGGCACCACAGTCACCTGGTTCGATACCAGCCCCGGGCACTAGGCGCGCTTGCGGTCCTCGTCGAGGTCACTGAGGAACCTGTCCAGCAGGGGTTTTTCCGCATGGGGCATAACCACCACATGGGCCAGAGACTTTCCGTGCGACTCTGATGCTTTAACGGTCGCCAGGGTCCACTTCTTCTTCAGCTCTCGCGAGACCAGATTGTCGAAGTACACGGTATTCGATCGCCTGTCGGCCAGCACTGGATTGAACTCGGGAAAGTGGCTCTGCATCTCGTTTAGCAGGTAGCGGGCGTTGTCCAGCACCAGCCTGGCGTCGCGTTCCTGCTGCTGCAGGGACTCCGCGGTGCAGAAGTAATGAAATTCTGCCGGTTTTACCGCATCCCGCGAGCAGGTGATGGTGCCGGGCACGTGGGATATGTAGGCCGGGTCATGGACCGATGCGAACAGTTGCCGAAATTCCTCGAAGTCCTTCTTGCCGGCGACAAAGATCCCAGCCGCGCCGGTGTAACCGAAGAACTTGTGGCAGGACACCGCAATGGAATCGTAACGCTTGCCGGACTTGCCCAGTTTGTGGAGATCGGCGGCGTAGTCGGTGGCGTGCAGGTAGCCACCAAACAGCGCTGCATCGAGATGGATATAGGATTCGTATCCTTCCAGGGCCGCGTTGATCCCGTCGATATCGTCTACCGCACCCTTGAGGGTCGTACCGATGGTGGCGAGGATGAGGGCGGGTGCGTCGCGGTTGGCTTGCAGTTGGGCGCGCAAATCGGCCATGTCCATGGCCCCGGTTTCGTCAGTGGCAACCAGCACTTCCTGCATGGCCAGCAGGTCGCGAATGATCTGGATCGAGTAGTGCGCTTCTTTGGTGTAGTACACGCGCGGAGTGACACCGGTTCTGGCCTTGAGCAAGGTGCGCCCGACCAGCGCCCCGTGCGCATTGCTGTCGGTGCCGCTGTTGGAGATAAAGCCCCAGATATCGTCGGCGGGAAAGCCGTAGCGGGCGCCGAAGCGGGTAATGACATCGGCTTCGAGAAACTGGGTGTCATACCCGCCAGGATGATAAAAGGGATCGCCAACATTGTTCATGTTGCGCTGACCCACGTCCACCGAAGCCAATTGCTCACGCCACTTGAAAAAGCCAGCCGGCGGTTTGTTCATATTGGCCGGGTAGCCCAGGAAAACTTTCGGGTCATGGTTCTTCAGCCACTCGCGGCGCGAGCGCAGAAAGGACTGCGCATTGGCGTCCGTTACGCCGGCTGGCTGAGCCGCCGCGACAGCAGGGTACGGGTCGACAGCAGCGGGTGGCGAGCAAAGCGCTGTGCCTGATGCCGCCAATATGCTGGAACCGACAAGAAAGTTGCGTCTTGAAAGCATGGATTCCCTCCAACTGACAGATGTGGCCAGCGCCTCGGGGCCGGCAACCAATTGCCTTTACACTATAGTCCATGGAGCGTCACTGTTCGCTACAGGATAGTCCGGGCCTACGGTGGAGGTCCCGAACACCTGCATCCAGGCGCAACATGCACACCGCTACGTTGGTATCGACCGGTGTCCCTGAATATAGCTCCCGACCTCGTGCGTCGGTAGCGGATCTTCTGCATTCCAGTTCGTCCCCGCCACGGTCTATGACTCGGCCACCAGCGGCTTGCGCCACCAGTAACCGCCGCTGCCCATTGCCTGCCAGGTCCAGCGCAGCCAACCAAGCAGGGCTGAGGCCAGCCAGATCGCCCACAGCAGGATGGCCACCCGGTACACCCAGAGTGGCGCGCTTACAATGCTGGCCTCGGGCAGGTCGGGCGCACTGCGGTCAACAAACCAGCGCAGGACAGTACTGCTGGAGCCGTTGCCTGCGACCTGCATGTCGGGTTGCCCGAGCAGGCCGGCGGGAATCACGCTGACCAGTACCACGAGTGCCAGCACAGTCAACAGGCCGAGCCCCAGCTGGGCCGCATTGCGCTGCCTGCCCGTCAATCCGGCGTCGTCGCGCTCGCGCCAGTCCACCGCCAGCAGCCAGCCCACAACCAATAACAGCGCAGGCCAGGAAACGGTGGAGAATCCCAGACCCAGCAGCAGCCAGTGGTGCAAGCCCAGCGGCGTGCGGCCGCTGCGCGAGAGTGCGAACGCGACCAGCAACATCACTGCCAGGGCCGCCCAGTACAGCACCGCCGGGCCGAGCAGCGGACCTCCGGTCCACAGCACCCAGCGGCGGTCGGAGAGACTGGTGTTGATGCTGACATTGGCCGCCGCAACGCCCATATCCGCGCTTGCGCTGTGCCACAGCAGGCCAGCTCCCGTCGGCTGCTGCCAGCGCACGGTCAGCTGTTGCTGGCCGGGCGCGAGCGCCAGGCGCAGGGCGCCGTCCTCTGCCTGCAGGTTTTGGGCGCGGCCCTCGATACTGGCCTCGAGCAACTCCGCGCCAGCAGGCAGCTGCACCGTGTGGGTGCCTGCGCGGGTGGCGCGCAGGCTCGTGTTCAGGATGTACTCTGCACTTCGGGCACCGAGACGGATATCCAGCTCCACCCGATCTGCTGCCAGCCATGGCCCTTCCAGGGGGGCAATCGGTTCAATTTGGAGCACCAGGGTTTCCCCGGGAAAGGGCCGGTAGTGCTGGCTGCCACCGGGATCGCTGATGGCCACCAGGGGGGAGCCATCAGCGGTCACCCGCCACAGGCCCGAACTGCTGATCCGCCAGACCTCACTGCGCTCATCCAGGTCGCCGGCGGTGACTTCCAGACGGGTCACCGGCGCGATGCCCGACAGCCATTGCCGCTGTCCAGCGCCTGCGGGCAGGGTCAGCTCTACTGCGCCATCGCGCACGGCGAGGGATTCGTCAAGCGGGTTTTCGCCGGGCCATAGCGGAACGCTGAGGACAAGATTGCCGCTGGCCGGGGCGAGACGCTGCACCCGGGTGTGCAAACGCCACTCACTGCCCAGCTGCAGGGTGCGTTCCACGCGGTAAAACGGACTGGCATCGAGACCGCGGCGGCTCAATACCGGGACCTCCGGGGCGTTGCCCGCCACGGGTGTTTCCCGGCGCAATTCCAGGGTGTCGCCAGCGAGGCGGCCGTCGCTGACCCCGGCGGCACTCCAGCCGGGGCCGGTATTGACGATAACGGATCGCGGCCTGCTGGCAAACTGCAAGGCGACTCTGTCTTCCCCGGGCAGCGCCGCACGGAGTTCGACCCGGTGTATGCCGCGCTCCAGCCAGAGCCAGCGCTGGTTGTCGCTCTGGCGCAGGCTGCGGACATCCGCGCCATCGACCTTCAGCTCCAGCACTTGCCAGTCCGGTTGCACCCGGGGTAGCGCAAGGCCCGCACCGGACTCGACATGCGCGTCCAGGCGCAGGTGCAGCGTGGAATCTTCGATGCTGAGTGCAAGTGCGGGCAGTTCCAGGCAGTCGGGTGCGCAGGCGGGTGGGCGCAGTAGCCATTCGCGTAGTGCCTGCAACTGGACTGGCGAAGGCAGGGCGCTCTCCGCCGCAGTGGCCTGGGGAGGCAGCGACAGCAGGGTCGACAGCAACACAAGTGCCAGGGATCCCGCAGCCCCGCCTCCGCCTGTTGTCTGCAGATAGGGTGGCTGCGCGCGGAACCAGCGCCAGCACAGGGCGGCCAGTGCCAGCACGCTCAGCACCCGCAGGAGGCCGGTAAGCCAGCGCGGCAGGATGATGAGCCGCATGGTTTGCTCGGCGACCACCGGGCCGCTCCAGCTGAGTTCGGCACGGCGCCAGCTCCAGTCCGGCTGGCCGGGGCCGGCCAGGGCCTGGGGGCTGATGTCCGCCGCAGGTCGGGGCTTGCCGGCGACAACCGAGTCAGCGGCGGGTACCGGCGCCGCCATTTCACGGGTCGCGAGCATTTCACCGGCAGACTCCAGTTTGGCGGTCGCCCGGGCCAGATCCCGGCCTTTCTGCGCGATGTTGTGATGCGGTGGTTGGGCCTGGTCGATCTGGTACAGCTCCAGCTGGGGATATATCGCCAGCCGCAATTGGCTGGCGATGAATGGCAGGGCCACCAGGACCAGCCCGATCACCAGGGCCCGATAAACGACCCCGACGCCGCGCGCGAATAAACTGCTGTCCCCGATGGCCTGGCGCAGCAACTGTACCGCCGCGGCACCACCCAATAGATACAGCAGGGGCGGGTACTCCGGGTAGGCCAGCGTCAGCAGCACCAGCCCCAGCAGGCCCCATGGACGCCCCAGCAGGCGTCCCAGCAGCATCCCGGTCAGCAGCACCAGAAACAGGTCGAGAAGGTTCCAGGCGGCGAGCCAGGTGTCGGGCGCGCGGTCCGCCCCCGGCGCGGCGACCAGGATCTGGCCAGGAGGCAGGTGCAAGGTCGTGTCCACACTGGTAAATGTCTGATCCCAGCCGCTTACCCGAATCTCCCCGGCGGTGGGTACCCTGCCACTGGCTCGCAGCGCAAGCTGCATGGTCCGCAGTTCAACGCCGGTGCTGCCATCCATGCCTGCGCTAATGGGCTGTGGCACCCCGTCGAGTTCTGCCCGCAGTAGCGACCAGGGCGCGCCCTGCTGCAGGCGCTGCAAGCCACCCGTGCTGCCAGTAATACTGTCAGTGACCTGCAGTACGGGCTGGTGGAAGTCCAGCCAGGCCTGGCGCTGCAGGCTCAATCGCGGACGACCGGCACTGCCGAGTCCACGGCTGCGCAGCTCGGCGGCAAGCGCTTCACCGGCACTGAGGCGCCAGGCAGGCAGCTGCTGCCAGGGTTCGGGAATGTTCTCCTGCAGCGGATCCACAGCGGGCGCTCCGCCGAGTTCCAGGGTGCGCAGGGCAGGATCGGCGGCGAAGCTCCAGAGTTCGCTGGTGGGCCAGGGCGGTTCCCCGGCGGTCGCGACGAGGACTGGGAGGGGAGAGCGGGCCCGGGCAAGTATCGTCACGCTGTGCTCTCCCGGCCGCAGCAGCAAAAACAGGCCCTGCTCCGGGTGCAGGCCGGCTTCCAGGGAAGAGACCAGGCTCAGGGGCTCGAAACCCGGTGGTAACACTGTTCCCAGCGCCAGTTCCCGCAGCGCGCCGGACACGGTGAGCCGCAGCCGGGTTTCCAGCAGCATCGGGACACCGTCCTCAACCCTGCGAAACACCTCAATCTCGAGCGCATCGGCCGGCACAGAGCGGGCATCGGTAGTCCTCGGCAGCCCCAGCCAGAGACCCTGTTTGCCACGCTCGGGGGCCACCCGGTTCTCTCCGTCCACCGACAGTGCAACCCAGCCGTAGAGCCCGGGCAGGGGCAGGTAGTTGGGCCGCTGCAGCCAGTCGAGGCGCCCCTCTATCCGGTGGGTGCCCGATGGCAAGCGCAGGGCGGGCAGATTGTCGCGGCTCACCACTGGCCAGGGCTGCCCGTCTACCAGCACTGCGCGCGGCCAGGTCTCGACATTCCCGGGCAGCGGCAGCCAGTCATCGGTGTACAGCGTTACGCCACCGCGGAAGGTCGCCCCGTTGCCGTCCACGGTGATATCCAGGCGCCACGGCCAGGCGCAGGCCCAGGCTTCCGGTCGCGGCATGCGGGCAGCGTGCAGCAGGGGGCAGCGGTGTTCGGGGATGTCCCGCAATACCCAGTCCTGCCATGCCTGCAGGGGCTCCGGTACGGGCGAAGTCTGGGCCTGTACCCAAAGCGGCAGGAAAAGCAGGGCAAGCAACCGCAACATATTATCCTCCTGAGTCCGGCGCAGGGCGCGCTGTCAGCTGGTCGAGTCCCGCACTCTTGCGCAGGTTGAGATCCACCTGAGGGAAGGCGATCTCGATATTGTGCTCGCGGAACAGGCGGTCAACCTCCCGGTTCAGCTCGTCAATGGCAGGCAGGCGATCGCCCACGTCCTTGACGTGCACGCGCAGCTCGTGATCGAGAGTGCTGTCGCCAAAATTGAGGAACAGCACCTGCGGGGGCGGTTCCTTGAGACTGTGTGGGTTGGCGCTGCCGATTTGCAGCAGCAGCTTCCGTGTGAGCTCCAGATCGGAGCCGTAGGCAACGCCCACCCGGACCGTAACCCGGGTGATGGTGTCGTGCAGCGACCAGTTGATCAGCTGCCCGGTGACAAAATTCTTGTTGGGAACGATGATTTCCTTGCGGTCAAAGTCGGTAATCGTGGTGGCGCGGATTCGAATCCGGCTGACGGTGCCCGACAGGTCGCCTATGGTGACGACATCGCCTATGCGCACCGGACGCTCGAACAGGATAATTATCCCTGAGACCGCGTTGGCGAAAATCTCCTGCAAGCCGAAACCCAGGCCCACGCTGAGCGCAGCGACCAGCCACTGCAACTTGTTCCAGCTGACACCGAGGGCGGCCAGCCCGCTGACGAATCCCACGCTGACAATGACATAGCTGAGCAGGGTGGTTACGGCATAGCTGCTGCCCTGGCGCAGGTTCATCCGCGACAGGACCAGCACTTCGAGCAGCCCCGGCAGGTTGCGGGCGAGGGTGACGGTAAAGATGATGATGATCAGCGCGCCCAGGACGTCAGCGACACTCATCGGAGCAAGTTCGGGGGCATCGCTGGTGCCGGCGTTGTACTGCCAGAGCGTAACGGAATCCAGGTAGGCCGTGGCGCTCACCAGATCAGACCAGATCAGGTAGATAAGCACAGAAAACAGCGCCAGCATCCCGAGTTTCGCCAGGCGCAGGGATTGCTCGTTGACCTGGTCAATCGCGAGCTCCGGTATCTCTACGGAGACCTCACTCTCGGGGCTATCGCGCTTCAGGACTGCGTCGCGCCGCGCCAGGGCACGCTGGTAGGCGAGGCGACGCCCGGCGACACTGAGGTTGCGGACGATGGTACCCTCCAGGAGCATCCACACGACGATCAGATACAGGGTGTACCAGTACCTGTGGGCGAGGTTGACCGCCGTATACTGGTAACCCCAGATAGTCATGCCCGCCAGGAACAGGGGCGTGGCAGCCAGTACCAGTGTGACGCCGAAGTGGGCGGTTTTCGAGCTGTACAGCGGTTGTGTCCTCCACATGCTGCGTCCGAGCAGCACGCCGAGCAGGGTCATGCCAACGATGATGGCGACTCGCCCCAACGCGTCCTGTTGCTGATACTCGGGCAATTCGACGTTGATGGTGGTGACCAGGACCAGCGGTAACAGGATCCAGGCTATGTTGCGCACCAGGGTGTGGAGTTGCTGCACCAGGGTGTTTTGCCAGCGGAAGTGGCGTCCAGCCAGCCCCGCCGGGTCCAGCACCCGATACAGCAGGTGCAGTACCAGCCAGGCCAGGGCGAGCTGCATAAGCGCCGTGCCGGTAACCGGCATGAGCGGCTCCAGCTGCCGGCAGACCAGACCCGCGGTCACCAGCACCAGCGGTACGGGGATGACCTGTATGCCGGTCAGCAGCAGTGCCAGTGGCGTGTGTAACGTGGTGTCGCGGCGAAAATGCCTGACATCGTCATGCAGTGTCGACAGCCGCAATCGAAGCTTTTGCCGCAGCAGCGCATAAACGGCGAGCAGCACCAGTGTCGGTAGCAGCCAGGGCCAGTTGCTGCGCAGGCTTGTGAGCACACTGCCGGACGCTCCGGTCAAGTCCAGATCCTGCCATTGGGTCCTCAGGTTCAGCGGCAGGGCCTGCAGCCAAACGGCGTCTACCGGGCGGGTGCTGGCGACCCAGATCAGCTGATCATCGATTCTGCTGTGCAGGTTGTTGCTCAGGGATCGCAGGCGCTGCTGATTCAACTGCAGGGCGATGGCCTGGCTCAGCCGGGCATTGGTAATGGGCTCCAGCTGGGTGACCAGGCTCGCCCGGTTGGCCAGCACTTGTTGCAGGTCTGGCCGCAGGGCTTCCCGCTGTTGCTCCGGCAGCGCCGCGAGCAGCCGGGTCACCATTTGCTCGGGATCTTCCAGTTCGCTCTTCAGGGCGTTCAGTTCAAATTGTCGCAGCCTGAGATCCGCGATGCGGTCCGCACTGGTCAGGGTGCCCTGAACCCGCGGCAACGCTCGCTTCTGCTGGTGCAGAATGCGCGACAGCAGGACGCTGCCGCGCAGGACTTCAATCTGCTGCTCCAGCGCCTGCTCTATCTGCAGCAAGCTCTCGATCTGCTGGGCCGCGGTGATACTGCTGCGGGTCAATTCACCGACGTTGCCCGAGGCTGCCAGCAGCTCCTCGCTCAGCTGTTGGTTGAGCTGTACCTGCTTGCGCAGCAGTTGGTGGTCACTGGTGAGGTGGAGCGAGTCGGTGGCTTCGGAAACTGCCAGCAGCGAATCCTTGCGGCGGGCTTCCTCCAACAGATCCTGCAGGGTATCGGTTTCTGTTTCCAGAGCGCTGATCTGGCGTCGCAGCAGGGCCCGCTGCGCCTCGGCGAGCTCCTGTAATACCGCGTTGCTGAGCAGTTTCCGCCGCATGAGGTTGCTGGTCTCAAGCAGGTGTTGCTGCTCCGCCTGGAGCAGACTGATGCGGGCATTGCGAAGCCGGCTTTCCGGCTGTCGCTCCAGTTGCCGCAGCTGTTCGTTGAGTTCCTGCTCCCGGCTCTGGTTGGCCGCGATCTGCGCCTGAACCGTTTCCGGGCGGGTCTGGGCGGCGACCAACTCGGCGTTGACCGCCGCCAGTTCGCCCTGCAGGTCAAGCATCGTGCTGACCTGCCCCCGCAGCCTCTCCTCCAGCGCGGCCACGTCCGCCCGCTGGAATTTTTTCCGTATGCTCTCTGCGGAGGGTGATTCGAGGCGTTCCAGTTGCTGCCGGTACTGGCGCACCCTCTCTGGAGCCTGTTCAATCCGGCTGTTCAGGCTGGTCTGATTTTCCACCAAAGCGTCGCGCTTGCGCAGGAAGTCTATCGCTGCCTGGTACAGCTCCTGCAGCTCCTGCTTCTCGGTATCCGCCTGGCTGGCTGCAACGGCCAGCTTCAGCTCCTCCTGCAAGGACTCAACCCGGGCGGTGTCAGCGCCAGCCAGTGGCGGGAAGAGACAGGCAAGCAGCAGCACACCGACGATCCGGCCAAACCTGAACATGGGCAAAACTTCCAGCTTAAACAGGGGGCAAGGGTAGTCTGCCTGTGGCTGTTTGGGAAGAAGCTGGTATTCTTTGCGCACATCAGCCACCACCACGCAGGAGCCCACATTGGAACAGGCACTCAGGACCATGCTTGGCATGCAGGACCGGATGAACACCCGGGTCCACCAGGACTGGATAGGCCAGGACTTTGCCTGGTACCGCGCACTCTGGATCGAATGCGCCGAACTGATCGAGCACTATGGCTACAAGTGGTGGAAGAAGCAGGCGTCCGACCTGGAGCAGGTGCAGCTGGAAGTCATCGACATATGGCATTTTGGTCTCTCGGCGCTGTTCGCCAGTGGAGACAGCATCGACACCATGGCTGCGAACATCGCAGCGGAAGTCGCCGACTTCGAGCCGCGGGGGCTGGGTGTGCGCGAAGCCACGGAAGCGCTGGCCCTGCACGCCCTGCAAAGCAAGGGATTTTCTCCGCGCCACTTCTGGGAGCTGATGCTGGCCTCGGGACTGGACTTCGACGCTCTCTACAGTGCCTATGTCGGCAAGAATGTGCTCAATTTTTTCCGTCAGGATCACGGTTACCAGGACGGCAGCTACCAGAAGTTGTGGCAGGGTCGCGAAGACAACGAGCACCTGGTGGAGGTCCTGGCGACGCTGGACAGCAGCGCAGCCGACTTCGCCGACCGTGTCTACGCAGCTCTGCAGGCGCGTTACCCCGGCACCGCGGCGACCGCCAGCGCATGAACAATGAAGAGGAGCGCCTGTCCACCACCGCGTTGGCGCGCGCCCTGGACATTCCCGTGCAGCAGCTTTTTGTCACCCTGAAGGATTACGGCTGGATAGAGCGCCACACCGATACCTGGCTGCTGACACCCAAGGGTGAGTACGAAGGCGGCCTTTACCGGGACAGCAAGCGCTTCGGTCGTTACATTGTCTGGCCCCAGGCCCTGGTGCAGCACCCCCTGCTCAGTGCCATCGAATCCAGGCAGCGCATCACCGCGAGCCAGATGCGGCGCTACTACCCGCGGCTGCAGCCGCGACAGCTGAATCGGGCCCTGGCGGAACTGGGGCTGCAGCAGCACAGCATCCTGGGCTGGGAACTGACCGAGTTTGGCCGGCAATTGGGCGGGCAGCAGACTGAGAGTGAGAGCACGGGTGCGTTCTATGTCAACTGGCCCCACGAGATAGTCGACCACCCGGTGATTCACCGGGAACTGGAACGTCTGTCAGGCGAGCCCGATTGCGCCAGCGGCGAAGGCCTGCTGCCGGTGCCCGATCCTGTGGCGCCGGATCTGTTTGCCGCTGGCAGCTCTGGCGCACCCGCCGACGGGCAAGGTTGTGGCGGTATCGATGGCCATCGTACCGGCTCCCGGCTGCAGGCACTGGTGTGCAACTGGCTATACCTGGCACAGCTCGCCCACGCCACCCAGCGCGCACTGCCGGTGGAGGAGGACCTGCATGCGGATTTCTTTTTACCTGCGGGAAGTGTCTATATCGATTGCTGGCACGAGGAGGCGGCCCCGGGCCGCCTGGCTGCAAAACTGCGCAACAAGGAAGTCTGCAGGGAACACCGGCTGCGCTACCTGGAAGTCAAGGATAGCGACGCAGAACGTCTGGACGAGGTTCTGGGGCGCGGCCTGCTGGCATTCGGCATTCGCTGCTAGGCGGGGCGCTGGAGCAGCACCCCGCACTCCATGTGGTCGGTGTAGGGAAACTGGTCGAACAGCGCCAGCGCTTCAACGCGGTGGGTCCGGGTCAGCACCGACAAATTGGCGGCCAGGGTCTCCGGATTGCAGGACACGTAGAGTATGTTGGGAAAGCGCTGGACCATCGCGGTCGTGGCGGGGTCCAGCCCCGCTCGCGGCGGGTCCACAAACACGGTGTTGAGCTGGTAATCGGCCAGCGGTCGGGGCAAATCGGCCAGGCGCCGGAATTCGCGCTCGCCATTCATCGCCTGGGTCACTTCCTCTGCAGCCAGGCGGATCAGCTGCACGTTGCCAATGCCGTTCGCCTCGAGGTTCCACTGCGCCGCGCGGATGGACGTCTTGGCCAGTTCGGTGGCGATAACCTGTCCAAAGTGGCGGGACAGCGGCAGGGTGAAGTTGCCATTGCCACAGTACAGTTCCAGCAGGTCGCCCGCGAGGGGTTTGGCATAGTGGCAGGCCCACTCGATCATCCGGATGTTGACCGCGGCGTTGGGCTGGGTAAACGCCTGTTCGTACTGTCGATAGCGGTAGTTCCGACCCTCGATGGGCAGCTGTTCGGTGACGAAATCGCGGCCGATGACCTCTTTCTGCTTGCGGCTGCGCCCGACCAGGGCAATGTCCAGCTCGGCTGCCAGCGCTTCCGCCCTGACCCGCCAGGCACTCTCCAGGCGTCGGTGATAGACCAGCGTGACCAGGGTGTCCCCCGCCAGGGTGCTGAGGAATTCGGCCTGGAACAGCTTGTGGCGCAATTCTGGATCCTGCCGCAATCGCGCCTGCAGTACCGGCATCAACGCCTGAATGCGCTCGCAGGCAATCGGAAAGTGCCGTACCGGTACCGGCGTCCCGGGCTCGCCGCGGCGAAACATCACATAGTCCAGATCGTCACCATCGTGCCACAGCCGGAACTCGGCGCGCATGCGAAAACCCGTATCCGGCGACGGGATGACCTCGGCGTCCGGTGCGCCGAAATCCGCCAGCAGTTGCTGTACCCGCGCGGTCTTGGCAGCGAGCAGTTCGCGGTAACGGTCGGGATCAAATGTACTCAGGGGCATGGGGGCTACAGGCAGTTGTCGGGTTTGGGAAGGCCGGCGATTTTACTGCCGAGCTTGGCTGGCGAGCCGGGGAACAGGGACAGCAGGTAAATACTCTTGCCCTTGTCGGGCCCCAGCCGTTGCGCTACCCATTTTACCAGTGGCCGCATGGCGGGAGAGCTGTCGAACTGCAGGTAGTATTCTCGCAGCAAGTCGACGATTTCCCAGTGTGCGGGGGTGAGCTGAATATTCTCCTCCGCCGCGATTTGTGCCGCAACGTCCGGAGTCCAGTCCCGGAGATCCCGCAGGAAGCCCTCGGGGTCGAAGGCGCTGTCCGCGAGCATGGCGCTAGTACCAGGCCAGCTGGCGGCTGTAACGTTCGCTGAGCGCGACAAAGCCGTCGTCATCCACCAGAGTGGCCTGGGGCATCAGGCAGTCCCGCACACCGGCGAGGGCCGCGTCGGCGTCGAGTACAAACAGGTCGGCGCCGCTGGCAGCGAGCAGGGCGGCGGCTTCACTTCCGGCCAGCGCGGCATAGACACCGTCGCCAAGCAGCAGCAGGGCATCGCCGGGCGCCAGTACGGCGAGGCAATCGCGCAGGGCGGCGTGGGCGGGTGAGCGGCTGAGGGTATGCAGGAGCATGACTCAAAAACCCAGCACGTGGTCGTGGCTGGCGAGCAGCTGGCGGACACCGGCCGTATCCAGCCACCGGGCACTGGCGGGCAGGCTGTCCCGGGCAATGCCGAAGGCGGCGGCTGCGATGGCGTCGACGTACACCGTCTCGATATCGTACAGCGGCAGCGAATCGATGACCTTGCGCAAATTCCGCACACCCGCTGCGCGGCTGTCCTGGGCAGGCAACAGCTGGAGCAGTCCTTCGCCCTGGAACAGCAGTGTCACCGGCTGGTCGAAGGCCGCCGCCGCCAGCGCGGTATCCAGCGCGGAGCGGGGCAGGCTGCTGCCGGGATGGGCGTGGCGGCTGACGACCAGAATGGACCTGCGAGTATGCTCGCCCACCGGTTTCATCCGAAGGTCACCAGGCGGTCCGCTGTCTGGGCGGCCTCCACCAGCAGCCCCAGGCCGCCCAGTTCAAAGGCCGGGTGCACGGTAGCGGCGGCGCGCTCGTGGCGGGTGGCCTCGGTAGCGTCCAGCAGACCGCGCTTCAGGGCCGAGCTGATACAGAGAACAAGCTCGGTCTGGTGCTCCTCCGCCAATTGCGCCCACTGCTGCAGGGGGGACTGTTCATCCTGGGGCGTCACGGCGGTGGCGAGACCGGTGAGGGTGCCGTTGTCGAGGAAAAATACCCGTTGCAGGCGGTGACCTCGGGCCAGCAGGGCGCGCGCGAAGCGGGCCGCGGTCAGGCTGCCGTGGCCCGCTGTGGGAGAGGCCAGTACCAGCAGGGCGTAGGTCAGGTGCATGTCAGCCGCCCAACGAAAAACCCCGGCACTGGCCGGGGTTGGGAGCCTGCGCAACCAGAGTATCAGTCATCGCCGCCCAGCGCGGTGAGCAGGTGCAGCATGTGGATGAACAGGTTGTAGATATTCAGGTACAGCCCCACGGTGGCGCGGATGTAGTTGGTTTCACCGCCGTGAATAATCCGGCTGGTATCAAACAGGATCAGGCCGGACATGATCATGACCACCGCGGCGGAGATCGTCAGGGACAGGGCCGGGATCGCCAGGAAAATGTTCGCAATCATGGCAACCACTGCCACGATCAGGCCCACCATCAGGAAACCGCCCATGAAGGAGAAGTCCTTGCGGGTGGTCAGCGCGTAGGCGGAGAGCCCGAAAAATACCAGCGCAGTGCCGCCGAGGGCCTGCATCACCAGGGCCGGGCCGCCGGGCATGGACAGGTAGTGGTTCAGCATGGGGCCGATGGAGGCGCCCATGACGCCGGTGAAGGCGAAGATGGCCAGCAGGCCCTTGCTGGTATCAGCCATCTTGTGGACCACGAACAGCAGCCCGAACCCTACCAGCATGAGTACCAGGGCGGCGCCCTGGGGCAGGCCGATGGCCATGGATATTCCCGCCGTGATCGCGCTGAACAGCAGGGTCATCCCCAGCAGCATGTAGGTGTTCTTCAGCACCTTGTTGGTGCTGACCACAGACTCCATGCCGGCTGTGTCCAGATTGTAGAAACCTTTCTGTTGCATTGCTTGCTGCTCCATTGCTGTGCACACGAAGGTGCGTTGAACCCTTGGACTCAATGTTAGAGGCAAAGTTTCCAAAAACCAACTGTTTCCGGTCTGGCCGCTGACGATTATAGCCATAACAATCAAGTGGTTATTTGCTGCCCGCCGGGATGGTGCCGGTCCCGGGACGGCGGCGCGGCAGGCCTCCGTCACGGCGTCGATCTGTATGGATTGGTAGTCCGATCGCGCTTTTTTGCCTCGCAGGCGCTGCGGATTGCCTGCACGCCCTTCGCAGGCGCCGGGCGGGCGCTTTAGACTCCATGTCGACTGGGCAGTTGCGACCGCGGCTGTGTACATTCCGCAGGACCTTATGAGGACAGGAAACTATGAAAGTACTGGTTGTAGGTGGCACCGGCCTGATTGGCGGGCATGCGGCGTTGTATCTGGCGGACAAGGGGCATGATGTCACCCTGATGGCGCGCTCTGCGCCCTCGGTGCCGGCTCTGGCCCGCCTGCCTTTCATCCCGACGCATTACGTCGAAGATGATGTTGCGGATGGTCGCCTGTCAGGTTTCGACTGGTTGGTTTTTGCCGCTGGTGTCGACATCCGGCAGCTGCCCCAGGACGGTTCCATCACCGAGGAGGCATTCTACACACGCTACAACAGCGAAGGCATTCCGCGCTTCTTTGCCGCAGCCAAGGCGGCGGGTATCAAGCGCGCAGCCTATATCGGTACCTTCTACCCCCAGGTGGCGCCGGCGAAGATCGAGACCAGCCCGTATGTGCGCTCCCGTGCGCTGGCCGACGAAGCCATCCGCGCCATGAGCGACGACAGCTTTGCCGTCTGCAGCCTGAACGCGCCCTTTGTGCTGGGTCTCCTGCCGGGACTGGAGGTGGAGCACCTGTACTACAACTACCTCTACGCCAAGGGCTTTATGGAGGGCGTGCCCATGTTCGCGCCGGAAGGCGGGACCAATCACATCACCACGCCGTCCCTGTCGGAGGCGGTGCTCGGTGCCCTGGAGCACGGGGAATCCGGTCGCGCCTATCTGGTGGGTGACGAGAACCTGAGCTGGAAGGCCTATTTCGAGCTCTGGTGTGACGCCGTGGGCAATCCGCAGAATCTGGACGTGCGCAGTGAAGAGCACCCGCTGCTGCCGGACATGATCATGTTTGCCGGCCGCGGCGCCACGGTCAGCTATCAGCCAGAGGGAGTGCGGGAGCTGGGCTATGGCACCGGCCGCGTGGCTGCGGCCATCGCCGAGCTGGTGGCCCATTACGAGGCCCGCCAATGAACCGGCAAGCGCTTGCCGCGGAACTGGCCGCGCGCTATGCGCGAGCCGTGGATGATCGTGACTTCGCCGCCATGGAAGCAATCATGTGGCCGGAGTTCACCCAGCAAGGGCCCGGCTTTGGCGCTGACTCCCGCGCCGTATTCATTGCCAACCTCGAGTTCCTGCGCCAGTTCGACAGTACGTTCCATCTGCTGGGGCAAGTCACGGGTACGTGGCAGGATGACGGCTATGCGGGCGAGACCTACTGCGTGGCTTCACATTTTTACCAGCGTGAGGGCCGCCAGTTCTGTCTGGACATGTACATCCGCTATCAGGATGTGATTGAAGTCCGGGACGGGGAGGGCCGCTATCTGCAGCGCAATCTTGCAGTGGTGGCCCAGGATGAGCGCGAGGTGCGAGCACCGTCCTTCGCTGGCTAGGCGCCCCACAAGCGCCCCGTTTTGGCGTATGCTGGCGTGCTTGATCAAGGCATCAGCGCTGCGCTGAAAGGATATTGCCTGTGCAACGCCTCCTGTCCAGAATTCGCTTGCCCGCACTCGGAGCCGGACTGCGAGCCGGCCTCGGAGGCGGCTACGGCCTGGCGGGGCTGCGCGCCGACGTCATGGCCGGGCTTACCATTGGCACGGTCGCCATTCCCCTGTCCATGGCGCTGGCGATCGCCATCGGCGTGGCACCCCAGCACGGTCTGTACACAGCGATTATCGCCGGCGGGTTGATCGCGCTGGCGGGGGGTTCGCGCTTCAACATTTCCGGCCCCACCGCCGCGTTCGTGGTCATCCTCATGCCCATCGTACAGGCGTTCGGCCTGGGGGGGCTGCTGTTGGCAACGATGATGGCGGGGGGCATTCTGGTCGCCTTTGGGGTCAGCGGGCTGGGGCGCCTGGTGATGTACATCCCATACCCCGTAGTGCTCGGATTTACCGCCGGTATTGCCGTGGTTATTGCGGTGCTGCAGCTTCCCGACTTTCTGGGCCTGGTCATCGCGCAGTCCGCAGACCATTTTCCCGAAAAAGTCGCGGGTATTGTCACGGCGCTGCCGGGTGTCCACCTCGCCGAACTGGCCATAGGAGCCTTTACCCTGGCCATACTGCTCACCTGGCCGCGACTGCGACTGCCCGTGCCCGCGCCGCTGGTGGCCCTGGCCCTGGCCGCAGGCGCAAGCTGGGGACTGGAGCAGCTGCTGGGCCCCTCGGTGTTCTCCGTGGAGACGATAGCCTCCCGCTTCAGCTGGTCCGTGGGCGGCCTGTCCGGCAGCGGCATCCCGCCGGTACTGCCCGAACTGGTCTTGCCCTGGCGCTTGCCGGGCGCGGACGGCGCGCCGCTGGCAGTGGACTTCAACCTGTTTCGGGCGCTGCTGGGCCCCGCCGTGGCCATTGCCATCCTGGGCGCGATCGAATCGCTGCTCTGTGCCGTAGTCGCGGACGGTCTGACCCGCACCCGCCACGACTCCAATGCGGAGCTGGTGGGGCAGGGCATCGGCAATCTGGTGGCGCCCCTGTTCGGCGGCATTACTGCCACCGCTGCATTGGCGCGCACGGCCACCAGCATTCGCAGCGGTGCCCGTTCGCCGGTGGCGGCGCTGGTCCACGCGCTGGTGGTCCTGGCGGCCTTGACCTTCCTGACCGGGTTGCTCGGGCTGGTGCCGATGAGCGCGCTGGCGGCGCTATTGCTGGTGGTTGCCTGGAACATGAGTGAGTCCCGCCACTTCCTCCATACGCTGCGCTCCGCACCGCCTGGCGATGTTGCTGTACTGGTGGTGTGCTTCCTGCTAACCGTGCTGTTCGACATGGTCATTGCGGTGGCCGTGGGCATCGGGCTGGCCGCGGCTCTATTGATCGGTCGCATGGCGAGCCTGAGTCACACCCGCCAGCTGCACAAGGCGGCGGAGCCCCTGTTGCAGGATTTACCCGACAGCGTCGCGGTCTACGATATGAACGGACCCCTGTTTTTCGCCGCCGCTGAGCGGGCGCTGGCGGCCCTGCGGCTCGTGGACCCAGAGGTCAAGGTCGTGGTCATCGACATGGGCGACGTGTCGACCATGGATTTCACCGCCATAGTGGCGCTGCAATCGCTGATTACCGACATGAACAGCCGGGGTGTGGCCCTGATCCTGGCCGGGCTGCCGGCGCGGATGATTCTCAAACTGAAGCGAGCCGGGGTTCGCCAGCGCAGGGGACAATTGGCCTGGGCCTCGAGCCTGGCCCAGGCAGGCACCCGGGCAAGGCGCTGGGTGGCGTAATACCCGGTCTCAGGCCAGCACTTCCAGGCCGCGTTCGATGCACCAGAGCGCCGACAGAGCGCCGAGCAGATAGACCGGGACTGGTTGCAGCCTGGAGGGCCATTCGCCCGGTATGTGCCGCAGCCCCCGCCACAGCAGCAGGATCAGGAGGATAAAGCTGATCTGGCCCAGTTCGATCCCGATGTTGAAGAACAGCAGCGCCAGGGGCACATTGCCCGCGGGCAGCCCGGTCTCTGCCAGGGCACCTGCGAACCCCATGCCGTGCAGCAGGCCGAAGCCGCCGGCCAGCCACCAGGGGTGACGCCGGAACAGACTGCGCTCATTGCCCCGGGTCAGGGCCACCGCGAGCCAGAAGATGCTGATTGCGATGGTGAATTCCACCAGCGCCACCGGATAGTCGAAAAAACCCAGGGTTACCAGCGACAGGGTAACGCTGTGGCCGGCGGTGAAGGCAGTGATCGTCCACAGCAGGCGCGCCCCACCGCCGACCAGCAGGAGCAGGCCGAAGACAAACAACAGGTGATCTATTCCGGCCCAGATGTGATCGACGCCCAGCACCGTGTAGTCGGCCATCACGCGGCCAGCACCCGGTTCCGCCGGCACCGTGAACCCGGGCTGCTCCGCGTTCAGCACCTGTTGGTACTGGCGCCCGTCAAGCAGATTCAACATCAGCAAGACCGTGGCCTGGTTGGCCGCGAGGCCGTTTACTGCCAGCGTATGGCCCACCAGCCCCCCGTCGCCCAGGCCGGCACAGCGGAGCTGCAGGCTGGTGACCAGGCCGGTGCCCTCAGGCTGGGGCGAGCTGGCGCTGACCGCGGTGCAGGCCTCGGGCCAGGTCGGCACCAGGGGAATCGGGCTGGCAGCCTGGGCCGGGGTCTTCCACACCACGTTGTAGGACCCCGGAGCCAGTTCGACCATCTGCAACAGGGTGGGAGCAAAACGGTGAGCCTGGGCCGCGCTACCCAGGCAGCAGCACAGCAGCAGGATAGCGACTCTGGTCAGCTGTGAACGGCGGCTCATAGCAGCAACTCGTAGTCTTCCGCGAGCCCGGCGACGGCAGCGGCCAGCGCCCTGTTGCGCGCTTCCAGTTCCAGATCCCGCTGCAGCAGGGGGCGCGCCTCGTCCAACTCGGCGGGCCGCGCCGGGGTAACACTTTCAATCCAGACGTAGTGCCAGCCATAGGCGGAACGCAGGGGACCGTGCCACTGCCGCGGCGCCGGGTCAGCGGCCAGCAGATTGCTGACAAACACGGCACCAAAAGTCCGGCCCAGCTGGTCCGGCGTCTGCCCGCGGAAGGTATGGCCGAGCAGGAAGGGCGAACTGAATTGCAGCGCCGCTTCCGGGCTTGTGTTTCCGGCCTGGATACGCGCCACAACCTCGGCCAGTTCCGCCTCCCGGTCGCGGTCGAAATAGAGTTGCAGCAGCGTATAGCGGGCCGGGCGCTGCAATTCCTGCGCGCGCTCGGCAAAGGCTTCCCGTATCGCCGTCTCGGGCACGGGCTGCGGTGGGTTCGCCGCCAGCAGCAGCTGTTCCATGACCTGCACCAGGCGCCGACGCACCACCTCATCGCCCAGGTGCAGGCGCAACTCCAGGGCGCGCTGGAATAATCCGGCGTCGCTTTCGCCCTCGCCAGCAAGATCCAGAAACCGCATGTTGAGCAGCAGGCGCTGGTAAACCACCGGGTCCCGCCGATGCAGGTCCAGGCCCAGTGCGTGCTGGAACAGCATGTCCTGTTCAAGTTCTGCCCGCAGCAGTCGCTCCAGCTCGGTCCCCTCCGGGCGCCGGCCAGTGGCCGCTTGCCACTGCTCCAGCAAAGCCTCGACTCGCGCCTCGCTGAGCGGTCCGACGCTGGGCCGGGGCGCTGGGAACAGCAGCCCCTGGAACCAGAACAACAGCGCGCCCAGCAACAGAAAATGGAGCCATGGGCGATTGAGAAAAACCTTCGGCAAGGGTGCGTCTCGTGCGAATCAAGGGTAGTGGTCGAGGGGTCGCATGTTCGCACTGTACGGAGGCAAAAACCAGATTTCCCGCCCTGCTGCGCACTTCAGTCTAAGGTGTTGAACAGGAAACTCCAGTCGATCTCTATGAGTGTGGCGTAATATAATGACCTGTATTCGACTCCTGGACACTGTGCCCGTGCCCTGCTCTGACCAGCCATGAATCATCTCGCGCATGCCTTTCTCGCGAGCCCCGACCCCCTTCATCTTGTCGGCAACGTTGCCGGCGACTTCCTGAAGGGCCCCCTGACGGCACTGGCAGTGCCCGCCAGCGTCAAGCAGGGGGTGCAACAGCACCGACGTATTGATGCGTTCACCGATGACCACCCGCTGCTGGCCGAGCTCCGCAACGGCTTTCCGCCAGCCCAGCGCCGCTATGCCGGCATCGTGCTGGATGTCGCCTTTGATCACTACCTGGTTCGGCACTGGGGGCGCTTCAGTGGCAGCCTGCGGCGAGAGTTCCTACAGGACACCTACAGCACGCTTGCAGAACATCAGCCGCTGTTGCCCGAGCCTGTGGCAGCTTACCTGCCGCGCCTGATCGCCCACGACTGGCTCGATCGCTGTGCCACCATGGAAGGTGTCGAGGCCACGCTGCAGAGCATCTCGGCGCGCCTGCGCCGGGAGAATCCCCTGGCAGGCGCAGCGGCGCTGATTGCGGACCGGGACCCCGAGCTGGAGGCCGCGTTTCTCGCCTTTTTTCCGGAGGTGCTGGACTTCGCGGCAATAGAGTGGGCTTGATGTGGGTCTTGTGGCTGCTTTTTTCAGCAAGTCGTCCTATTATTCAGGGACATGCTTCGCGAGGTTACTACAGTGTCAGGACAGGTCAGGGTCAGCAACAGCGGCGGTATCACTTCTTTGCTCGGTAAATTCCCCTGGGTGCTGCTGGTGGTAGCTTTCCCGGCGCTCATGTACCAGCTGCAGGTGGACATGACGACACAGATACACTTCGGATTCGCCTACATGGGTATCGGGGTATTCGTCCTGTTCGTGGAGTTCTTCAAGTCAGGCGATATCAATACCGCTTCCTTCCTGCTCGACCTGTTCTGGTCCATCGTTTCGGTGATGCTGGGAACAGCCATGCTGACCTGGTTCCTGCTGGAGGGGCGTCCCGCGAGCGGGTCGGGCGCCGGCTGGCAGCAGCTCAATTATTTCCACTGGTTTGGCTGCGCCATCGTGCTCGGCGATGCCCTGATCAGCCCGTTCAACGCCTTTCGCACCGCGCTGCGCAATCTCGGTCTGGGAACATCGGTGTGATGTTCGCGCCCGCGCTATCGCGGGTCACCCCGGCTCGCCGCCCCGACTGTTGACCGGCGCTGCGTGAGCGAACCGGCATGGCACACGCTTTCCGCCGCTGAGCTGGAACAAACCCTGCAGGTTGACGCTGGCGCGGGCCTGGACCCGGGGGAGGCTGCGCAGCGGCTGGCGCGGCACGGCCTCAACCAGCTTGCCGAATCCCGCCTCCGCTCCCCGTGGCTGATAGTGCTGGAGCAGTTCCAGGACTTCATGATCCTGGTGTTGCTGGCTGCGGCCCTGGTTGCCGGCCTGATCGGCGACTGGATCGATACCATCGCCATCCTCGTCATCGTCTTGCTCAACGCCGTGATTGGTGCGGTACAGGAATTCCGGGCGCAACGGGCGATGCTGGCCCTGAAAGCGCTGGCCACGCCGTCCGCGACCGTGCGCCGGGGTGGCGAAATCCTGGAACTGCCCGCTGTTGCTCTGGTGCCCGGAGACCTGGTCCTGCTGGAGGCGGGCAGCCTGGTGCCGGCTGATCTGCGGCTGCTGCAAACTGCAGACCTGCAGGTGGATGAGTCCATGCTGACCGGCGAATCCACCGCTGTTCTGAAGCAGGTCGATCCATTGCCCGGCGCCGAGCTGCCGGTAGCCGAGCGGACCAATATGGCCTTCAAGGGCAGCCAGGTAGGCAGTGGCAGGGCGGAAGGTCTGGTGGTCGCCACGGCTGCGGCGACCGAGCTGGGTCGTATCGCCGACCTGCTGGAAAAGACCCCGCAACTGAAAACGCCGTTGCAGCAGCGGCTGGCCCGCTTTGGCCGCCGCCTGGCGCTGGTGGTGCTGGCGATTTGCACGCTGATTTTCACCGTCGGCCTGCTGCGCGGCGAGCCGGCGCTACTGATGTTGCTTACCGCGATCAGCCTGGCGGTAGCCGCGATCCCCGAGGCCCTGCCGGCGGTGATCAGTGTCGCGCTTGCGCTGGGCGCCCTGAGCATGGGGCGCAAGCGCGCCCTGGTACGCAATCTCCCCGCCGTCGAGACCCTGGGGTCGGTCACTTTCATCTGCACCGACAAGACCGGAACCCTGACCGAGAATAAAATGCACGCGGAGGGCTTTGTTGTCGATGGCAACCATTCCGCCGCGATTCCCGCAGACGCCGAACGCCTTGGGCTGGCCCTGGCACTCAGCAATGATGTGGAAACCGGTGCGGATAGCGCCCTGCGCGGAGAGCCCACGGAGATTGCCCTGTACCAGGCGGGCCTCGACGCCGGCTATGACAAGCAGTCACTGGTCCAGCAGTGGCCGCGCATAGGGGAGCTGCCCTTCGATTCCACGCGCAAGCGAATGTCCACACTGCACGGCCGGGCAGGTGGGGCACTGCTGTTCTGCAAGGGGGCACCGGAGCAGGTGGTGCCGCTGTGCGTCTCTCTCGAGGTCGAGTCAGTGCTGACCCAGGCCAACGATCTTGCGGCAGAGGGCTACCGCGTGCTGGCCCTGGCCGCGCGCGAACTGGATACGCCACCAGCGGCAGGCGAGCTGGCGGCCATGGAGAGCAACCTGACTTTCCTGGGGCTGGTGGCGCTCATTGATCCACCGCGAGCCGAAGTGCCGCAGGCGGTGCAGGACTGCCTGGCGGCGGGTATCACCCCGGTGATGATTACCGGCGATCACCCGGCAACCGCGCTGGCCATTGCCCAGCGCCTGGGCATCGCGGACAGCGATTCCCAGCTGGTCACGGGGGTTGATCTGGCAGCGCTGTCCGACGAGGCACTACAGGCAGGTATACATGAGCTGCGAGTCTACGCCAGAGTCAGTCCGCAGCAGAAAATCCGGATAGTCGAGGCCCTGCAGGCGGCGGGCGAGTTCTGTGCCATGACCGGCGACGGGGTCAATGACGCGCCGGCCCTGAAGCAGGCGGATATCGGTATCGCCATGGGCGAGCAGGGGACGGACGTCGCTCGGGATGCCGCAGACATGATCCTGCTGGACGATAACTTCGCCACCATTGTCGGCGCGGTGCGGGAAGGCAGGCGGATTTTCGATAATATCCGCAAATTCATCAAGTACACCATGACCAGTAACTCAGGGGAGATCTGGGTCCTGCTGCTGGCTCCCTTTCTCGGCCTGCCGATTCCGCTGCTGCCAATCCACATTCTCTGGATCAATCTGGTCACGGATGGCCTGCCCGGTCTCGCGCTGGGTGTTGAGCCTGGAGAGCGCGGCATCATGCAGCGTCCACCGCGACCGCCGGGGGAAAGTATTTTTGCCGGGGGCATGTGGCAACACATGATCGGGGTGGGGCTGTTGATAGGCGGAATCACCCTGGGCGCCCAGGCCTGGGCACTGGGCAATGCGGGGGCGCACTGGCAGACCGTGGTGTTTACCGTGCTGGTGTTCTGCCAGCTCGCCAATGTGCTCGCTATCCGCTCCGAGTCGGAATCGCTGTGGCGACAGGGCCTGCTCAGCAACAGGCCGCTGCTGCTGGCGGTCGCTATCACCGTGCTGTTGCAGCTGGCGGTCATTTATCTGCCGGTACTGAACGGGATCTTCAATACCGAGCCGCTGGGTCTCACCGAGCTACTGGTCTGTTTCAGCCTGCCGCTGCTGGTTGCGTTGGCAGTGGAGTCCGAGAAGCTGTTGCGCCGTCGTGGATGGATCTACCGGTAGCCGATGAAGGACCGTGCGCGGGCTGCTGGCTCGGGGTTGTTTGCTGCAGTTCCAACGGGCCTAGCTGGCCATCCAGCTGGGGAAAGGCAGCTTGTGCCGCATCAGGAAGTCCGGGTTGAACAGTTTGCTGTGGTAGCGGCTGCCGGCGTCGCACAGGATTGTCACGATTGTGTGGCCGGGCCCGAGTTCCCGCGCCATGGCTACCGCACCGGCGATATTGATGCCCGAGGAGCCGCCCACCGGGATTCCCTCGTGCTTGAGCAGCTTGTAGATGTGCGGCAGGGCGGTATCGTCGTCCACCTGGCAACTGAAATCCGGCGTCACACCTTCCAGGTTCCCGGGCATGAATGACACGCCGATGCCCTCGACAATGGAGTCGCCCTCGCCACGCAGCGGACCACCACTGAAGTGGCTGTGCAGCGCCGAGCCCATCGGGTCTGCCAGCCCGATTTTTACCCCGGGCTTGAATTCGCGCAGTGCTGCAGCTACCCCGGCCAGGGTACCCCCGGTGCCCACGGCACAGACAAAGCCGTCCACCCTGCCACCCGTTTGGGTCCAGATCTCGCGACCTGTGGTTTCGTAGTGCACAGTCCGGTTGGCGGGGTTGTCGAACTGGCGCGCCCAGATGGCGCCATTGGGTTCGCTACTGGCCCGTCCCTGAGCGACACTCTCGGCGATGTGGATGTAATGTTGGGGACTATCGTAGGGTGCCGATGGCACCAGGATCAGGTCGGCCCCCAGCATTTCCAGGTGATCGATTTTCTCCTGGCTCGCGGTCTGCGGCATCACGATCACTGACTGGTAGCCCAGGGCGTTGGCCACCAGGGTCAACCCGATGCCGGTGTTGCCCACCGTACCCTCTACGATCACGCCACCGGGAAGCAGGTCTCCCGCGGCCTCGGCGGCGCGGATTATCCCCAGTGCGGTACGATCCTTCACCGAACCGCCAGGGTTCATGAATTCTGCCTTGCCATAGATCTGGCAACCGGTGAGTTCAGAAGCCTCCCGCAGATAGAGCAGGGGGGTGTTGCCGATCAGGTCCAGAATCTGCGGTTTGTCGGGCATCGGTCGCACCTCGGCTGTGGCTCAAAAAGTCCAGACAGTTCGCTTAGTCTAGCAGCCTCTCCGATGTTTGCGGTTGCCGCCGCACAGCGCCGGGGGACGCCCAGCATGTCTGAGGGAGCAGCGAAAGTTTCGCTGCCACTTGCGGTTTTGGCGGGTGTGGCGTACCCGACCAGGGTCCCACTCCAGCAAACAAAAAACGCCCTCGAGGGGCGTTTTCTGTTTGCTTGGCGGTGGGCCAGGGATTCGAACCCCGGGAAGGTTGCCCTTCAACGGTTTTCA
This sequence comes from uncultured Haliea sp., assembly GCA_947258585.1. Lineage (GTDB taxonomy): Bacteria > Pseudomonadota > Gammaproteobacteria > Pseudomonadales > Halieaceae > Haliea. The sequence continues at coordinate 63,107 of CAMYIZ010000061.1, read as the reverse complement.
AGACCGCCGCTTTCGACCACTCAGCCAGCCCACCGGATTGATTTCCCGCCTTGCGCGGGAGTGCGCGATTATACAGTGCCTATGCACGCACACAAGAGCCTCTCGACCCTTGTGTGCGTATTTTTCGGCAGCTGATCAGGCCTCGGCTGCCTCCTGCACGGGAGCCGCAGGACGCGAGCCGCGCGGGTCATTGCTGGCCCTTGGCGGGATGCTTCCGCTACCCTTGACCGGCGGGTGCTGCTCCTCCCGGAACAGGGTCAGGTGGGCAGTGGCGATTTCAACCTCGCTGACCGGGCTCGGTGCTACCCTGGGGTCATTGGCGGCACGGCCATCGGCCGTGATGCCCGCGGGCTTGCTCGCCTCGGCCGGAGCAGGGGCAGGGGCAGGAGCTGCCACTACAGGCTCAGCGACAGGCTCCGCCGCTACTTCCGCAGTGACTGGCTCGACCTCGGGCTTTTCGCTTGCCTCGGGCTCCCCGGCCGCCTGGACCTCATCGGATTCCACTCCCGCGGTTTCAGCAACATCCGCTACGACGGGCTTTGCTTCTTCCGCCACAGCGTCTGGACGCGTGGCGTCCGCGGTGTTTTCCGCAACGGGCTCTGTCGCGGTTACCGGCGCACTGGCCTCTGCGCGTGACTCCCGAGGATTGACGCTGGCGTCCGCAACGCCGGTGCCGTCAGTTTCCTGTGCCGGGCTCTGGGTGTCATCTGCTTCCGCGTCGGTCGCCGTGGCGTCTTCAGCCCTGGCGCGCGGGCGGCGACGGCGACGCGGCTCACCGCGCTTCATGTCGCTGGGGCGCTTGCGGGGCTTGTCCGCGTTTTCTTCCTGCAGCTGGGCGAAGATTTCCAGGCTGTCGTCATCACTGGCATCGCTATCCATATCCAGTGGTTGCTCGACAGTTTCCTGGCGTTTTTCGCCGTCTGCACGCCGCCGGCCCTTGCCACCGCGCTTGCGCGGCCTGGGCGTGGAGGCTTGCTCTTCGGACGAGTCATCCTGTTGCCGCGAGCGCTCCGGCTTCTCGGCCTTCTCGGCCTTTTCCGGCTTCTCGCCCCTGGGCTGTTCGTTGCTGCGCTCACTGCCGCGATCGCTACCGGAGCGCCGGCGTCCGCCGCGGCTACGCTTGCGGCCGTTACTGCTGCGGTTTTCGGACTTTTTCTCTTCCTCGGCACTTTTTTCCGGCGCAGTCGGCTTGCGCGGCCTGGCAGCCGGTTCCTCGGCCTTGGCGGTCTCGCCGAACAACATGCCCATGAGGCGGGTCACCAGCCCGGTTTTCACCGGTACTGCAGCTGCTACAGGCTCCGCGGCCCTGGCCTTGCTGCCTCCCTTGCGCCCACTGTTACGCGCGCTGCGCTCTGCGGGAGCTGCGCTTTCCTCCGCGGCCGGCGCAGACTCCGGAGCCGGCATTTGCGGTGCAAGGCGCTGCACCGCGGCCTGCTGCACGGGGATATTGGCGGAATGCGCGTCGCTGATCAGGTCCGCGTCGGGGACGGCGATATCGATCTTGTAGCTGACAGCGCGATCTTCACTAACCTCGTCATCACGCAGGCGCGTGACTTCGAAGTGTGGTGTTTCCAGGTTGGGGTTGGGAATGACCAGCAGCCGGGTCCGCGAGACCTGCTCGATCTCGGACAGGGCGGAGCGCTTCTCGTTGAGCAGGTACGCGGCCACATCGACGGGGACAATACCGCGAACCTCGGCGCTGCGGTCCTTGATGGCTTCTTCTTCCATCAGGCGGAGAATGGACAGTGCCAGTGACTTGGTATCCCGAATGGACCCCTGGCCAGTACAGCGCGGGCAGACGATTGCGCTGGTTTCGCCGAGAGAGGGGCGCAGGCGCTGGCGCGACATCTCCAGCAGTCCAAAGCGGGAAATCCGGCCGACCTGGACCCGGGCGCGATCCAGCTCCAGCGCATCGCGCATGCGGTTTTCCACCATGCGCTGGTTCTTCGCCGCCAGCATATCGATGAAGTCGATCACCACCAGGCCGCCCATGTCACGCAGTCGCAGCTGCCGCGCGATCTCATCGGCGGCCTCCAGATTGGTCTGCAGCGCGGTGTCCTCGATGTCGGAACCCTTGGTGGCGCGGGCCGAGTTGATGTCGATGGACACCAGTGCCTCGGTGGGGTCGATAACAATGGAGCCGCCTGAAGGCAGGCGCACTTCGCGCTGGAAGGCGGTCTCGATCTGGCTCTCGATCTGAAAGCGGTTGAAGAGGGGGATGGAGTCCTCGTAGCGCTTGATGCGATTCTTGTACTTGGGCATCACCATGCTGACGAATTCCGAGGCCTCGGCGAAGGCGTCGTCGGAGTCAATCAGGACCTGGTCGATATCGTCCCGCAGGTAATCGCGCACGGCGCGAATGATGACATTGCTTTCCTGGAACAGCAGGGCGGGTGCCTTGACTTCCTTGTTGGCCGTGGTAATCGACTCCCACAGTTGAAGCAGGTAGTTCAGGTCCCACTGCAGTTCTTCGGAGGTGCGGCCGACGCCGGCGGTGCGGATGATGACGCCCATGCCATTGGGGATTTCCAGGCCACCGAGTGCCTCCCGAAGCTCGCTGCGCTCGTCGCCTTCGATGCGCCGGGAAATACCGCCGGCCTTGGGATTGTTGGGCATCAGGACCATGTAGCGGCCGGCCATGCTGATGAAGGTGGTCAGGGCGGCGCCCTTGTTGCCGCGCTCTTCCTTGTCCACCTGAACGATGATCTCGGTGCCTTCCTTGACCACTTCCTTGATTTTCAGCCGGCCCTCAACATTGCCCGGATCCTTGTAGAAATACTCGCGGGCAATCTCTTTCAGCGGCAGGAAGCCGTGGCGCTCGGCGCCGAAGTCGACAAATGCCGCTTCGAGGCTGGGCTCGACACGGGTGATCTTGCCTTTGTAGATGTTGGATTTTTTTTGCAGACGGGTGCGGTTTTCGATGTCCAGATCGTACAGACGCTGGCCGTCAACGAGGGCGACGCGCAGCTCTTCCGGCTGGGTCGCATTGATGAGCATTTTTTTCATGTGTGCCATTTACCTGGTGCGCGCAGGTCTGGCGGGGCGGGGAATCAGCCATACAGCCGACATTGCTGCCGGACAACGCCGGGGAGCTCCACCCTGGCGGATGCAGCAGGCCGTTTGGGGCCTGGCGGCATCGCGCCACGGACACTTCCCGGCACGCTCAGGTGACCTGTATTCCGGCGACGTCCCCAGAGGGACCGCCGCCAGGCAACGCTGGAAAAAGGGCCCCGCGCTGGCGCGGGCCTGACCTTTTTGTTAGGGTCGCATCACCTGACGAATACGACCGCGTTGCCTGAAGCTCGAACTGATTCTGTGTCCCGGCAGTCGTACTGCGCGGTTCATAATGTATCGGCGCGGAATTGCCTGTTTGGGCCCGGTCGATGTCCGGGGAGATGGCGCGCACCGACATCCTTTGTGTGCCTGCACGCGCAAGTGCGGGTATCATTGTGCCGATGGAGCCTTGCGATTACTTCGGCAGGCCCTGCTGTCACCGGCATGGTTGCGTCGTGCGTCGGAAGCAAAAAACGAGCTCCGAGCCCGGCTACACGGGCCGGAGTATACCCTCAATTGGTAAGTGCTTCAATTATCAAGTGATTTCCTGAAACCATGACTGATTCCACCGCCCGGCAGGTGCAAAGCGGGGTCCGCCAGCTGCAGATTGATGCGGACAGTGTCGGCCAGCGACTGGACAATTACCTGTTGAAGGTCCTCAAGGGCGTACCCAAGACCCGCATCTACCGCGGTTTGCGCAAGGGCGAATTCCGCGTCAATAAAGGCAGGGTCAAGGCGGACTACCGCCTCGCCGAGGGAGATGTGCTGCGCATTCCGCCCCTGCACCAGCCGGAACCGGGAGCCGCGCCGGTGATCCCGGGGTTCTGGGTCGGTGAGATCCAGTCGCGAATCGTCTACGAGGACGCGGGGCTGCTGGTGGTCAACAAGCCCTCAGGGCTTGCGGTCCACGGTGGCAGTGGGCTGAACTTTGGCCTGATCGAATGCCTGCGTCAGCAGCGCCCCCAGGACCGGTACCTGGAGCTGGTCCACCGCCTCGACCGGGACACCTCCGGACTGATCCTGGTGGCTCGCAAGCCGGCAATCCTGCGCGAGCTGCACCGTCAATTGCGCGGCGACGGCGTGGACAAACGCTACCTGGCCCTGGTCGCCGGGCGCTGGCCGCGGGAGCGGCGGATGATCGAGGCGCCGCTGCAGAAAAATATCGTCCAGTCAGGTGAGCGCATGGTCAAGGTGGCGAAGGAGGGCAAGGCCTCGGTCACCGGATTCACCGTGCTGGAGCAGTTTGGCGATGCAACGCTGGTCGAGGCGCGCCCCCACACCGGGCGGACTCACCAGATTCGTGTCCACGCCCAGTTCGCAGGCCACCCGATTCTCGGTGACGACAAGTACATGGATGATGCTGCCGCAGCACTGGCCCGGGGCCTTGGCATCCGCCGGCTGTTCCTGCACGCCCGTTCGCTGGCCTTCAAACTGCCGGACCAGCCGCGTCTTGAGCTCGAGGCCGCGCTGGAGCCAGAGCTTGAAAACATCTTGGAAAGGATGCGCAAGTAACTGATTATGATAGTTATATTTGATTGGGATGGAACCCTGTGTGACTCTGTCGAACAGATTGTTGTCGCCATGCAGACGGCGGCCGACGGCTGCGGGTTGCCGGTTCCCGACGCGGCCTCGGTGCGTCATATTATTGGCCTGAGCCTGCCCACCGCCATGCCCATCCTGTTTCCGGGCGCATCCCCGGCGGTGCAGGAGGAAATGCGAGAGGCCTATTCGCGCTGTTATATCGCGCTCGACCAGGGACCCGCTCGCCTCCACGAGGGAGCGCTGGAAACCCTGGAATCGCTGCGCGCATCCGGCTTCGAACTGGCCGTGGCCACCGGCAAGAGTCGCCGCGGCCTGGACCGTGTATTGCGTGGGCTGGGCATGGAACACTACTTCGACAGTACCCGCTGTGCCGACGAGACCCGCTCGAAACCGGACCCCCTCATGCTGCGGCAGATTCTCGCGGAGCGCCGCAAGAGCCCGGAGCTGGCGTTGATGGTGGGCGATTCAGAGTATGACCTGGACATGGCACGGCAGATCAGCATGCCTTCCGTTGGGGTGAGCTTCGGGGTTCATTCGCCACAGCAACTGGCACAGCACCAGCCCCGGGCGGTTATCGACAGCCTGCCGGACCTCCGCGACTTGCCCGAACTGGTCGCTCACGCCAGGACCGGGTAGCCCGCCCGCTCCAGCAGGCTGGTAAGGGCGATCAGCGGCAGGCCCTCCAGGCTGGAGGGGTCGTCCCCGAGCATGCGCTGGAACAGGGCGATACCCAGTCCCTCGCATTTGAAGCTGCCTGCACAGTCAAAGGGCTGCTCGCGAGCCAGGTAGTTGTCGATGGCCGCAGGGGCCAGGTGGCGAAACTGTACGGAAAAAGGCTCTACCACAGTGGCCTCGAAGCCGGTGTCCCGGCAGCACAGGGTGAGGCCGGTAAAAAACCGGACCTCCTTGCCGGCGCTGGCCAGCAGCTGCGCCCTGGCATTGGCATGATTGCCGGGCTTGCCAAGCAGGGTGCCCTCCAGGGAGGCCACCTGGTCGCTGCCAATCACCAGGCAAGACGGGTGGGTACTGGCGATGGAGTGCGCCTTGGCCAGCGCCAGACGCGCGGCGAGGGCGCCGGGAGCCTCTCCCGGCAGCGGGGTTTCGTCCACAGCCGGCGCAAGGCAGCGAAACGGCAGTTGCAGCCGCTGTAGCAGGGCCCGGCGGTAGGGAGAGGTCGAGGCGAGAATCAGATCCATCAGCGATTTTCCGTGGCGGCGGGCTGGCGCCCTGAACTGGTTGTATTCTAAAGAATTTTTTTGACAAAGGGGAAAACCGCCCCTATGATGCGCGCCTATGTTGACCGACCCCCTCCCCGGCACGCTGGATGTCCGCAAGGCCGCCTCGCGTGGTGCGACCGTCAGGGGCATGTTGAAACCGCTGGATTTGCCCCGTTTTCGGGATCTGCTGGCTGCAGACGAGGGCGTTGTCGAGGCGGTATTGACACTGTCCCGGGACGAGGAGGGCAGGTATCTTGTGCAGGTTGTCACTGACAGTGAGGTGACAGTAACCTGCCAGCGGTGCCTGCAGCCCATGCCGGCACAATTGCACACAGACAGTACCCTGGCGGTGGTCTGGACGGATGAGCAGGCCCGGCATTTGCCAGCCTGGCTGGATCCGGTGATTGTGGCGGAGGAAGAGTATTCGCTGCGGGAACTGGTCGAGGACGAGTTGATTTTGGCGCTGCCACCTTTCAGCTACCACGAACAGGCGGATTGCAACACAGTTTTGGCGGACCTGACCGCGGAGCCCGAAGCAGACGAGCCCCCGAAAAAGTCCAACCCGTTTGACGTGCTGGCGCAGTTAAAGCCCGGCGATACCCATCAGGAGTAAGACATGGCTGTTCAACAGGACAAGAAATCACGTTCACGCCGCGGCATGCGTCGTTCCCACGACTCGCTGACCGGCCCGACCCTCAGCGTGGATCAGACTTCCGGTGAAACTCACCGTCGTCACCACGTGACCGCTGACGGTTTCTACCGCGGCAAGAAAGTCGTCAATACTGGAAACGACGAGTAAGATCGTCACCGATCCGACCGGCGCTGCAGGCATCAAGCCGCATCTGTGCCGATCGCACTTGTTATCGCAAACGGGAGCCCAGGCTCCCGTTTCGCGTTTCTGTAGCACTTTCCCCCATGTTCTACACTGTCGACAGGCATTGTTGGTTACCGCCTGAACCGGCCCTTTGCTTGCCAAGGAGAATGTCCCCACCATGACCACCAGCCATACCGCATTTGTATTTCCGGGCCAGGGTTCACAGAAGGTCGGCATGCTCGCCGCTGCGCACGCCGAATTCCCTGCCGTTCGCGACACTTTTGCCGAGGCGGGCGAGGCCCTGGGTCTCGACCTCTGGACCCTGGTGCAAACCGGCCCGCAGGAGGCCCTGAACCTGACCGCGACGACCCAGCCGGTGCTGCTGACGTCCAGCGTGGCCCTGTGGCGCGCCTGGGTAGCGGCGGGCGGTACGCCGCCGGCGCTGCTGGCGGGGCACAGCCTCGGTGAATTCTCGGCCCTGGTCTGCGCGGGGTCGCTGGACTTTGCCGACGCCGTGCGCTTGGTGCGCCAGCGCGGCGAGTTCATGCAGACCGCAGTGCCGGTAGGTGAGGGCGCCATGGCGGCCATCATCGGCCTCGATGACGACAGCATCAACCGCATCTGTGCCGAGATCGCCGCTGAAGGGAACGGTGAAGTGGCGGCGGTGAATTTCAACTCCCCGGGACAGGTGGTGATTGCCGGTCACGCTGCCGCCGTAGAGCGGGCGGGTGTCGCGCTCAAGGCCGCCGGGGCCAAGCGGGCCATGCCCCTGCCGGTCAGCGCGCCTTTCCATACGGTTCTGATGCGCCCCGCTGGCGAAAAGCTGGAAGCGGCACTGGCCTCCGTGGCCTTGGCCGCTCCTGCGATTCCGGTGGTACACAACGTGCATGCACTACCCGAGACCAGCCCCGAGCGTATCCGCAGCCTCCTGGTAGAGCAGATCTACAGCCCGGTGCAGTGGACACGCTGCGTCCAGTACATGGCCGCCCAGGGTGTGCGCCATGTCGTGGAATGCGGCCCCGGCAAGGTACTCAGCGGTCTCAACAAGCGTATCGACGGGGAACTCAACAGCTACTCCCTGGAAGAGCCTGCGGGCCTGCAGGACGCAATGGCCCAGCTTGCAGGGGCGTGAACAGCCATCGCTAACGCACGGAGAAAAAACCTATGAGCAACGAGAGTAAAGTGGCCCTGGTGACTGGCGCCAGCAGGGGAATCGGTCGCGCCATCGCCGAGCAACTGGCAGGGGACGGATACACCGTCGTAGGCACGGCCACCACTGAGGCCGGTGCTGTCGCCATCAGCGATTATCTCCGCACAGGCGGTTTTTCCGGCTGCGGCATGACTCTGGATGTTGCCGACCAGCTCGCCGTCGACGACGTGGTGAAAGGCATAACTGCGCAGTTCGGCGCGCCACTGGTCCTGGTCAATAACGCCGGCATTACCCGCGACAATATCCTGATGCGGATGAAAGAGGATGAATGGCAGTCGGTCATTGACACCAACCTGAACGCGCTCTACCGGGTCAGCAAGGCCTGTCTGCGTGGCATGACCAAGGCGCGCTGGGGTCGCATCGTCAATATCACTTCAGTCGTGGGCGCGATGGGTAACGCCGGGCAGAGCAACTACGCCGCCAGCAAGGCGGGAGCGGAGGGGTTTTCCCGCGCCCTGGCACGCGAACTGGGGTCCCGGGCAGTGACAGTGAACTGCGTCGCCCCGGGCTTCATTGATACCGATATGACCCGCGCCCTGTCCGACGACCAGCGCGGACTGATGCTGGGACAGATCCCCCTGGGGCGACTGGGTGAGGCAGAAGAAATCGGTGCACTGGTTGGCTTTTTATGCAGTGAAGTGGCAGGCTACATCACCGGCGAAACGATTCACATCAACGGCGGCATGAACATGGCCTGAAGTTGCGGGCTCGAGCGGGGCTTCAGGGCTGGGTGTTCTGGCCTAAAAAAAATTTATTACTCGGCGTAAAAACAGAGTAAAATGCCGCCTCGGGCCGGGTGACCAGGTTTCATTCAGAATTAAATAGTCAGGAGTTACCAATACAATGAGCAGCATCGAAGAACGCGTTAAGAAGATTGTCGCAGAACAGCTTGGCGTTAAAGAAGAAGAAGTCCAGACTGAGGCCTCATTCGTTGAAGATCTGGGTGCCGATTCGCTGGATACCGTTGAACTGGTAATGGCTCTTGAAGAAGAGTTCGAGACCGAGATTCCCGACGAAGAAGCCGAGAAAATCACCACTGTGAAACTGGCGATCGACTACATCAAGGAAAATCTCGCCTGATATAACCCCCACTACACTGGAAAGCCGTTTCTATACTTTGATAGGGCGGCTTTTCTTATTTATGCTTCCAGTTCCTGATTCAACCGGGGAGTGCATGCGGTGATCGGCAGACGCGTAGTAGTCACAGGCCTCGGCATGGTCAGCCCCTTGGGGTTGGGTGTCGCCGAGACCTGGCAGAATATTCTGGCAGGCAAGAGCGGGGTCGCGCCGATAGTCGATTTCGATGTGGCCGCCTACAGCACCCGCTTCAGTGCCAGCGTCAGGGGCTTCGATACCAGTCCCTATTTCAGCGACAAAGACGCCCGCAAGATGGATATCTTTGTACAGTTCGGCATGGCCGCCGGCATCCAGGCCATGCAGGATTCAGGCCTGGAAATTACCGAGGCGAATGCGGACCGCGTGGGCTGCGCCATCGGTTCCGGTATTGGCGGCATCGGACAGATCGAAAAAAACGCGGCGATCGTGGCCAACTCCGGTCCGCGCAAGATTTCCCCGTTTTTCGTCCCCGGCTCCATCATTAACATGATTTCCGGCAACCTGTCAGTGCGCTTCAATCTGCAGGGCCCCAATCTGGCCGTGGTAACCGCCTGTACCTCCGGTACCCACAACATCGGTCTCGGCGCCCGCTTGATTGCCCTGGGCGATGCGGACGCAATGCTGGTGGGCGGCGCCGAGATGGCGACCACTCCGGTCGGTCTCGGCGGTTTTGCCGCCGCCCGCGCCTTGTCCACGCGCAACGATGACCCGGCTGCAGCTTCCCGTCCCTGGGATCGCGATCGCGATGGCTTTGTGCTCGGCGATGGCGCCGGTGTGCTGATGATCGAAGAGTACGAGTTCGCCAGGGCGCGCGGGGCAAACATCTACGCGGAGATTACCGGTTTTGGCATGAGTGGGGACGCCTACCACATGACCCTGCCTCCGGAGGATGGCCGTGGTGCCGCGGCCGCAATGCGCAATGCCATTCGCGACGCCGGTGTCCCCGTGGACCAGATCGACTATATCAACGCCCACGGTACATCGACGAACGCCGGCGATCTGGCGGAGAGCCGGGCAATAGAGTCCGTGCTCGGTAGCGCCGCCGGGGCGGTGGCGGTCAGTTCCACCAAGTCCATGATCGGGCACCTGCTCGGTGCTGCCGGCGCGGTGGAAGCCATTTTCACCATCCTGGCGCTGCGCGACCAGGTGGCTCCGCCCACCATCAATCTCGACAACCCCGACGAGGGTTGCCACCTCAACTACGTACCCCATACTGCCCAGGAAAGGCCGATACGGCACGCCCTCTCGAATTCATTTGGCTTCGGCGGCACCAACGGTTCGTTGTTGTTCAGTCAGCCCGGCTGATGCCGAACGCGTGGTGGGGGAGACCAGCATCTGGATAGACGGCGCTCCCGCCAGCGCACTTGAGCTGCCTGACCGGGCGTTCGCCTATGGGGATGGACTGTTCGAGACCCTGCTGCTGCGCGGCTCGCGGCTCCTGCTGCAAGAGCTGCACCTGGATCGCCTGCGCGTCGGCCTGCAGCGTTTGCGCTTTCCCGATTGCATGGATTCTGTCTGCGATTACCTCGCCCAGGCTGCGGCGGCCGAGCCGGACACTGACCTTTTCCGGGTGTTGCGGCTCACTGTCAGCCGCGGCGGTGGCCCGCGAGGCTATGCGCCGCCGGCGGATTGCCGACCGCGGGTGATCATCACTGTGTCGCCACCGGTCGATGCCCCCTCCGGGCTGCCAGCCCCTGCGCGACTGGGAGAGACCTCTGTGCGCTGGGGGCGCCAGCCCCTGCTGGCGGGTCTGAAACATCTCAACCGCCTGGAACAGGTACTTGCCGCAGCAGATTGTGATCCGCACAGCTGCGATGAAGTCCTGATGCTGGATCAGTCGGGCATGCCGCTGTCGGTTTCTGCGGGCAACCTGTTTCTGGTGGCCGGGAAACGCCTGTTGACGCCGTCCCTGGACGAAGCGGGCATTGCGGGTACCCGACGGCGCCTGATACTGGAGCGTCTGGCGGCGGATTGCGGCTTGCAGGCCGCAGAAACCCGGCTGGAACTCTCCCAGCTGCTGGCTGCGAACGAACTGTTCTACTGCAACAGCGTCATTGGCCTGCGCCCGGTGGGCACGTTTCGAGACCGTTGCTGGGTGGAGCATCCGGTGACCCGGCGCCTGCACACGGCTTACCTGGAGTGCCTGCGGGAGTGAGCCCGACAGCACCCTCAAGAGCAGTGCGGCTACTATCAGTCCTGGGGCTGCTGTCGGTACTGGCGGTGGCGCTGGTGGCGGCCGTTGCGGTGCAGCGCTGGCGGACGCCACTGCCACTGCCCGAGAGCGGCACGGTGCTGCTGGTGCAGCCCGGAGACAGCCTCCGCAGCGTCGCCAATCGCTTGCGTGACGAGGGGGTCCTGCCGCACCCTGAATTGCTGGTCGCCTGGGCCCGTTACCGGGGTTTGGATGCGCGTATCCGCCGGGGTGAATACCGGCTTGCGCCCGGCCTGAACACCGGGTCGCTACTGGAGCTCCTGGTGAGCGGCCAGGTGATCCAGTACCAGGTGACGCTGCCCGAGGGCATTGTGCTCGGCCGTGCCGTGGATATCCTGAGGGCAGAGCCGGTGCTGGAGAATACCCTCGCCGGTGTGGGCGATCCCCGCCTGTTGCAGCTGGTCGCGCCGTGGGAGGCGGCAGAGGGGCTTTTCCTGCCGGAGTCCTATCGTTACGAGCGCGGCACCAGCGACCTGGACATCCTCCGGCGCGCTCACCGGGCAATGCTGGAGGCACTGGAGGCCGAATGGGAGCGACGCGCCCCGGACCTTCCCTATGCCACTCCCTACGAAGCCCTGATCATGGCCTCGATTATTGAACGCGAGACCGGTGTGCCGGAGGAGCGAGAGGAGATCGCCGGGGTGTTTGTGCGACGCCTGACGCTCGGTATGCGCCTGCAAACCGACCCGACTATCATCTACGGCCTGGGTGATGCCTTTGACGGCAATCTGCGTCGGCAGCATTTGCGTGATGTGGACAATCTGTACAATACCTACCGTCACGATGGCTTGCCGCCCACGCCAATTGCCTTGCCGGGGCGCGCCGCAATTCATGCGGCGCTGCAGCCCGCAGCGGGCGATGCGCTGTATTTCGTGGCGCGGGGAGACGGCACCCACGAGTTCAACGCCACCCTCGAGGGCCACGAACGGGCTGTGCGGAAATATCAACTCAAGCGACGGGATGACTATCGCTCGACACCGGAGACGCAATAAGGGATGCAAATGGGGCGCGGCTTGTTCATTACCGTGGAAGGCGGTGAAGGTGCCGGTAAATCGACCAATATCGCCGCTATCGCCACCTATCTTGAGAGCCACGGTGTAGAGCTGGTGGTTACCCGAGAGCCCGGCGGTACCCGCCTGGGAGAGGAGGTCCGCGGCGTGTTGTTGCAGGTGCGGGACGAACCCGTGGCGCCGATGGCGGAGTTGTTGCTGTTGTTTGCCGCGCGCGCGCAACACCTGCAGCAGGTGATCCAGCCCGCACTGGCGGCCGGGAAATGGGTGATTTGCGATCGCTTTACCGACGCCAGCTATGCCTATCAGTGCGGGGGGCGTGGCTTGCCAGCCGCAGCGGTACGGACCCTGGAAACCCTGGTGCAGGGCGAGCTGCGCCCCGATTACACCTTGCTGCTTGATGCACCCGTGGAAACCGGCCTGGAGCGAGTGCGTGGCAGGGGTGATCTGGATCGCTTTGAGCAGGAGCAGCTGGCTTTCTTCCACAGGGTGCGTGACACCTACTTGCAGCTGGCGCGGGAAAGCAGTGGCCGCTATCACCTGATCGATGCCAGCCTTCCCCTGCCGGAGGTACAGCAACGCCTGCAGGAAATCTGCAGGGAACTCTACGCCTGCTGGGGTCCGCGCCACCCGGGTGGCGCATGAACCTGTCAGAGCTGCCTGCCGTCAGCGCGCCCTTGCCGTGGCAGGGCGCGGCGTGGAGCCGGTTGCAGGGGCAGCTGGAGTCAGGTCAGCTGCCCCACGCCTTGTTGTTGGCGGGGCCGGCGGATATTGGCAAGGCGCGTCTGGCGCTGGCCCTGGCCCGCCTGCTGTTGTGCCACCAGCCGGAGGCGGGACACAACTGCGGCCACTGCCCCGCTTGCCGCTACAGCCAGTCCGGCAGTCACGGCGATTTTCGCTGGCTGCAACCGGAAGGCAAGAGCAAGGTGATCAAGATTGAGCAGGTCCGGGACGCGATCGCGTTCGCGTTCCGCACCGCGGGATTTGGCAGTCGCAAGGTTCTGGTGCTGGAGCCGGCCGAGGCCATGACCACCAGCGCTGCAAATGCCCTGCTCAAGTGCCTGGAGGAACCCGCCGGCGGTACCCATATCATTCTGGCCTGCGAGCGCTTGCAGGGTGTACCCGCTACGGTGCGTTCACGCTGCCAGCTGCTGAAGCTGGCGCTACCCTCCGCGCAGCAGTGCCTGCCCTGGCTCAATCACCTGACTGGCTCTGGGGATACCAGCGCTGAACTGTTGCGCCTGGCGTCGGGCATGCCATTGCGGGCAGAACGACTGTACCGCGAGTCTGGGAGCGACGGCCTCCAGGCGCGCCAGGCAGGTTTGCAAGCCCTGGCTGGCGGAGAGCCCGCGGTCGCTGCGGTTGCCACCTTGTTCGGTCAGCTTGATCCGGCCCTGGCGCTGGAGGAAATCGCGGTATTCGTCCAGCAGTACCTGCGCCGGCAGGATGCGGGCAGTTTGCGCGCCGGGCGGGACCTGTTTCGCCTGTTGGATCGTTTGCAAGCCTTGCGCGGCGCGGTCGCAGCCGGCTCGAATCCGAACCCGCAGCTGATGGTGGAGACGGTGTTGATCGGGCTGCGCGACAGCTTTGGCAAGCGCGGGAGCAATGCTACTATGCCCACCTGGACCAGGGAGACGCAATCATGAGTGACACAGCTGCAGGCAGTCGCAACGGCATTCTGTCGCTTACCATCAAGGACAAGGCGGTGCTGTATTCTGCCTACATGCCCTTCCTCAACCACGGCGGCCTGTTTGTACCCACCAACAAGAGCTACAGCGTTGGCGACGAGGTATTCATGTTGCTGACCCTGATGGACGAACCGGAGAAGATCCCCATTTCCGGCCGGGTGGTCTGGGTTACCCCCCGGGGCGCCCAGGGCAACCGGACTGCCGGTATCGGCGTGCAGTTCAGCGAGCAGGATGCGGCCGCCAACAGCAAGATTGAAAACCATCTTGCGGGTTCCCTGAGCTCCGACCGGCCCACCCACACCATGTAACAGCGCAAAAAAAGAGGGTCCCGAAAGGGACCCAAGAAGACCATTAGGAGTGAAACACAAAGGAATTGCTTCCCATCAGAGCAAAAGGGGTGCTCCTGCGGCCGCTACAATCATTCAGGGGATAAACGACCACACCTCAAGTATCGCCTATCAGTGGTAATTTTCCACAGTTAAGCGCTCGATTATTAGGCTGATTCGGAATAAATGACTTGAAAATAATCGCGAAAGGTAATATGGGCCTCGGATATTATGGCACCTGACTTCCTTGCCGGGGTTGTCGAGGGCTTTTATGGTCGCCCCTGGAGCCACCAATTGCGCCTCGAGTATGCAGGCTTCCTCCGCGATCTTGGTCTCAACAGCTATCTTTATGCACCTAAAGCCGACCCTTTCCTGCGCAAGCGCTGGCAGGGCGACTGGCCAGCGGGTGATTGGCTACAACTGCGTGAGCTTGCCGGGCATTACGCTGCGACGGGAGTGAAGTTCGGGGTCGGCCTGTCCCCATTTCTGCTCTACGCGGCCTACGGTGCGGTGGAGCGGCGCCAGCTGCGGGACAAGATTGAGCGTCTCAACCAGCTGGACGCCCCCCTGCTTGCGGTGCTGTTCGACGATATGCCGGGCGCGCAGCCAGATCTCGCCGGGCGTCAGGCGGAAATCGTCGCCGATATCCGCGGCTGGACCACGGCCTCCCGGATGCTGGTGTGCCCCACCTACTACTCCTTTGATCCGGTGCTGGAGCGCCACTTCGGCCAACGCCCGGAGTCCTACTGGAAAGACCTCGGGCGCCTGTTGCCAGCGGATACCGATATACTCTGGACCGGCAACGCAGTGTGTTCCCCGGCCATTACAACGGGCGACCTGGAGCAGGCGCAGGAGGCCCTGGGGCGACCGCTGGTACTGTGGGACAATTACCCGGTGAATGATGGTGCGGTGCGCAGTCGACATCTTTACCTGCACCCCCTTGAGCAGCGGCAGTGCTCGGATTCTGCCGCCCTGCGGGGGCATTTTTGCAATCCGATGATCCAGGGTCTGTGCTCCCTGCCGGCGCTGCTCGGTCTGGCGCGACTCTATGCCGGAGCGGGAGAGGCTGCAGACAGCGTTCTCGCTTCCGTGCTCGGGGCCGCGGCCTGGAGGCAGTTGCAGCGGGACCGCGAGCTGTTTCGCGACCGCGGATTGGACATGCCGGAATCCCAGCGGCAGTCCCTGGAGGCGCTCTACAGCGCGCTTCCCGGAGCCGCGGCCGCCGAAGTGGCGCGCTGGCTGCGAGGTGAAGACGGCTTCGACCCCGCCTGCCTGACAGACTGAGCCTGCAGTGCGTCGTGCCGGCGGTGATGCGGTTGTACAGGGGCTGGCTTTGTGGCAGAATCTGCGCCCTTGTGAGAGCTCCACATTGCGCTCTGATGGGGCATTTACCCCAGAAGAATCAAAAAGTTACGGCATGTTTGCAGGAAAATTCCAGCATGCCGGCCGGTCGCAATGGTGATATCCCGACAAGCGGAAGTGGCGAAATTGGTATACGCGCTGGATTTAGGTTCCAGTGCCGCAAGGCGTGAGAGTTCGAGTCTCTCCTTCCGCACCAACTTACCGTGGCCTTGCCGGTGCAAGGTCACCCCTGATGACTGGGCGCCGAGGCGTCCCCTACCGATTGGATTGTGAGGAATAACCATGCAGGTGTCCATTGAAACGACTTCAGGCCTAGAGCGACGTCTGACCGTAGGCGTTCCCGCCGCGCGCGTCGACGGCGAGGTCGATTCCCGGCTGCAGAAAGCGGCCAAGAACGTGCGCTTGCCCGGCTTCCGCCCCGGCAAGGTGCCGATGAAGGTCATGCGGCAGCGTTTCGGCGCGGGCGTGCGGCAGGAGGTGCTTGGCGAGGTCATGAGCCGCTCCTTCCAGGAGGCAGTGGTGCAGGAGAAACTGCGCCCCGCGGGCCAGCCCAGCATTGAGCCTCGCCATCTGGAGCCCGGCAGGGACCTGGAGTACGTGGCCACTTTCGAAGTTTTCCCGGAAGTGGATGTGGTGCCAATGGCCGGGTTCGCAGTGAGCCGACCGGTGGCTGAAGTCACCGATGCTGACGTCGACACCATCATTGATGTGTTCCGCAAGCAGCAGGGCAGCTGGGACGATGTGGAGCGCGCGGCGGCCACTGGCGACCGGGTCAACATCGATTACACCGGCACCCGTGACGGCGAGCCCTTCGAGGGCGGCAGTGCCGATGGCTCTGATCTGGAACTCGGCTCCGGGCGCATGATTCCCGGTTTTGAGGATGGCATCGTCGGCATGCAGGCTGGGGAAGAAAAGACCCTGGAGCTGAGCTTTCCAGAGGACTATCACAATGAAGATCTGCGCGGTGCCGCGGTGCAGTTCGCGGTCAAGGTCAATAGCGTCAAGGCCCTGACACCCGCGCCCCTGGACGAGGAACTGTTCAAGCTCTATGGCGTGGAAGAGGGCGGCGAAGAGCAATTCCGCAAGGAAGTGGCAGAAAATATGAGCCGGGAGCTCAAAAACGCCGTAAACAACAAGGTCAAGCAACAGGTCATGGACGCGGTGGTCGAAGCGCACAAGGCACTGGAAGTTCCCAGGGCTCTGGTAGCCCAGGAAATCGACGCGTTGCGCGGGCAGATGTTCCAGCAGTTTGGCGGCTCCGCGCCCGAGGGGCTGGATCTCAAGTCCATTCTTCCCGATGACATGTT
This sequence comes from uncultured Haliea sp., assembly GCA_947258585.1. Taxonomy (GTDB): domain Bacteria; phylum Pseudomonadota; class Gammaproteobacteria; order Pseudomonadales; family Halieaceae; genus Haliea. Next base: position 46,249 of record CAMYIZ010000061.1, on the reverse strand, counting down.
CCGCGAGAACGCGGAGCGCCGGGTCAAGCTGGGCCTGATCCTCTCCGAGATGATCAGCAAGCACAGCCTCAAGGCGGATCCGGCAAAAGTGCGGTCAACCGTCGAAGAGCTGGCGGCGACCTACCAGGACTCGGAAGAAGTCGTCAACTGGTACTATGGCAATCCCGAGCAATTGGCTTCGGTGGAGTCCAAGGTGCTGGAGGACTCGGTGGTGGAAAAGCTGCTGGAGGATGCCGAGATCACGGAGCAGCCCTGCACTTACCAGGAAGCGATCGCCCAGGCCCAGCAGAACCAGGGCTGACACAAACCCGGGGGCCACCGCAGGGTGGCTCCCACCGGAATGATAGCTTGAGGAACAGCCAACCATGTCGAACCTGCCAGACGGCCGCAACAGCAACACCATTAACAACCTCGGGTTGATCCCGATGGTTGTGGAGCAGACTGCCCGCGGGGAGCGCTCCTATGATATCTACTCCCGCCTGCTCAAGGAGCGGGTGGTGTTCGTGGTGGGGCCGGTGGAGGACCACATGGCCAACCTGATCGTGGCGCAGCTGCTGTTCCTGGAATCGGAAAATCCGGACAAGGACATCAACCTGTACATCAATTCGCCAGGGGGTTCCGTTACTGCGGGCCTGTCGATCTACGACACCATGCAGTTCATCAAGCCCGACGTCAGTACCATGTGCATTGGCCAGGCGGCGTCCATGGGTGCATTCCTGCTCGGTGGCGGTGCCAAGGGCAAGCGGTTCATCCTGCCCAACGCCCGCACCATGATTCACCAGCCCAGCGGCGGCGCCCACGGCCAGGCGTCCGACATTGACATTCACGCCCGTGAAATCCTCATCATCCGGCGTCGTCTGAATGAACTGATGGCCGAGCACACTGGTCAGACTCTCGAGACCATCGAGCGCGATACTGAGCGCGACCGGTTCATGAATGCCGAGCAGAGCAAGGAGTACGGCCTGGTGGACGAGGTCATCGACCGTCGCGCGGCGGTGGTGAAGTAGCCGTCTCGCCTCTCCACCGCACGGTCCCGCGGGACTTGCAAATGGCTGGAAAAAACTTCATCTTTGAACAAGGTGAGAAAACAGGGCACATAGACCACAGGGCAAAGCATGAGTAAAGACACCACAAAATCAGGCGACGACGGTGGCAAGCTGCTGTATTGCTCATTTTGCGGCAAGAGCCAGCATGAAGTGCGCAAGTTGATCGCCGGTCCTTCGGTGTTCATTTGTGATGAGTGTGTGGATCTTTGCAACGACATCATCCGCGAAGAGGTTCAGGAAAGCAGCAGTGAAGCCAAGCGCGACAATCTGCCAACCCCGCACGAAATAAAGGCCATTCTCGACGAGTATGTTATTGGCCAGCAGCGTGCCAAAAAAGTACTGTCTGTCGCGGTTTACAACCACTACAAGCGCCTGCGGCATGGCCAGTCCAGCACCCGCGGCGAAGACGTTGAACTCGGCAAAAGCAACATCCTTCTGGTGGGTCCCACCGGGAGCGGAAAGACCCTGTTGGCCGAAACCCTGGCCCGGTTGCTGGACGTGCCCTTTACCATCGCCGATGCGACCACGCTGACTGAGGCGGGGTATGTGGGTGAGGATGTCGAGAACATCATCCAGAAGCTGTTGCAGAAGTGCGACTACGACGTCGAGAAGGCGCAGGTGGGTATCGTTTACATCGACGAAATCGACAAGATTTCCCGCAAGTCTGACAACCCGTCCATCACCCGCGACGTGTCGGGGGAGGGCGTGCAGCAGGCATTGCTGAAGCTCATCGAGGGCACCGTGGCTTCGGTGCCGCCGCAGGGCGGGCGCAAACACCCCCAGCAGGAGTTCCTGCAGGTGGACACGTCCAACATCCTCTTCATCTGCGGCGGGGCGTTCGCCGGCCTCGACAAGGTCATTCGCAACCGCTCGGAGAAGGGCGGCATCGGCTTCAATGCCGAGGTCAAGAGCAAGGACGAGCGCCGCAATGTGGGCGAGCTGCTGTTCGATCTCGAACCCGAGGACCTCGTCCAGTATGGACTTATCCCCGAGTTTGTCGGACGTTTGCCGGTGATCGCAACCCTGGAGGAGCTGGATGTGCCCGCGCTTGTGCAGATTCTTACCGAGCCGCGCAACTCCCTGACCAAGCAGTACAGCAAGCTGTTCGAGATGGAAGGTGTGGAAGTGGATTTCCGCGAGGACGGCCTGCGTGCAGTCGCGGAGCGGGCAATGGAGCGCAAGACCGGGGCCCGCGGACTGCGGTCAATCCTGGAAGGGGTGCTGCTCGACTCCATGTACAACATTCCCTCCCGGAGTGACGTCAGCAAAGTCGTTATCGACGAATCGGTGATCCGCGGCGATTCCGAACCACTGCTGGTGTACCAGAATCACGAGCCGGCTCCCCGCACCGCAACCAAGGACGAGTAACGGCCGCCGGCGCGGCGAGCCGTGGTCCAGTTCCACCCACCCGGGATCCCCGCATCCCGGGCCGGGGCTGGCGCCCACCGGTAGGAGGCTTGTGATTTACGCAATCGCCCCCACCTAAGGGTCAGGCCTGTCCACTTTCAACCCGGAGATTTCTATGGGTTCATCTTCAGTTATCGATCTTCCCCTGCTGCCCCTGCGCGACGTCGTGGTCTACCCACACATGGTGCTGCCGCTGTTCGTCGGGCGGGAAAAGTCCGTCGAGGCGCTGGAAGATGCCATGGCCGGCGGCAAGCAGGTGTTGCTGGTGGCCCAGCGCAATGCCGCTGATGACAACCCCGGCGTGGACGACATCTACCAGGTCGGCACTGTGTCCAACATCCTGCAGTTGTTGAAGCTTCCCGACGGCACTATCAAGGTGCTGGTTGAAGGAAGCTATCGGGCGGTGCTCGACAACGTCAATGACGAAGGGCGCTTCACGGTGGCCGGCGTGCGCGAAATCGAGAGCGACGACATCCCTGACGCCGAGGCCGAGGGCCTGCTGCGGTCAACCATCTCCCAGTTCGAGAAATACGTCAATTTAAGCAAGAAAGTCCCGGCGGAGGTGTTGACCTCACTGTCGGGCATTGACGAGCCGGGGCGACTCGCGGACACCATCGCCGCCCACATGAGCGTGGATTTGCAGGAAAAGCAAAAGATCCTGGAGATCGCCCAGGTCAGGGCGCGACTGGAGCATCTGATGGGACTGATGGAAGCGGAAATCGACCTGTTCCAGGTCGAGAAGCGCATCCGCGGTCGGGTCAAGAAGCAGATGGAGAAGAGCCAGCGCGAGTACTACCTGAACGAGCAGATGAAGGCAATCCAGAAGGAGTTGGGGGACCTTGATGAAGCGCCCAGCGAACTGGACGACCTGCAGGCCCGTATCGAGGATGCGCGCATGCCCGACGAGGCCAAAACAAAGGCGCTGGGAGAACTCAACAAGCTGAAAATGATGTCGCCGATGTCCGCCGAGGCCTCGGTGGTGCGCAGCTATATCGACTGGATGGTCAGTGTGCCCTGGTCCCGGCGGAGCAAAGTCAAGCATGACCTGAAGCGCGCCTCCACCATTCTCAACGAGGACCATTTCGGGCTTGAGGAAGTCAAGGAACGGATTCTCGAATACCTGGCGGTGCAGAAGCGCGTCCGCAAAATCAAGGGGCCGGTACTGTGCCTGGTGGGCCCACCCGGTGTCGGCAAGACGTCACTGGGGGAATCGCTGGCCCGGGCGACCAACCGCAAGTTCGTGCGCATGGCCCTGGGCGGGGTACGTGACGAGGCCGAGATCCGCGGTCACCGCCGAACCTATATCGGCTCGATGCCCGGCAAATTGCTGCAAAAAATGTCCAAGGCCGGGGTTCGCAACCCGCTGTTCCTGCTCGACGAGATCGACAAGATGGGCATGGACCACCGCGGCGATCCCGCGTCCGCCATGCTTGAGGTACTGGATCCCGAGCAGAACCACGCCTTCAACGACCACTACCTGGAAGTCGACTACGATCTGTCGGATGTGATGTTCGTCTGTACGTCCAACACCATGAACATCCCGGGGCCCCTGTTGGACCGGATGGAAGTGATCCGCATTCCCGGCTACACCGAGGACGAGAAGGTCAACATCGCTGAACGCTATCTGATTCCCAAGCAGCTGCGGCAAAATGGCCTGGCCAAGGACGAGATCAGCATCGCCGAGGGTACCGTCATCGACATCATCCGCTACTACACCCGGGAAGCAGGCGTGCGGGCCCTGGAGCGCGAAATTGCCAAGATCTGCCGCAAGATGGTCAAGCGCTTCGCCCTGGAGGAGAGCAGCGGCCAGACCACGGTAACGGCTGAAATGCTTCCCGACCTGCTGGGCGTGCGCAAGTTCAACTACGGCATTGCCGAGGACGAGAACAAGGTCGGCCAGGTCACCGGACTCGCCTGGACATCGGTCGGCGGTGAATTGCTGACCATTGAGGCGGCCTCAGTGGCCGGCAAGGGCCGCTACGTCAAGACTGGATCCCTGGGGGATGTGATGCAGGAGTCCATCCAGGCTGCCACCACGGTCGTGCGCAGCCGCTCCCAGATGCTCGGTATTCCGGCGTCATGGCATGAGAAGCACGACGTTCACATTCACGTGCCCGAGGGGGCAACCCCGAAGGACGGCCCCAGCGCCGGCGTGGCCATGTGCACAGCCCTGGTTTCAGTCTGCACCGGGATTGCGGTGCGAGCCGATGTGGCGATGACCGGGGAGATTACCCTGCGCGGCGAAGTGCTGCCTATTGGTGGTCTCAAGGAAAAGCTGCTGGCGGCGCGCAGGGGCGGGATCAAGACTGTCATTATTCCAAAAGAGAACGAGCGCGACTTGAAAGAGGTGCCGGACAATATCAAGCAGCACCTGGAAATCCGGCCGGTTAAATGGATAGACGAAGTGTTGGCGATCGCTCTCGAGCAAATGCCTGAACCGCTGACCGATGAGGAGTATTTGGCACCCGCGCCCGGTAGCGGACAGGATGCGGGCCAGGGCGAGAAAAACCGGATAAATACGCACTGAAACAGGGGTATCGGTTGACCGTGAACTCGGCTCTGGTATACAGTCGAGCCCCTGAATCCAGAGGTGATTCTCCCGCTTTCAGAGATGGTGGACGCCAGATAGAAAAACTGGAAAGACTTCTGGGGACTCCACATTTTCGTTAATTTGGCCGCAGCTTGCTGCAGCTACCACTATGACTTTTTGTCAGCTAACAGTCCAAGGGGATACTTGTGAACAAGACCGAACTCATCGATGCCATCGCCGCCTCCGCCGACCTGCCCAAGGCTTCCGCTGGGCGAGCACTGGACGCGATTGTCGATAGCATCACTGCAGCGCTCAGCAAAGGTGACCAGGTAACGCTGGTCGGCTTTGGCACTTTCGCCGTCAAACACCGCGCCGCACGCGACGGGCGCAACCCGCAAACCGGGCAAACCATCCAGATCAAGGCGTCCAACGTGCCCGGGTTCAAACCTGGCAAGGCACTCAAGGATGCGGTCAACCCCTGAGTCGCAGTATCCCGGCGGAGCTACCGGCGACGTTATTCGACAGCCTTGCAGCTCCACCATTGATACGGTAACTGTCCAGGGAAAGGCGCACTCAAGGGTGCGCTTTTTTGTTGCTACACAGTGGAAAATTGACCCATGCTTCAGGATATTCGCAAGAGCACCCAGGGAACCACGGCCAAGATCGTTATAGGCCTTATCGTTGTTTCCTTTGCCCTCTTTGGTATTGAATCCATTCTGCTCGGTGGTGGCGGCAGCAGTATTGCCGAAGTGAACGGGGAGTCGGTCAGTCCGGTTGAGCTGCAGCAGGCGGTGGACACCCAGCGTCGACAGTTGATCGCCATGATGGGCGATGATCTCGATCCGCAGATGCTGGACGAGCAGCGACTGAGTGCGCGGGCGCTGGAGGGCATCATCAATCGCAAGTTGGTGATGCAGTCTGCCCGCGACTTGGGGTTGACGATATCCGAAGCAGAACTGGGTGCGGTGATCGCCGGCATGGAGCAATTCCAGCTTGACGGCCAGTTTTCACCGGAGATGTACAAGAGCATGCTGGCTTCCGCGGGTTACACTCCCGCCAGCTTCAAGCTTGCGCTCAAGGACGATCTGGTTCTCAACCAGTTGCGCGCGGGTCTGAGCGGCAGCGATTTCGCAACTCCCTCTGAACTGGCGCTGAACGCCCGCATTCTGGCGGAGCAGCGCGACATTCGCTACCTGACCATTCCCCTGGAGTCGTTTCTGTCAACATCTGAGCCCGGCGGCGATGAGGTTGAGGCCTGGTACCGGGCCAATGAAGAGCGCTTCATGAGCCCCGAGACCGTCGAGCTGAACTATGTAGAGATGACCCTGGATGACTTCCGACAGCCCGTTGCAGAGCGGGATATAGAGGAGGAGTACAGGATTGAGGTCGACAGCTATCAGTACCAGACCGAGAACCGGGTAGCCCACATCCTCCTGCAGCGGGCCGATGGCGAAACGGAAGCAGAGTTCAATGGCCGGATTGAAGCGGTGCAGGCGGCACTGGCCGCGGGAGAAGATTTTGCCACGGTTGCGGCTGAGCGCTCCGATGATCTGGGTTCGGCAAGCAACGGTGGCGATCTCGGGTTCAGCGCCGGCGACGCATTCCCCGAGGAAATGGAAGAGGCGATCGCAAGTCTGGAGGTCAATACTATTTCCGCGCCCGTGGTAACCGATGCCGGCACCCATATCCTGCAGGTGACCGAGCGACGGGACTCCGATCCTCCGAGCCTTGAGGAACTGCGCCCGACACTGGAGGCGCGGCTGCAGGAACGTGAAGCCCGGGTGGCGTTGCTGCTCGCAGTGGAGAAACTGCGCGATCTCGTATTCACCGCGAGTAGCCTGGCCCGGCCGGCCGAGGAACTGGGTCTCGAGGTACAGCGCAGCGAGCCCGTCTCCCGTGACCAGCAGGCCGGCCCGCTGGCAGAGGCAGCGATCCTGCGCGCGGCGTTTTCCGAGGACGTCCTCGAACTGGGTCACAATAGTGAGGTGATCGAACTTGGCGGCGACCGCTTTGTGGCCGTACACCTGCATCGCCATAACAAGCCCGAACTCCAGCCCCTGGAAGCCGTACGCGAGGAGATTGTCGCCGCCCTGACCCGGGAGCGAGCCCGGGAGCAGCTGACGCGCGCCGCCGAGGAGGCGGTAGCCGCGGTCGCAGCGGGCGAGGAGACGGTCGAGGCCCTGGCACTGCGGGAAGGTTATGACTGGCAGGTTGAACTCGGCGCTCGCCGTGACAACCGCACAGTGCCGGGCGTCGTGCTGCAGCGGGCATTCAGCCTGCCGTCACCGGCATCCGGCCCGGTGGTTGACTATGTCCTCGAAGACTCCGGTGATGCCCGCGTACTCGAACTTGTGCGGGTTGAGGCGGGCGAGCTGGCTGCATTGCCAGTGGAACAGCAGCGCGCCCTGAGCCAGCGAATCGGGGGTGAATTCGGCGCCGTGTTGCAGGTTGAACACGAACAGCAGCTTCGCGATGACGCGGACATTTCCGTTCTTTAAGCCCTACTGAAAGGAATCTGACACACATCATGGCCAGACGTATTCTCACGCTCAACCAGATATCGGTGAAGGGGCTGGAGCGCCTGCCCCGCGAAGACTATGAGATTGCCAGTGAGTTTACCCACCCGGACGCGATCCTCCTGCGCAGCCACAAGCTGCTGGCTGCGGACATAGCGGACTCGGTACTGGCCATTGCCCGCGCCGGTGCCGGAGTCAACAATATTCCAGTGCCGGAATGTACCCGCCGTGGGATCCCCGTTTTCAACTCCCCGGGCGCCAACGCCAACGCGGTCAAGGAGCTGGTTGCCGCGGGGCTGCTGCTCGGTTCCAGGGGCATCGTCGAGGGGCTCGCCTACGTCGACGGCCTCGCCGGCATCAGCGACCCGGCGGAGCTGCACCAGACTCTGGAAGCCAACAAGAAACATTTCAAAGGCAATGAACTGCGCGGCAAGACCCTGGGAATCGTCGGGCTCGGTGCCATCGGTTCACTGGTGGCGGACATGGCCCTGACCCTCGGCATGGACGTGATCGGCTATGACCCGGCGCTATCGGTGGATGCCGCCTGGCGGCTCTCCAGCCAGGTCCGCAAGGCGGATACGCTGTCGGCCGTTTTCGCCCGCAGCGATTACATCACGCTTCACCTGCCGGCGCTGGAGTCCACCCGCGGGCTGGTCAACGCCGAGCTGCTTGCGGCTATGCCCGCCCACGCCTGCCTGCTGAATTTTGCCCGCCAGGAGATCGTCGATGAGGACGCACTGCTGGCCGCCCTGGAGCGGGGCCAGTTGCGCAAGTACATCGCCGATTTCCCCAGCCCCGTCCTGATTGGTCGCAAGGATGTTGTGCTGATGCCACACATTGGCGCCAGCACCGATGAAGCCGAAGACAACTGCGCGATCATGGCGGCCGACCAGCTGCGGGACTTTCTCGAGAATGGCAATATCCGCAACGCGGTGAACTTCCCGACCCTGCAGCTGGAGCGCGTGGGCGGCTGTCGGCTGGCGGTGACCAACAGCAATGTGCCGAAAATCCTCGGCAGCGTACTGTCCATTCTCGCGGAGCTGAATATCAACGTCATCGATATGCTGAACAAGAGCCGGGATGACATCGCCTACAACCTGATCGATATGGATATTTGCCCCGCCGAGTCCAGCCTGGCCTCAATGCGCGCGCTGGAGGGTGTGGTTAACGTCAGGGTAATTCCCTAGCCGGCTGACGCCGGCCAGCCCATCCGAACCCGAGGCAAGGACCATGGCTGACCCACTCGACACCCTTGCGAGCCAGGCTCGCAAGGCACGCGACTTCGACAATCCCCCCCTGGAACGCTGGCACCCACCGCTATCGGGAGACATTGATATCCGCATTGCCGCGGACGGCAACTGGTATCACGAGGGCAGGATCATTGCGCGCGATGCCATCGTGCGATTGTTCGCAAGTATCCTGCGGCGCGAGGAGGACGGTGAGTACTACCTGGTTACCCCCGGCGAGAAATGGCGGATCAAGGTTGATTTGCACCCGCTTATCGTCACGGAGATCAACGCGCGCGAAGACACGGAGCTCCCGCTGCTCCTGGCACGACTGAATACCGGCCGCGAGGTCCCTATCGACAGGGAGCACCCCCTGTTCCTTGAGCCCGCCGTGGGCAATGTCGCTGCCATCAGACTGCCCCACGGCCTCAGCGCGCTGCTCTCACGGGCCGCCTGGTATCGCCTCGTGGAGGGCGCAGAAGAGCGAGAGGGGCGCCTGCAGGTGACAAGCGCGGGGGAGTGGTTCCCGCTGCAGTAGAACCGCAGCGGGTTCGGGCGGGCTACATGTTCGGGTAGTTCGGCCCGCCAAAGCCTTCCGGAGTAACCCAGACAATGTTCTGCGCCGGGTCCTTGATGTCGCAGGTCTTGCAGTGAACGCAGTTTTGGGCGTTGATCTGAAAGCGCTGGCCGCTGGCATCCTCCACGATCTCGTACACACCCGCCGGGCAGTAACGCTGGGCTGGCTCATCAAACTGAGGCAGGTTCTTTGCCAGCGGCACATCAGGATCAATCAGGGTCAGGTGACAGGGTTGATCCTCTTCATGGTTGGTATTGGACAGGAACACCGAGGACAGGCGGTCGAAACTGATCCTGTTGTCCGGCTTTGGATAGGCCGGCTTCCTGCTTGCACTGGCGGGTTTCAAGGTGGCGTGATCGGGCACCGAATCGTTGAGGGTGAAGGGAAGCTTGCCACCAAAGATGGTCTGGTCTACCCACACCATGGCTGAGCCGAACAGGAAACCGAACTTGTGCATGAAGCCGCTGAAGTTGCGGGTAGTGTACAACTCTTGGTGCAGCCAGGAGCTCTCTACTTTCGCGGCGAAGCTGGCCAGGTCTGCCGGTGCCGACTCACCCTGGGCCAGCGCCTCCACAACCGCTTCCGCCGCCAGCATGCCGCTCTTCATCGCGGTGTGATTGCCCTTGATCTTCACCGCATTCAGCGTGCCGGCATCGCAACCGATGAGGAGACCGCCGGGGAAATGCATTTTCGGCAGCGAGTTGAAGCCGCCCTTGGCAATCGCACGCGCACCGTAACTGAGGCGCGAGCCGCCCTCCAGGTACTTCAGGGTTTCCGGGTGGTGCTTCCAGCGCTGGAATTCCTCGAACGGGCTCAGGTGCGGGTTGCTGTAATTCAGATCAGTGATCAGCCCGAGATAAACCTGGTTGTTTTCAGCGTGATAGAGGAAAGCGCCGCCGCTGGCGCCGTTTTCCTGCAGCGGCCAGCCCAGGCCGTGCACGACCAGGCCCTCCTGGTGTTTGTCGGCGGGAATTTCCCAGATTTCCTTGATGCCAATGCCGTAGTGCTGGGGATCCTTGCCCTCGTCCAGTCCCAGCCGGGCGATCAACTGCTTGCCCAGGTGACCGCGGCAGCCCTCGGCGAAGAGCGTGTATTTGGCGTGCAGCTCCATGCCTGGCGTGTAGCTGTCCTTCTGGCTGCCGTCAGCGCCAATGCCCATGTCGCCAGTGGCGATACCCTTGACGCTGCCATCGGCGTGGAAGAGGACCTCTGCGGCGGCAAAACCGGGATAGACCTCGACGCCAAGGTTTTCCGCCTGTTCCGCCAGCCAGCGGCAGACATTGCCCATGGAGACAATGTAGTTGCCATCGTTGTGGGTGGGCTTCGGAATCAGGAAGTTGGGCAACTTCACGGCTTTGCTGGCGCTGGTATAAAAGAAAAAGCGGTCTTCGGTCACCGCGGTATTCAAGGGGGCTCCCATCTCTGCCCAGTTCGGGAACAGTTCCGCCAGGGCGCGCGGCTCCAGCACCGCTCCAGAGAGGATATGGGCGCCGACCTCGGAGCCCTTTTCCACGACACAGACAGTGACTTCGCGCTCCTGCTCCTGGGCCAGTTGCATGATGCGACAGGCGGCGGACAGGCCCGCGGGCCCGGCACCTACAATCACGACATCAAACTCCATTGATTCACGTTCCACGGCAGCATCCTCTGGTTGCGGGGGCTTACTTGCTAATGAATTTCACACGAATAAAAACCGCACAAGTATATAATTTTTAAAGGATAAAGACCATAAATGCGATTGATACCGCTTATCCATGTTGTGTCCGCTACGGTTTATTTTGCTGTCACCCGGTGCTATTGACCTGCCGGGGCTTTGGCGGCAACATAGCCGCCCGAACTAAATCCAGTGGCCTGCCACTAGTGCTCCGGTCCCTGCAATCCACCTGAAACTAGCATTGGAAATCCTATGAAGGTTCTTGTTGCCGTAAAGCGCGTCGTTGACTACAACGTCAAGGTCCGTGCCAAGGGTGATGGTAGTGATGTTGATCTGAACAACGTCAAGATGGCCATCAATCCCTTCTGTGAAATCGCTGTCGAAGAAGCCGTGCGCCTCAAGGAGGCCGGCGTTGCCACGGAAGTTATCGCGGTGTCCGTGGGTGAGAAGCCCTGCCAGGAGCAGATTCGGACCGCACTGGCACTGGGTGCGGACCGCGGTATTCACGTGGAAACAGAAGGGCGGGTGGAGCCTCTGGTCGTGGCCAAGCTGCTCAAGGGTGTGGTGGAGAAAGAGCAGCCTCAGCTGGTCATCCTGGGCAAGCAGTCCATCGACGGCGACAACAACCAGACCGGGCAAATGCTGGGTGCGCTCACCAACATGCCTCAGGGTACTTTTGCCTCTGAAATCAAGGTTGAAGGTGAGAAACTTAATGTGATTCGTGAGGTTGACGGTGGCCTCCAGACGGTCAGCCTGAGCCTGCCGGCGATCGTTACCACCGACCTGCGCCTGAACGAGCCGCGCTATGCCTCGCTGCCGAACATCATGAAAGCCAAGAAAAAACAGCTGGACGTATTCACCCCTGCTGATCTGGGCGTAGAAGTCACCCGCCACATTACCCAGCTCAAGGTCGAGCCGCCACCCGAGCGCAAGGCGGGCATCAAGGTCGAGGACGTTGCCCAGTTGGTCGACAAACTGAAAAACGAGGCGAAGGTAATCTCATGAGCACACTGGTAATTGCAGAGCACGACAACAGCAGCCTCAAGCCGGCAACCCTGAACGCGGTAGCCGCCGCACAGGCCATGGGTGCTGACATCGATATCCTGGTGGCTGGCGCCGACTGCAGTGCGGTAGCCGACCAGGCAAAGGCCATTCCCGGCGTGGGCAAGGTATTGGTCGCGGACAACGCTGCCTATGAACACCAGCTGGCGGAAAATGTCAGCCTGCTGATTGCCGAGCTTGCGGCCAACTACGACAATATCGTCGCCCCCTCGACCAGCAACGGCAAGAACACCCTGCCTCGCGTCGCGGCCCTGCTCGATGTCGCCCAGATCTCCGACATTATTTCCGTCGAGTCTGCCGACACCTTCAAGCGCCCGATCTATGCCGGGAACGTGATTGCCACCGTCCAGACCAGCGATGCCAAGAAAGTCATCACCGTGCGCACCACGGCCTTTGACGCCGTTGCGGCGGAGGGCGGTGCAGCCACCGTTGAGGCGGTGTCCTCTGTTCACGATGCGGGTATATCCACCTTCGTCGGCCAGGAAGTGGCGGTATCCGATCGCCCCGAGTTGACGGCTGCGCCGGTGGTGATCTCCGGTGGCCGCGGCATGCAGAACGGCGACAACTTCAAGCTGCTGGACGGCATTGCAGACAAACTGGGAGCGGCAATCGGCGCTTCCCGCGCGGCGGTGGATGCGGGCTTCGTTCCCAATGACATGCAGGTTGGGCAGACCGGCAAGATTGTTGCCCCGGACCTCTATATCGCCGTCGGCATCTCCGGCGCCATCCAGCATTTGGCGGGCATGAAGGACTCCAAGGTCATCGTCGCCATCAACAAGGACGAGGATGCCCCGATCTTCCAGGTGGCCGACTACGGCCTGGTGGCGGATCTGTTCAACGCGCTGCCGGAACTGGAAGCCGCGCTCTGAGGCGCGGGAGACCCAGACAAAAAAGCCGGCTGTGAGCCGGCTTTTTTGTCTCTACATTGCGAGCGGGGGAGTGGGTCTCCCCTTCAGGACCGACGCCGGAACAAGGGCCGCGGCTCGTCCATGGCGCCCTGGTAGTGCTCGGAAAAAATATCCAGCTGCCGCAGGCCCTCCTCCAGACGGGATTCATCATTGAACTGGAACGCGTCGAAACCGCAGCGGCGCAGATAGTGCATCTGGTCGGGGAGGAAGGCCCCGACCGCCCGCAGTTCGCCGCGATAACCGTGCTCGCGCAGGTCGCGCGCATAGGAAAAGCCGCGACCATCGGTGAAAAGGGGGAAATTCACCGCAACCAGCTCAATCGCATCCAGCGCCGGCAGCAGCTCGGCGATACCGTCACCGGGCTCCAGTTGCACCGCTGAGCCGCTCTTGTCGGCCAGGGACAGCCATTGGCTCAGGTTGGGCAGATGCGGGTCGGGGGCGGTGGCGGCATCCGCGACGGGTGGCAGCCAGGCATCGCTGGTGATCTGGCCCTGTTTAATGAGTCTTGGCATAGACCCGCTCCTTGAAGGGTTCGATTCCGACCCGGTTGAATGTTTGCAGGAAGGTTTCCTCTTCCTGGCGCAGGTTCACATAGGTATCGAGCAGTTTTTCGACCACATCCGGTACGTCCTCCTGGCTGAAGGACGGCCCCAGGATCTTGCCGATCGCGGCCTCCTTCGACTGGCTGCCACCCAGGCTGATCTGGTAGAACTCGGCACCTTTCTTGTCGACCCCGAGGATACCGATGTGGCCGATGTGGTGGTGGCCGCAGGCATTCATGCAGCCACTGATGTTCAGTTCGATCGGGCCGAGGTCATACAGGTAGTCCAGATCCTCGAAGCGGGCCTGGATGGCTTCCGCAACCGGGATGGACTTGGCGTTCGCCAGTGAGCAGTAATCGCCCCCGGGGCAGCAGATTACGTCGGTGATGTAGCCGATATTGGGTGTCGCCAGCCCGGCGCCCTGCAGTTGCTGCCAGAGGGCGTAGAGCGCGGTTTCCTCGACGTCGGCCAGCACCATGTTCTGCTGGTGTGTCGTGCGCAGTTCGCCAAAGGAGAAGTTGTCCGCGAGGTCTGCCAGCAGTTCCAGCTGGCGGTCGGTAATGTCGCCCGGGGCCACCCCGGTTGCCTTGAGCGAGATGGTGACAGCGCGATACCCCGGAGTCCGGTGAGCCGTGGTGTTGCGCGCCACCCAGTTGCCGAAGATGGGATCGGCAGCGCAGCGCTCGCCCAGGGCGGCGCCGGTCGCGGCCGCGTCGAGGCGGGCGTAGGGTGGGGTAGTGAAGAAGGATTTGGCGCGCTCGATTTCCTCGTCGGTGAGGGTACTGGGGCCGTCCTTCAGCGCTGCCCACTCGCGCTCGACGGCTTCCCGGAACGCTTCGACCCCCATGGCCTTGACCAGGATCTTGATCCGCGCCTTGTACTTGTTGTCGCGGCGGCCATGCTGGTTGTAGACACGCAGGATCGCCTCCAGGTAAGTGAGAAGGTGCTGCCTGTCCACCCATTCGCAGACCACGGAACCAATGACCGGGGTGCGCCCCAGGCCACCGCCGGCCAGTATCTTGAAGCCATGGCCACCGGCACCATCAGCCAGCAGTTCAATGCCGATATCGTGGGCGTGGATGGCTGCCCGGTCCTGCTCGCTGGCGCAAACCGCAATCTTGAACTTGCGGGGAAGAAAAGCAAACTCCGGGTGCAGGGTTGACCACTGGCGGATGATTTCACACCAGGGACGCGGGTCCTCCAGTTCGTCTGCGGCAACCCCTGCAAACTGGTCGGTGGTGGTATTGCGGATACAGTTACCGCTGGTCTGGATTGCGTGCATCTGGACGCTGGCCAGTTCCGCCAGAATGTCAGGCACCTCCTCCAGTTGCGGCCAGTTCAGCTGGATATTCTGGCGCGTACTGACATGGGCATAGCCCTTGTCGTAGTGGCGGGCGATGTGGGCCAGCTTGCGTAGCTGGGCACTGCTGAGCAGGCCGTAGGGGACGGCAATGCGGAGCATGGGCGCGAGCCGCTGGACATAGAGGCCGTTCTGCAAGCGCAGGGGCAGAAACTCGGCATCGGAGAGCTGTCCCGACAGATAGCGCCGGGTCTGGTCACGAAACTGGGCCACGCGCTCATCGACGATGCGTTGGTCGTATTGATCGTACTGATACATCAAAGAGTCCTGTATGGCAGGGACGGATTCTGAAAGGGCGCTACATTACCAGAAAACCGGGAGGCTATTAATGCTGATTTTCTATAAGGTTAGAACCCAGAGCTTGCAGAGGGGGAGGCTGGCATCACGGGGTTTCCTGATATAATCTTGCGCTCGAATTCGCTGGCCCCGGGGCCGGCCCCACCCGCACGACAGGAGACTACCGCATGTCCGGATCAACCAATCACAACGACGACGGCGTTGCCGACGCCATCGCCGCCACCGCCATCATCAGCATTGTGGTTGTTGCCCTCTACCTCTGGCTGGCAGCAATGCCCGGCTAGGAGGCGCTGCTGAGCACCACCTGCACAATGGTGAAAACAGCCGCAATGAACAGCACGGTAAAAATCAGGCCGGCGGCGATGAAGACACCGGCCTTGCCCTGTTTGAAATCCCGCTCCCGGTTACGGCTGCTCTGAACCCCCAGCCCGGCGGCAAATACGCTGCTGATGACATGCCATGGCCGCAGGCGGGCATGCTCCTTCTGCCCGGCCTGCGCTTTCTCCTTCGATGTTGGTTCCTGCGGTTCGCTGCGCTCAGCCATGTCCTGCTCCAGGTCGTCAATTGCGGCGGCTTGGGCCGCTCAGTAATCCAGCACCGGTGCCAGCCAGCGCTCCACTTCCTCAATACTCATGCCCTTGCGCCGGGCCACATCCGCGACCTGGTCGCGACCGATCTTGCCGACCGCAAAGTAGCGTGCGTCCGGGTGGGAAAAGTAGAACCCGCTAACCGATGACGCCGGTGACATGGCATAGCTCTCTGACAGCGTCACACCGCAATTGTTGCCTGCTTGCAGCAACTCGAACAGGGTGGCTTTCTCGGTGTGGTCGGGGCAGGCGGGATAGCCGGGAGCAGGGCGAATGCCGCGGTACTTTTCCCGGATCAATTCCGTATTGCTCAATTGCTCCTCCGGCGCGTAACCCCACAGTTCGGTGCGTACCCAGCGGTGCAGGTACTCGGCGAAGGATTCTGCCAGACGGTCGGCCAGTGCCTTCACCAGGATGCTGTTGTAGTCATCGTGCTCGGCCAGGAAGCGGTTGGACAGTTCGTCGACGCCGTGCCCGGTAGTGACGCAGAACGCGCCGATATAATCCGGCGCAGCGCCTGCGGGAGCCACGTAGTCCGCGAGACAGTAGTTGGGTTCGCCATTGGGCTTGTCCATCTGCTGGCGCAGGTGATGCAGGGTGGCGACAACCTCGCTGCGGCTGTCATCGGCAAACAGGTCGATGTCGTCGCTGCCCTGGCGCACCGCGGGCCAAAAGCCCAGCGTGCCGCGGGCCGTGATCAGTTTTTCATCGATCATCCTTCGCAGCATGGCCTGTGCATCTGCGAACAGCTCCCTGGCCTGCTCTCCGACCACCTCGTCCTCGAGGATCTTCGGGTATTTTCCCGCCAGTTCCCAGGAGATGAAGAAAGGGGTCCAGTCGATCGTGTCCACCAGCTTTTCCAGCGGAAAATCATCCAGCACCTGGATGCCGATGAAACTGGGGCGTGGCGGGGTGTACTGGTCCCAGTCCAGCGTTGCGGCGTGGACGACCGCCTCTGCGTAGGGGAGCTGCCGGGTGCGCGGCTGCCGGTTCGCAACGCGCTCGCGCACACCGGTGTATTCACTGCGCCGCTCGGCGACAAACTTCGGCTTGCCCAGCCCCATCAGGGCGGTGGCCACGGAAACGCTGCGGGAGGCGTCCGGCACATAGACCACCAGATCATTCTGGTAGCGCGGCTCTATCTTCACCGCCGTGTGCGCCTTGGAGGTGGTGGCGCCGCCGATCATCAGGGGAATCTGGAAGTCCTGCCGCTGCATTTCGCTGGCCACATGCACCATTTCGTCCAGCGACGGCGTGATCAGACCTGACAGGCCGATGATATCGACGTTTTCCTCGCGCGCCACGCTGAGAATCTTTTCGCAGTGGACCATCACCCCGAGGTCGATAACCTCGAAGTTGTTGCACTGCAGCACGACGCCGACGATGTTCTTGCCGATGTCGTGGACATCGCCCTTGACCGTCGCCATCAGAATCTTGCCGTTGGTCTGGTTGCTGTCGGTCTTTTCCGCCTCGATATAGGGCTGCAGGTAGGCCACGGCCTGCTTCATCACCCGGGCGCTCTTCACCACCTGGGGCAGGAACATCTTGCCCTCGCCGAACAGATCGCCGACCACATTCATGCCGTCCATCAGCGGGCCTTCGATGACCTGGATGGGGTGCTCGAACTGCTGCCTGGCCTCCTCGGCATCCTCGAGGATATAGGTGTTGATGCCCTTCACCAGGGCGTGCTCCATGCGTTTGCCGACAGGTTTTTCCCGCCAGCTGAGATCCTCCACCCGGGCGCTGCCGGTGCCGCTGTCGCGGTAGGTCTCCGCCAGTTCAAGCAGCCGCTCGGTGGCGTCGTTGCGGCGATTGAGGATGACATCCTCGACCGCGTCGCGCAGCTCTCCGGGAAGCTCATCGTAGACCGCCAGCTGGCCGGCGTTGACGATACCCATGTTCATGCCGGCGCGAATGGCGTGATAGAGGAACACCGAGTGGATGGCCTCGCGCACCACGTTGTTGCCGCGGAAGGAAAAAGAGACATTGGAGACGCCACCGGAGACCAGCGCGCCGGGGAGCCGTTCACGGATCCACCGCGTGGCTTCGATGAATTCCACGGCGTAGTTGTTGTGCTCGTCGATACCGGTGGCGACCGCGAAAATGTTCGGGTCGAAGATGATGTCGCTGGGGTTGAAGCCGACGGTGTTGACCAGCAGGTCCCAGGAGCGCTGGCAGATGGCCTTGCGCCTCTCCAGGTTGTCGGCCTGGCCATTCTCGTCGAAGGCCATGACCACGACCGCGGCGCCGTAGCGTTTGCACAGGGTCGCCTGCTCGATGAATTCGTCTTCCCCGGCCTTGAGGCTGATGGAATTTACCACCGGCTTGCCCTGGATACAGCGCAGCCCCGCTTCGATGACCGACCAGCGCGAGGAGTCGACCATAATGGGGACGCGTGAAATGTCGGGCTCCGAGGCGACCAGGTTGAGAAAGGTCACCATGGCTTCCTCGGCGTCCAGCATGCCCTCATCCATATTGATATCGATGACCTGGGCGCCGTCCTCCACCTGCACCCGGGCGACGTCCAGGGCCGCCTCGTAGTTGCCGTCCAGCACCAGGCGCTTGAAGCGCGCCGAACCGGTGACATTGCAGCGCTCCCCCACATTCACGAACAGGCTGTCGGCGCTGATGTTGAAGGGCTCCAGGCCGCTCAGACGACAGGCCGGCGGGCGCCGGGGCAGGGGGCGCGGAGCAATGTCGCCCACCGCCCGGGCGATGGCTTCGATGTGGTGGGGCGTGGTACCGCAGCATCCCCCCGCAAGGTTGAGGAAGCCGCGTTCGGCAAAGCCGCGGAAGTCTTCGTACATGTCCTCCGGCGTTTCATCGTATTCGCCAAAGGCATTGGGCAGCCCGGCGTTGAGGTGGGCGCTGAAGTAGCAGTCGGCGACCGTCGCCAGTTCCTCCAGGAACGGGCGTATCTCCTTGAAGCGGCGGCCGCAGTTACTGCCCACGATCAGGGGTTTGGCGTGGGCAATGGCGTTCCAGAAGGCTTCCGGGCTTTGCCCCGACAGCACCCGGCCACTGGTGTCCGGGAAAGTCACCGAGATCATCAGCGGCAATTCCCTGCCCAGCTCTCCAAACACCGACTGCACCGCAAAGATCGCGGCCTTGGCGTTCAGCGTATCGAACACCGTTTCGATCATCAGCAGGTCAACGCCGCCCTCGATCAGGGCGCGGGTAGCAGCGGCGTAGTCCTCCTGCAGCTGCGCAAAATGGATATTGCGGGCGCCCGGGTCATTGACATCGGGGGAGATGGAGGCAGTGCGCGGGGTGGGTCCCAGGATGCCGGCGACGTAGCGCGGCTTGTGCGGTTCCCTGGCGGTCAGTTCATCGGCTGCCTGCCTGGCGATGCGGGCGCCGGCCACATTCAATTCGGCGGCCAGGGCCGACAGGTCGTAGTCTCCCTGGGCCACCGCCGTGCTGTTGAAGGTATTGGTGCCGATGATATCGGCGCCGGCTTCCAGATAGCGGCGGTGAATGCGGGCGATGATGTCGGGGCGGGTGAGGGACAGCAGGTCGTTGTTGCCCTTGAGGTCGGACGGGTGCCCGGCAAAGCGCTCGCCGCGGTAGTCCTCTTCCTGCAGTCCCTCGGCCTGGATCATGGTTCCCATGGCGCCGTCGAGAATCAGAATGCGCTGCTGCAGCGCCTGGGCCAGGGGGTGGTTTGAGAGACTGTCCGGATCCATCGACTGTTCCTGTTGCTCGCCGCGGCAGCCGACCAGCGCCTGCCCGTAAAAAGCCGGCAATTCTAACAGATTACCCGTGGCTTGGGCGGTGTCCAATCAGATCTCGCACTCTCCGGGAGAAGTTTGCTAGAATACCTGACCAATTTACTCGGAATGGAAGAGGTTCATGGTCACCATTACGGAATCGGCACAGGGTTATCTCGCCGAACTGCTGGCCAAGCAGGAAGATGCTCTGGGCGTTCGCGTCTTTATCAACCAGCCTGGCACGCCCAAGGCGGAAACCTGTATCGCCTACTGCCGTGAGGGTGACATCCAGGAAGGGGATGAAAAGCGTATCTTCGGTGAGCTGGCTGCCTGGTTTGACGCCCGCAGCCTGCCGTTTCTGGAAGATGCCCTGGTCGACTACGCGAAAGATCGCATGGGCGGCCAGCTGACCATCAAGGCGCCGAATGCCAAGCTTCCTCGGGTCGATGAGAACAGTCCGCTGGAGGATCGCATCAACTATATTCTCTACAACGAAGTGAACCCCGCCCTGGCCGCGCACGGCGGCGAGGTCAGTCTGGTGGAAATCACCGATGATCCCTACGCGATCCTCAAGTTCGGCGGCGGTTGCCAGGGCTGCGGCATGGTCGACCAGACCCTCAAGGGCGGGGTGGAGAAAACCCTGCTGGAGCAGTTGCCGGAGCTCAAGGGCGTCCGCGACAGCACTGACCACACGGACCGCAGCCAGGCCTATTACTAGGCGCCCGCCCGGGCGCCGTTGTTATTTACAGGATAACAGTGCCTCGGGGAGGCAGGACGGGCCTCAGGCCTTCGCCAGGCGCCCGGGCAGCACATCCCTGAGGTTGGCACACAGTGACCGCAGGCAAGCCTCGGTTTCCTCCCAGCCAATGCAGCCGTCCGTCACCGAAACGCCATATTCCAGCTCGGCCAGATTGTCCGGTATCGGCTGATTGCCCGCCTTGATATTGCTCTCGACCATCAGGCCAATGATGGACTGGTTACCCTCCAGTACCTGATTGCCAACGTTCTCAACCACCAGAGGCTGCAGCTCCGGTTGCTTGTTGGAGTTGGCGTGGCTGCAGTCGACCATGATGTTCAGCGGCACACCGGCCTTGGCCAGGGCCTCCTCGCACAGGCGGATATGCACCGAGTCGTAATTGGGGCCATTGCTGCCACCGCGAAGCACGATATGGCCGTAGCGGTTGCCGCGCGTGGTAATGACCGAGACCTCGCCCTGGCCGTTGATACCCAGGAAGCGGTGGGGCTTGGCCACCGAATTCAGCGCATTGCTGGCTACGGTCAGGCCGCCGTCAGTCCCGTTCTTGAAGCCCACTGCGGAGGACAGGCCACTGGCCATTTCCCGGTGGGTCTGCGACTCCGTGGTGCGGGCGCCGATCGCCGACCAACTGATCAGGTCCTGCAGGTACTGGGGCGAGATCGGGTCCAGTGCCTCGGTGGCGGTGGGGAGGCCCAACTCCAGGATGTCGAGCAGCAGACGACGGCCGATATGCAGGCCCTCTTCGATCTTGAACGAATCGTCCAGGTGAGGGTCGTTGATGAGGCCTTTCCAGCCCACTGTGGTGCGCGGCTTCTCGAAGTAGACCCGCATGACGATGTACAGGGTATCGGCCAGCTCGTCGGCCAGCGTTTTCAGCCGCCGGGCGTAATCCATGGCTGCGTCCACGTCGTGAATGGAGCAGGGCCCGACGACGACAAAAATGCGGTGATCCTTGCGGTCGAGAATGTTTTCAATCACCGCCCGGCTGTCGCTGACCATTTCCCGCGCGGCGGAGCTGAGCGGCAGCGCCTCCTTCAATTGCGCCGGCGTCACCAGCACGTCCTGGGACGCGACGTTGACGTTGTAGACTTCCATATTGCTCATTGATGGTTACCTGATAGAGTGTCTCCAGCTGGCGCCGGAGCACCTGTCGAGGCGCGACATTCTATAGCAGCGATGGGGTTTTGGGTAGGAACCGCCCGCTGCCGCTGACCGGAGACGCGCTTGCCCCGACTGTACGACATGGATCCGCTGCTACCTCTTATCGCCGCCGGCTACACCCTGTTGACCC
Organism: uncultured Haliea sp.; assembly: GCA_947258585.1. Taxonomy (GTDB): domain Bacteria; phylum Pseudomonadota; class Gammaproteobacteria; order Pseudomonadales; family Halieaceae; genus Haliea. Next base: position 24,779 of record CAMYIZ010000061.1, on the reverse strand, counting down.
CCACCCAGCGTCTCGCCCGGCGGGTAGCCTCCGAGTGGGAAAGCCGCGCAGCGGGCGCTGGAACCCGGGACGAGGCCCCGGAGGTGACAGCCCTGGAGCCCTGGTTGCAGGCCTGCTGGCAGGATGCAGCGGCGGCTGGCCGGCTGCGGCGGCGAGTGCTGTTGAGTCCCTCCCAGGCGCACGAAATCTGGCGTCAGGTGATCGCCGCGGACCAGGCCCAGCCCGGTCGGCATGATCTCCTGCAGCCGGGCGCGGCGGCGCGGCTGGCGGCCAGGGCCCGCGATAGCCTGCTGCGCTGGGAGATCGACCTGCAGGCGTCCGCGGTGCGCCAGCTGTTCCTGCTCGATGAAGACTGCGCCACATTTCTGCGCTGGGCGGATGCATTCAGCGGGCGCTTGACCCGGGACGGCCTGATCACACTGGCGGACGCGATCCGCGAGCTGGCTGAGCTGCCCCCGGCGCAGTCGGGTCGCCCCCTGGCGCTGCTCGCCTTCGACACCCTGCCGCCGCTCTATGGTCGCTGCCTGCGCCTGCTGGGGAGCGAACTGAAAACTGTGGAACCGTCGCCGTCGGCCGCCGCCCGCTGCGAAGTGCTGCGCTGCGAGGACAGTCGCAGCGAACTCGCCGGCGTCGCCCGCTGGGCGGCGCAGCTCGTGGACGACGAGCCTGGGCTGAGAGTCGGCATCGTGCTGCCGGACAACACGGGTAACAGGGCCACGCTGGACTATCTGCTACGGCGTGAGTTCGACTGCCTGGATCGTCGCTACCAGAGTCTGCCGGTGAATTTTTCCGCGGGCCAGCCCCTGGCTGAGGTACCGCTGGTGCGCGCTGCGATACAGGTCCTGGCACTGCCGGTCGATGGCATCAGCCCGCCGGCCCTGGCGCTGCTGCTGCAGTCGCGCTTTCTCGTTGCCGGGCGCTCCGGGGCCGCTGTCGAGGCACTGCTGGCTCGCTGTTTCGAGGCCCGGGTCGATAGTCTGAGCCTGCCGCAGCTGCGGGCCGAGTTGGCGGCGGGCGCGAGTCCCGACTCCGCGCTGGCGCGATCCCTGCGGGAGAGTGCGGCACCGGGCCTCATCGCCGGACGCCATCAACCCTCGATCTGGGCCGACCGTTTCGAGCAGTTACTGGCCCTCTGGGGCTGGCCCGGGACGGCGCTGGATTCCCTGGAGTATCAGCAACTGGGGCAATGGCAACAGCTGCTCAGGGATTTCGCCGCGTTCGACCTGGTGGTGCCGGCCCTGCGCCTCGGCGACGCGGTACAGCTGCTCCGGCGGCTGGCCGCGGAGGCGAACTTCCAGCCCCAGACCAGCGACAGCAGCGTCCAGGTACTGGGCCCGCTGGAGGCAGCGGGCCTGCAGTTTGATCGCCTCTGGCTGTGCGGGATGCAGGCCAGCCAATGGCCGGCACCCGCGCGCCCGCACCCGTTCATCCCCCTGCGACTCCAGCGTGAACACGGCATGCCCCACGCCAGCCCGGAGCGGGAGTGGGAGTTTACCGATGCGTTGATGCAGCGCTACCGACAGGCTGCCACCGTGGTCCATGCCAGTTACAGCGCCCAGCGCGATGGTGTGCCCGAATTGCCCAGCCCGCTGTTGCGGGATTTTACTCCGGCGCCTGACCTGCCCCCCGCACCCCTGAAAGCCGGCTGGCTGGCGCAGCTGGGTACCGCCTGCCGGGTACCGGACCAGACTGCTCGGGCACCACGGCTCGCAGCTGCTGAGCTGCCCCAGCTGCGCGGTGGCAGCGCCATACTCGAAGACCAGTCCCTGTGCCCGTTTCGCGCCTACGCCCGGCGCCGGCTGCGGCTACAGGTACTGCCGCCGCCAGAGTCCGGGCTGACTGCCGCGGATCGCGGAGACTTGCTGCACAGCGCGCTGTTTCACCTGTGGGGCGAACTCGGCGACCAGGGCGCTCTGGCGGGGCTGTCAGCGGACGCCGAACGCAGCTGCCTGCAGCGCGCGGTTGCGCTGGCGCTGCAGACACTCCCTGCGAACCGGCAACGCGCCGCCGGCCCGGGTTGCCTGCGCCTGGAGGCAATACGCCTGGAACGCTTGCTGGCCGAGTGGCTGGCGCTGGAACGGCAGCGTCCTCCGTTCCGGGTTGTGGCCCGGGAGGCTGCGCAACGCTGGCAACTGCAGGGCCTGGAACTGTCCCTGCGGATGGATCGCATCGATGAACTGGCAGACGGCTCGACGCTGCTGATCGACTACAAATCCGCCGCCGGCCGGATCGGCGACTGGCTGGGAGAGCGCCCGGCGAAGCCGCAACTGCCGCTGTATGCGCTCTCCGCCGAACCGTCGCTGGGGGGTGTCACCTTCGCCACAGTGCGGGAGCGCCACTGCCAGTTTACCGGCCTGGCGCGCAGCGAGGCGGGGGCGGGGATTGCGACTGATATAGCCGCGAGCACCCGCGCCCAGCACCCCTGCGCCGATTGGCAGGCACTGCTCGAACACTGGCAGCATTCACTGTCGGCGCTGGCCGCGGCCTTTGTTTCCGGCGCAGCAGCCGTGGACCCGAAATCTCCTCTCAGCTGCCGCCATTGCGGCATGCAGGCTTTATGTCGAATTGACGCGGTGCCGGAATGACGATCAGCGATGCCTGGCAGCGCGAGCGGGCGCTGGATACTGCGACCAGTTTCTGTGTCAGCGCTCCGGCGGGCTCCGGCAAGACCGAACTGTTGATTCAGCGTTACCTGGCATTGCTGGCCCGGGTGGCCCAGCCAGAGCAGGTTCTGGCGATCACCTTCACCCGCAAGGCGGCGGCGGAGATGCGCGACCGCGTGGTCGCCGCCCTGGAAGCGGCTGGCGGCACAGATGTCGCCGCCGGCACCCACCAGCAGCGCACCAGGGATCTGGCCCGGGAGGCGCTCGCCCACGGCGCGGGTCTCGGCTGGGAACTGCTGCGGGATACCGCGCGTTTCAACATACGTACCATCGACGGTTTTTGCCACGCGCTAACACGACAGATGCCCGTCCTGAGCCGGTTCGGTGGCCAGGCCAGCGCGGTGGACGATGCCCGCGACCTGTATGCCGAAGCTGTGGCGAACCTGTTCCGGCTGCTGGATGAAGAACATCCGGTGGCTGCGGACCTGGAAGCCTTGCTGCTGCACTTTGGCAATGACTGGCCGCGCCTGCGCGGTTTGTTGATAGCGTTGCTGGGGCGGCGGGAGCAGTGGCAGGACTATGTCAGCCTGCGCCACGATCCGGCCTGGGCTGAAGCGGTGTTGCGCGAGACCCTCGAACACCTGATACGCGACCGGCTGCAACGCTTGCAGTCGGCGCTGGCGCCCTGGGCCGCGGAACTGGGCGCCCTGCGAGACTATGCCGCGGCCCGGTTGGGAGAGCCGCCGCCGGGCGGCTTGCCCGCCGCCGGCACGCCGTTGCTGCCCGCCTGGCAGAGCCTTGCGCGAATGTTGCTGAAAGCGGACGGGCAGTGGCGGAGCCAGGTCGACAAACGCCAGGGGTTTCCCGCCGGGAAAGGTGCGGCCCGGGAATGGAAGGAACGCATGCAGGGTCTGCTGGGCGAGCTCTCGGGCCAGGAGGCGCTGCGCCGCGACCTGCTGGACCTGGAGGTTTTGCCGCATATCGATCCCGAAGACGGCGGCTGGCAGCTGTTGCTCCACCTTTTCCACGTACTGCCGGTGCTGGCGGCGCAACTCCTGCTGGTGTTCCAGCAGCGCGGTCAGGTGGATCACACCCAGATCGCGCTCTATGCCCTGCAGGCACTGGGGGAGGACGACGCTCCAACGGATCTCGCGCTGCGCCTGGATTACCGGATCGAGCACCTGCTGGTCGACGAGTTCCAGGATACCGCCATCAACCAGTACCGTCTGTTGCAGCGACTTACCCGCGGCTGGGGAGAGCACAATGCCGCGCAGCCGGAGCGCGCCCGCACGCTGTTACTGGTGGGCGATGGCATGCAGTCCATCTACGGTTTCCGCGACGCCAACGTGGGCCTGTTCCTGCGCGCGAGGGATGAAGGTTTCAATGGTGTCGTGCCCGAGTACCTGATGCTGGAGAGCAACTTCCGGTCCAGGGCCGGCATCGTCGACTGGGTCAACGCAGTGTTTCGCCAGGCGTTCCCCGCTGCGGATGACATTGCCCGCGGGGAGGTGCGCTTTACCCCGGCAGTGGCCACCCGGGACGGCGACAGCGAGCCGGCGGTGACGCTGGAAATCATCGCGGATACGCCGACCGCTGGCGCGCAGCGGGAGGCGGCGTTGCTGGCGGAGCGGATCGCCGCAGTCCTCGCCGGCAATGCCGCCGACGGCGTGGCCGTGCTGGCGCGGAGCCGGGGCCAGTTGCAGCCCGTGCTGGCCGCGTTGCGCGAGGCCGACATCCGCTACAACGCGCAGGACATCGACAGCCTGGCCGGCAACCCGGTGGTTGCGGACCTGTTTACGCTGTGTCGGGCCCTGGCCAATCCGGCGGACCGAATTGCCTGGATGGCCCTGCTGCGGGCGCCCTGGTGCGGCCTGGGCCTCGCGGACTTGCTGCTCGTGGCGCAGTATGGCGCGCCCGCAGCGCGGCAGCCCCTCGCGAATATCCTGCAGGACCCCGTACTGCAGGCACAGCTCAGTACCGAAGGACGTGAACGCCTGCTGCCGGTTGCCGGGGCCCTGGCAGATGCCTTTCACCGACGCGACCGGCGCGGCCTCAGGGTCTGGCTGGAGTTGTTGTGGGAGCAACTAGGGGGGGCGGCTTGCACTGCCAGTGAGACCGACCTGCACAACGCGGAGCGGTTCCTGCAGCTGCTGGAGCAGGCGGACAGCGAGGGCAGGGGCCTCGACCTGCCCTGGCTGCAGCAGCGCCTGGCAGGGCTTTATGCCCGTTCCGGAGAGGTTTCGGCGCGGGTGCAGGTCATGACCCTGCACAAGGCCAAGGGGCTGGAATTCGACCATGTCTTCCTTCCCGGACTCGCGGCCAGGCCGCGGGCGGATGAGCGGCCGGCGCTGCTGTGGGACGACTACACCGATGCCGAGGGCCAGCGCCGTTTCCTGCTGGCGACCGACGATCACAGCGAACGCGACTGTCCGGGAGTCTACAACACCCTGCTGCGTATCCGGCGGCACAAATCCCGCGTGGAACAGGCCCGCCTGCTGTATGTGGGCGCAACCCGGGCCATCAGGACGCTGACCCTGAGCGCCGTCCTGGCACCGGACCCGACCAGCGACAGCGGGGTGCGGGCGCCGGCTGCGGATGCCCTGTTGGCGGGCGTCTGGGATGCGGTCGCGCCCGAGGCCAGGATCCACGCGGCTCAGGACAGCGCCGATATCACCTCGTCGGCATAGCGTTTTATACCGTCGATTTTCAGGTTCACATCGTCGGTTTCGCCGTGATAGAAGGCCCAGGGCATGGTCAGGATGTGCGTTACACCGGCGTCTTCCAGCCGCCGGTAACCATCCGCGTCCCAGGCGTCATTGGGGGTTGCCATCACCTCGAACGGTTCCTGTTCCCGGCCGCAGTCCCGCCGCCACTGGCGGATGCGGGCGATACTGTCGATGATCTCGCTCGAGGGCTGCAGGTCGGTGACCCAGCCATCGGCCAGGCGGGCGGCCCGGCGCATGGCTGGATCCGAAATCCCCCCGATCCAGATCGGGATGCGCTTACTGGGTGCCGGGTTCATTTCCAGGCGCTCGAACTGGTAGAACTCGCCCTGGTACTCCACCATCTCGCCAGTCCACAACAAGCGCATGATTTCCAGCATTTCGTCGGTGCGTTTGCCCCGGGTCCGGAAATCCTGCTGCATCAGGGCGAATTCATCGGCCGACCAGCCCACGCCAAAGGCGGGTGTGACCCGGTTGTTGGAGACGATGGCGGCGGTGCTGATGGCCTTGGCCACCAGGAACGGATTGCGCATGGGCAGCACAAAAATGTTGTTGGTAAACCGCAGGCGCTCGGTAATGCTGGCCAGGGCGCCGATGACCACCCACGGGTCAGGCCAATCGGTGAAGGCCGCCCAGCGCCGGCTGCCATCCTCGGTATAGGGGTAGGCCTGGCTGATCTGTTCCGGGTGAACCACGTGGTCGGAGAAAGACATCGCGTCCCAGCCGTGCACGTCGGCGACCGGGGCAATCCTGGTGAGGTGGGCGACTGTGCTGAACGAGGTGGAGAGAACGAATTTCACGGCCGGTGCTCCGCTGCAATTGCTGGGAATGATCCCGCCACTGTAACAACCGTCGGGCCAGAGTCGGGAGGCTGGGCAGGCTTGCGCCGGCAATGATGCCGGTGTCGGTCAACAAGTCATACCCGTCCCTAGCGGCTGGCCAGGTAGATGCGAAACTTGCGGTTCTGGGCCAGGATGCGCTGCTGGCGAAAGCCGTGCTCAAGGGCTCGCCGGTAGTCCAGGTGCCGATTCGCCACCAGGCACAACTGGCCGCCGGGTGCCAGGGCTGCCGCCGCCTGGCTGATCAGGCGGCGACCGGCGTAGTCGTCCACGGTGTGCTGGAGGTGGAAAGGCGGGTTGCACAGGATGAGCTCGGGAGCGGGGCCGGCCCAGTCGCGCAGGCCGTCGCCGTGGTGAAAGTGCGCCTTGGCGGCAAGGCCGGGCAACACGGTCTCGACATTGAGCCGGGCCGAGGCGACAGCCTGCGCGGACTCATCGCAGAACCACAGCTCCGCAGCGAGGCCGCGCTGCAGCGCGAGCAGGCCGATGACGCCATTGCCACAGGCGAGGTCAATCGCCCTGGTGACCGGCTCCAATTTCGGCAGCTGCTCCAGCAGGAAGCGGGTACCCAGGTCCAGTCCTTCGCGGCTGAACACATTGGGGAGTGATCGCAGGCTGGCGCCCAGAGGCTCGCAGTAATAGCTGCTACAGGGCGCCGGTGTGCCCGCCGGGACTTCCGGGCTGCGCAGTGCTCGCCACAGGTGAGCCTTGTAGCGCCCCCGCTGTCGTTCACAGGGCCCTATATGGTGGTTGATCAGGTCGTCAATGCCAGTCGGCAGGTGCTTGTCCATGCCCGCGGCCAGCAAGCTCACGCCGGGCGGCAGAAGTTGCGCCAGCTGCGCCAGCTGGTATTCCAGCAGGGCTTTTTGTTTCGGGATACGCAACAGAGCCAGAGTGGCACCCGGGGACGGCAGCTCCGTGCTCCAGACAAGCCGCGGTTCGGGGCTGCCGTTGGTCAGGGCATTGTCCGTGACTGCCTTGGCGGCGAGGGCCGAATCCGTCCACAGGGTGCAGGCGGTGCCGGTGCTGGCGAGCGGGATTGAGAGGGCGCCGAAGTCATCATTGAGAACGAGAATGGAGCCGGGCAGGGGTGACCTGGCAACCGTTTCCAGCAGCAGGGAATCCGCGCCGCACCAAGCTCTCAGCAGTTCCTGCTTGCGGGCTGGATAGCGCTGCAGCTGGAAGCTTCCGAAAGGGGTCTCGCAGGCGGCCTGTGTGCCGGGGTCAGCCGCCGCGGACATACACGGTGAGCTGCTGCCCGGGATGGATAGTGCCGCTGGGATTGAGAGAGTTCCAGGCGATCAGATCCTCAACCTTGACTTTGAAGCGCCCGGCAATACGGTAGAGCGAGTCGCCGCGGCGCACCTTGTAGTCATGCGCCTGGAGCCCCTGCGCAGCGCTGGCTGGTGCCGCCGCGGCAGGGTCGCGGTCCTGGGGAACCATCAGGATTGCCCCCTCGCGAACAAGGTTGCCCTTGATGCCATTGGCCTGGCGCAGGAGATCGACCCGGGTACCGAATGCCTGGGCGATCTGCAGCAGGGAGTCTCCGCGCTGGACGCGATAGTGCTGCCAGGTGACCCGCTCCTCCGGGCTGAGCGCAGCGACACGCGCCTGGAACAGCTCGGCCTGCTCGCGGGGCACCAGCAGTTCATCGGTTTCGGGGGAGGTGGCCCAGCGCAGATGGCCCGGGTTGAGCGCCTGCAGTGTGGCCAGTTCGACGTCGGCCAGTTCCGCTGCCCGCGCCAGGTCAATCTGGCCACCCGTGGGTACGGGAACAAAAGCGGGTTCATTGGTCAGCGGCGGCAGGGACAGCTCCCAGGCGTCCGGCTCTGCAACGAGACTGCTCAGTGCCAGCAGTCGGCGCACGTGCTTGCGGGTCTCCGCTGGCAGCGGCAGGGACCAGAAATCCGTGTCGCGACCGCTTGCCCGGTTGGCCGAAACTGCGCGGCCCACGCGGCCCTCGCCGCTGTTGTAGGCGGCAATTGCGAGCAGCCAGTCCCCATCCAGGGTGTCGTGCAGGTACTGCAGGTAGTCCAGGGCGGCAGTCGTCGATTCCCGCAGGTCGCGGCGACCGTCGTACCACCAGTCACTGTCCAGGCCCAGGTTGCGACCGGTGGCGGGCATGATCTGCCACAGGCCCATGGCCTGCTGGGACGATTGGGCGAAGGGGTCAAGGGTGCTTTCCACAAACGGCAGCAGGGCCAGCTCCAGTGGCATGTCGCGGCGTTCGATTTCCTCCACGATGTGGTGCAGATACAGGGCGCCCCGCTCGGCGACGGTCTCGAAGTAATCGTGTTGCGCCAGGTAGTATTCCCTGCCTACCCGCACCTGGCCGTTGTCGGGCAGTTCCCACTCCATGCCCTGGCGAAGGCGCTCCCAGAGATCATCGGGGTCAAGCTGTTCCGCCTGCCCGGCTTGCGGCACGGTGTTCTTGCTCGCCTGTTGCTGGGCGCGCCCTGCAAGCTCGGCTTCCCGGCGCTCACTGCCGCCGTCGCCTGTGGTCAGTGCCTGGCACCCAGTCAGCGACAGAATCGCAGAAATTACCGCAATATGCAGCCGTAACCTTCTGTTTTTTATTGGATTATTCAGAATTTGTCCTTCCATGTGCGGAGCACTGCAAAGGCCTCTGCCGGGGTTTCGCCCGGCCACTTTACCCGCCGCTTCAGGGTGGTCACCGGTTCAATTGCCAGCATGAGTGACGTTCCAAACCCCCTGAAATGCAGTAACATGCCCGTTTGAGCCATCGACGCGCCGATACCCGGCCGCTGGAGACAATGGACGAGTGTAGCGACATTTTTTCCAAACTGGAATGCTGGTATACAACCTCGGTCGGGCGGGCTGTCCAGCGTTCCGTTGAGGCGGCCCTGGAGCCCATTCTGGAGACTGCGTTCGGCTACCACCTGTTGCAGGTCGGCCTCACCCGCCAGCAGCCATTGTTTGGCAACAGCAGAATCAGGCACCGGGCCTACGCCGCTCCGCAGCCCGGGCACGCGGTGACAGTCGTGGCGGAACACGGTGAACTGCCGCTGGAAAGCGACAGTATCGACGTGCTCATTGCCCACCACTGCCTGGACTTTACCAGGCAGCCACACCAGGTGCTCCGGGAGTTGCAGCGAGTACTGACCCCGCACGGCCAGTTGTTGTTGATCGGTTTCAATCCCTGGGGCGTTCTGGGAGCGTCACACCGGCTGCGCGGGCTGTGCGGCAACCCCCTTTGGCAGAGCCATCAACCGGTCAGTTGCTCCCGCCTGCTGGACTGGCTGCGGCTGCTGGGCTGTGAAACCGAATCTGCTCGCCACCTGTGCCCGCTGCCGGTGCTGGGCGAGGGTCGCCTCGGCGGTTACGCCGTGGCCGCCAACGGCTGGAGCGAGCGACACCGCCTTCCCGTGGGCGATATCTACCTTATCCATGCCATCAAGCAAGTCGGCGGAGTCGCCCGACCCGTGTTGCGTACACGGCGCAGCGCTCGCCTGATCGGCCTCGGGGTGCCGGGCGCCGCGCCGACGCCGCGCCAGAGTGACCACGCCGCATGACGCCGGTGGCGTGCTTTGACCGGGGCGACCCCGGACAGTGGCGAACTGCAAGCGTAGCGGGACGCGCTCCACCGACCAGCACCGGGCACAGAAGAGACGAGGACTACATGTGAGACTGATAGTACTGGATACCGAAACCACCGGCCTGGAGGTCAACCAGGGGCACAGGATCATTGAAATCGGCTGTGTGGAACTGGTGAACCGGCGCCTGACGGGCAACCACTTTCACCGCTACATCAACCCGCAGCGGGAAGTGGATCAGGGCGCGATCGAAGTGCACGGCCTGACCAACGAATTTCTCGCCGACAAGCCCCTGTTTGCACAGGTAGCTGCAGAATTCCTGGATTTTGTCCGCGGGGCAGAGCTGGTTATCCACAATGCCCCGTTCGACATCGGTTTTCTTGACGCCGAACTGAAACGGCTGGACGACAGCCACTCGGGCTTGCAGTCCATCTGCAGCGTGACCGACACCCTGGTCATGGCCCGTGCCCGCCACCCGGGGCAGCGCAACAACCTGGACGCGCTTTGCAACCGCTACACCGTGGACAACTCGCAGCGCGACCTGCACGGCGCCTTGCTGGATGCAGAGATCCTGGCGGATGTGTACCTGGCGATGACGGGTGGCCAGACGGCATTCCAGCTGGCGGACCACGGGCCGGGCGAGGGCGAGGGCAGCGGCCGCAGTGAAGGGATCCGCCGCCTGCCTGCACAGCGTCCCGCGCTGGCGGTGCCGAGGGCGGGCGCGGACGACCTGGCGGCGCACGAGGCACAGCTGGAAGCCATCGCTCGGGCCAGTGGCGGCAGGGTCCTCTGGCGGGAGGTAGTGGGCACATGAGTTTTCAACCAGACAACCGGCCGCCGGCAGCCGCCGAGGACGCCCTGCACCTGGTGTTCCAGCGCGGCCAGCTGGTGACCGACATGACTGCCCGCGATCCCCTGCTGCAACGGGTGGAACTCCAGGCCATGGGCTGGGTGGCAGTGCGGGAGCAGTTTCTCGGCTACTGGCACGGCCGTCCCTGTTTTGCCGTGGAGATTGATGCCGGCATCGAACCGGACCCGATGCGCTTTGTCCGCGGCAATCTGTACCAGTTGCTGGGGCGTGTGGAGGACGGGCTCTTTGCCCTCGCTGGCCGCGCCGCCCAGTTGCTGGCCTGGGAGCGCGACCACCAGTTCTGCGGCCGCTGCGGCAGCCCAATGGCAGTCGACCTGGCAGAACGCGCCATGCGCTGCGAACCCTGCGCCACCGTCAACTATCCGCGCATCAACCCCTGCGTGATTGTCCTGGTGACTCGCGGCGAGGAACTGCTGCTGGCACGCAACGCGAACTTCCCCGGCAACATGTACAGCACACTCGCGGGCTTTATTGAGGCCGGTGAGAGTGCCGAGGACACCCTGCGCCGCGAGGTGCGGGAAGAGGTCGGTGTCGAGGTGGGTGGTCTGCGCTACTTCGGCTCCCAGTCCTGGCCGTTTCCCAGCCAGTTGATGCTGGGTTTCTTTGCGGAGTACGCCGGCGGTACCATTGTTTGCGAGCCCGGCGAAATTGCCGACGCCGGTTGGTACCACTACAGCGCATTGCCACAGGTGCCACCCCCCACCTCCATCGCGGGGCAACTCATCCGCCACTACATCAACGAATTACGACGGGAGTAGATTCTTGGAATACCTTTACGAGTACGGGCTGTTTCTCGCCCGGGCAGTCACTGTTGTTGCCGCCATCCTGCTGATCGTCGGCGGGATTGCCGCTCTCAGCCAGCGTCACAGGGGGCGATCCTGCGGCCATATCGAAATCTGCAAACTCAACGAACGCTATGAGGAGGTCGGCGATGCCATGCGCGCTGCCATCGTTGCGCCGGAGGTTCACAAGGCCGAGCTCAAGGCGCGCCACAAGGCTGAAAAAGCCGCCGCCAAGGCCTCGAAGCGGCGTGCGAAGAAGCAAGAAAATGCTTCAGAAAACGATCGTAGTCGATTGTTTGTATTGAATTTTGACGGCGACTTAAGAGCGGGAGCAACAGACCATCTGCGGGAGGAAATCTCGGCGGTACTACCGCAGCTGGGGGAGGGCGACGAGATCCTGCTGCGGCTGGAAAGTCCCGGTGGCCTGGTCCATGGCTATGGCCTGGCCGCCAGCCAGCTCAAGCGCATCACCGACGCCGGCGCCCGGCTCACGGTGGCAGTGGACAAGGTGGCGGCCAGCGGCGGTTACATGATGGCCTGCGTTGGCCAGCATATCATTGCCGCGCCGTTTGCGGTGCTCGGCTCCATCGGGGTGCTGGCGCAGTTGCCCAACTTCCATCGCCTGTTAAAAAAGCACGACATCGATTTCGAGCTGATGACCGCCGGTGAATACAAACGCACCCTGACCCTGTTCGGCGAAAATACCGACAAGGGACGGGAGAAATTCATTGAGGACCTGGAGACCACCCACGGACTGTTCAAGGCTTTCGTGGCAGAGAACCGGCCCGCCCTGGACATAGACAGGGTCGCCACGGGCGAAATCTGGTACGGTCGCGATGCGCTGGCCATGGGTCTCGTCGACGCCCTGCAGACCAGCGACGCATTCATTCAGTCACAGCTGCAAGAGCGCGATGTGTTCGAGGTCAAGTACGTGCAGAAGAAACACTGGCAGGAAAAGCTGGGGATGGCAGCCGAGGGCGCTATCGAGCGCGGCCTGCTGAAAATCTGGCAGCATAATCGCGGCCCCCATATCTGAGCGGGCACCGCTCGGAGGTGCAGCGCCCGGATTAGTACCCGTGGTAGCGGTTGTAGTCCAGGACCCCTGCCGCCAGCGGGTCCTGGCGCCGCTGCAGGTCGTGAAAGCGGTCGCTGACCGTCCAGAACCAGGGGGAATTGCGTCGCACGCCATAGCGGTAGCGCAGTAGCGCCATGTCCTCCTCCGAGCTCAGGCGAAGAATATCCTCGACAAACAGCGGCACCTGCTTTTCGTGGATCTGGAAGAACTGGTTGGGATGCGAGCCGAGGATGCCCGCCACCACCGTCACCGCGTCCTCATCCGGCAGCCGTCGTTCCTCCTCGCGGAACAGCTGGGCAATATTGCTGTAGCCGGCATCGTGGAGCAGGGTGTAGGCTTCGTCCCGCTTGCCGCCGATAACATTGATAAAGCTGACCGCAGGCAGGAACCGGTTGTGGGCGCCGCGGGCTGCGACCAGCCGGTCGAAGGCGGCGATCATGGCGGGACTGGCGCTGCGGCGATAGTCAAACTGCGCGGCAGCGGCGCCGTGAATGCGCTGCCGCATCCAGCCCAGGAACTCTGCCTTGGGGTCATCGCTCTGGTAGTCGAGCGGAGACTCCAGCTCTATGGCCTCGCTGCGGATAAACTGGTGCTTGCGTACAGCATCCGGGGCATCCCGGTACCAGAACCGCCACAGTCTCCGGCGCTCATCCGCGGGCAGGAACAGCAGCAGGTTGAGCTCGCCTTCCATGCGCAGGAAATCCATGTACAGGCGAGACTCCAACTGGTGGGAGACGGCGCCAAAGACGTCAAAATTCGCCACCAACAAGTAGTGAATTCGCTCCAGCAGAGAGTAGGTTATGACCCAGGCGGTCTTCGGAATGTCGCCGACAAAGCCCTTGACCACCGACGCGGTGTCGACGTGGCGGAAGATGGTCAGCGCCGCATTCGGGTTGCTGCCATCGCCATCCCAGACAAGCTCCAGCCCCGGTTTGCGCCCCTGCTGGTCGTACTGGTGCTGCAGGTGCTTGTCCTTGGCCTGCATGTAACGCTTGTGGGCGCGGGCGTAGCGATGCCAGTCGAGGAGGTCAATGACGCTGCCGGTGGTAGCGGATGGCAGGCGCAGGTTATGGCTTTCCCGCTCCAGGAAGGGACCGTCCAGCTCGGGGTCCAGTGCATCCGGATCCATGAACATGACCCAGAACCTGTCTTCGATGACGTTCAGGGCGATCTGCCCGCGACAGACGGGACCCTTGATGAAGTTCATGATCGTGAATTCGGCATCTTCCAGCAGGAAGCGGTAGCGAGCGCGTACCGGAATGCTGGCGAAACTGACAAACGGGTTGCCGGCGGTATCGGCATCGTAGCCGGGGAGGGCGCTGACCTCGTACTCCGGTCGCAGGAAAAGGTTTTCGTACCAGTCACGCCGCGCGCGATCAAAGCGATAGGGCTGGTGGCTCTTGGTCGCGACCACGATCGGCATGCGCTGTAAACGGTAGTAAAAGTCGCTGCGGCCCGGGTCGTCAAAAGGGCGCCGGGTGGCAATAACGTCGATGGGCTGGCCGGGCGCGGTGCTGGCGCGGACCAGCCGGAACCAGTGCGGGTTGTCGCCGTCGACCAGGTACAGGGTGGCCAGGAACAAATGTTCGTAGATATAGCGTGCCATCAACCGTGGTTTGTTCCCGGGGGCGTTGAGAAAACGCTCCCAGGCGACAACTTCGTCGGCCAGCGCTGCGGGCAGCGGTTCTATCGGCGGTGGCGGGGCGCCCGCATCGAGCCAGCGGGTGAGGGCCTCGTGTTCCTCCGCCTGCAGTCCCGGCAGGCCGTAGGGCATGCCCCACAGCGGATACTGGCGAGCGAAATCCTTGAACTCCCCCGGTTCGGGACACTGCTGCTCGCGGTGCAGGTCGAAATCAAAGCCGCGGGGCAGGGCGCCGGTGGCGGGCAGGGGGTTGGCCTGTTTCAGCTCCAGCATTTGCCGCAGCACACCCCGCTCTGGGCGCTCGCCATCGAGCACCGGGAAAAAGCCCTTGGCGCGCCATTCCTCGGGGCTGTGGGCGTCGTCGAACAGGCGGGTAAGGTCCCCGGCCAGCAGGCGGGTGGAATCGTAGACCAGGGTCTTGCTGGCCCCGCGGGCCAGCCCCTCATGGGCTTCCAGCTTGAGCTGGCACGGAGCATCGTAGCAGGCGTGGCACACCACACAGCGCTGGGCGAGGATCTCCTGCGCTCTCTCCACCGTGTCATCCGCCGTTGCGACGGCAGCACGCAGGAGCATCAGGACAGCCAGGACGACAGAACTACTCCTCGGGTTCACATTTGCCCCGCACCAGTATGGCGCGATTGACGAGCGCGTCCTGGTCATTTTCATCCGCCAGTACCGCGGCACCAACGTCGCGGTCGACATCCGCGCAGGGATCGGGTTCAGGTTCCGCGGTTAGCCAGGCCAGCACGGCAACCAATAGCAGTACCGTGATCACGCCCAGCGAGGTAAGGTACCAAGGGTTGCTGTGCATGTGCATGCAATTCCAGTTCGGCCATAGTCTGAGCCGATCATAACACGCATACTGGCACGCCCCACCTGAACCGGAGCAAGCACGCGGCATGAGCGCTGACACCGTAATCTACACCCTGGATCTGCTGGGCATCGCCGTGTTTGCCATCAGCGGCGCCCTGGCCGCGGCGGAAAAACGCCTGGATATTCTGGGCTTTGTTCTCTTTGCCACCATTACCGGCATAGGTGGCGGCACCGTGCGCGACCTGTTGCTGCAGACCGGCGAAGTGTTCTGGATCGGCAATACTGCCTACCTGTGGGTTTGCATCGGCGCCAGTATCGCCACCTGGTTCCTGGCCCACTTTTTCGAGTCCCTGCGGACGGTATTGCTGTGGGCAGACGCAATGGGGCTGGCGCTGTTCAGTGTGCTCGGCACCCAGAAAGCCCTGGCCTGGGATGCGCCGCTGCTGGTGGCGATCGGCATGGGCATGATGACTGCCACCTTTGGCTCCCTGATCAGGGATAGCTTGCTGGGCAGGCCAGCGGTACTGCTGGAGCCCGACATCTATGTCACCGCCGCCGCCCTGGGCGCGGTCAGCTATGTGGCCCTCGCCAGCCAGGGCTGGTCCCAGGAAGCGGCCTTGCCGCTGGCAGTGGCCGCTGCGTTTGCCCTGCGGAGCGCCGCCATCCTGTTCGACTTACGGCTGCCGAAGTACCAGCCGAGGAGTGGGCTGAAACCCTGAGAATCCGGGCCCTCAGCCCTTCCCGGTCGGCTTGTTGGGGCCGGCCTGGGAATCCTTCTCGATGTATTCAATGATCTTGCTGGCTATATCAATGCCTGTGGCGCCCTCAATGCCCTCCAGGCCCGGGGAGGAATTCACCTCGATGACCAGTGGCCCGTGCGCCGAGCGCAGGATATCCACCCCGGCCAGGTCCAGCCCCATAACCCGCGCCGCCTTCAGGGCCAGCCTGCGTTCCTCGGGGTGCAGCTTGATCACCTCTGCGCTACCGCCCCGGTGCAGGTTGGAGCGATACTCGCCTTTGACGGCTTTGCGCTGCATGGCGGCAATCACCTTCTCTCCCACCACAAAGCAGCGGATGTCGGAACCGCCAGCTTCCTTGATGAATTCCTGCACCAGGAAGTCCGAACCAATACCGCGAAAGGCATTGATCA
The DNA here is from genome assembly GCA_947258585.1 of uncultured Haliea sp. GTDB lineage: Bacteria > Pseudomonadota > Gammaproteobacteria > Pseudomonadales > Halieaceae > Haliea. Next base: position 8,727 of record CAMYIZ010000061.1, on the reverse strand, counting down.
GCGCCTCCGCGGCTTTCTTGGTCTCGGCCAGCAGCACGCCGTTGCCATGGGTGCTTTCGGTCAGCTTGAGGATCAGCGGGGCTCCGCCAACCGACTCGATCAGCTTGTCGGTGGCCCGGGCAGAGTGGGCGTAACTGGTGACCGGTTGACCGATGCCGCGCCGCGCCAGCAGCTGGTGTGCCCGCAGCTTGTCACGGGAGCGGGTAATGGCGATGGATTCGTTCAATGAGTACACGTGGCCAACCTCGAACTGGCGCAGCACGGCGCAGCCATAGGAGGTGATGCTGGCGCCGATACGGGGGATGACCGCATCGAAATCAAGGGCCTCGACCCGTTCCGCCGAGTGCTGGTATGTCACCGTAGGGTCGTTGGCGGTGATATTCATGTAGCACTTCAGTACATCGATAACCCGTACCTCGTGCCCCCGCGCGGTCGCCGCTTCCACCAGGCGACGGGTGGAATAGAGCCTGCGGTTGCGTGACAGGATACCGATCTTCATACACATTCCTTGGGGTAGAGGAGGGAGGGGTTACAGATTGCATGATAGCTGGTCTGGGCGGGTTTTACACAGTGCCGCTGCTGCCCGTCCTGGCGCGAGGCGCTAGCGAATGTAATCGAGGCTCTGCTGGAGCATTTCAGGCGTCACCAGAACAACGCCTCCGGGGGAGACTTCAAAACGGCGTCTGTCCTGCTCCAGGTCAACACCGACGACGGTGCCGGCCGGCAGCGCGCAGCCGGTCTCGATCACGGCTTTGCGGATGCGACAATTGGGGCCGATTACCACCCGCGGCAGGACGACGGAGTCCGTAACCCGGGACGACTCCTCCACCCGGACGTTGGAAAACAGCACGGAATGCCGAATGAGTGCGCCCGAGACGATACAGCCGCTGGCGATCATGGAATCCACGGCCATACCCCGCCGGTCATCGTCATCGAATACGAATTTGGCCGGTGGCGCCTGCACCTGGTGAGTGCGGATGGGCCATTGGGTGTCGAACAGGTCCAGTTCGGGAACCACCCCTATCAGCTCCATGTTTGCCGCCCAGTAGCTGTCCAGGGTTCCGACGTCGCGCCAGTAGGCCCGAGTGCCGTTCTGATTGCGGAACGGGGCGGCATAGACACGGTCCCGCTGCACGGCTCTCGGCAGAATGTCCTTGCCGAAATCATGCTCAGACTCCGGCTCCAGGCTGTCTTGTAGCAAGTGCTCAAGCAGGTAATCGGCGGTGAATACATAGATTCCCATGGACGCCAGGGCGTAGCCCGGCTGTTCGGGAATGGGCCGCGGCGAGGCGGGTTTTTCCGCGAAGCCGCAGACACGCCCGTCGGGCTCTATGTCCATGACACCGAAAGCACTTGCCTCAGCCAGCGGGACCTCCATGCAAGCAACGGTGACATCGGCGTGGTTTTCAACATGGGTGGCGAGGAGGGCACCATAGTCCATCTTGTATATATGGTCGCCACCCAGGATGAGCACAAACCGGGGGTCGTGGGCGCGAATAATATCGACGTTCTGGAATACCGCATCGGCTGTGCCGTTGTACCAACCGTCATTGGTGCGCTGCTGCGCCGGCAGCACCTCGACGAATTCCCCGAGTTCCCCGCGCATAAACCCCCAGCCCAGACTCAGGTGGCGAATCAGGGAGTGGGCCTTGTACTGGGTGAGCACCCCGATTCGCCGTATGCCGGAATTCACACAGTTGGACAGCGCAAAATCAATAATGCGCATGTTGCCGCCGAACGGCACTGCGGGTTTCGCGCGCTCGGTCGTCAGCCCGCCGAGCCGGGTCCCGCGGCCGCCGGCCAGGACCAGCGCCAGGGTGTCCCGGGTCATCGCACTGACAAAACGCTCCGGGAAAGAGAAGGTCACGCTAGCGCCGCCATTCCGCCCGCAGGAGCTGGCATTCATCTCGCCACGGGCATTCCAGCTCGTCACAGTTGAACCGCAGCTCTGTCGCAAAACACGGAACCCGCCCTGCAGCCGTCTGCTGGGCCCATATGTCCCAGCGTCGCGCGGTTCGGGTGCGCAATCGACGGGTCTCCGGGGTGCGCGGACCCTCTGCGGATGTGCCGTCACATATCCACTTGGCTTGCATGTCAGTTCTCCTTGCGCGCGGCGGGCTGAGCGGGCTTTCGTCCGGGGGATCTCTCGACCTGACCAGTCTACGACTGCCGAGGGATTGGCGTGTTGACGCGCATCAACCTAAGGAAGATTAGTCTGCCATTCTCACCCTGACAAGAATCCACATATGCGCATAATATATAGTTTATGTCATACGTAGATTCAGCGTAAGCCTTTGAATTAAAAGAAGAAAAACCCACCAAACCCACTGACAAAATGGCAATTGCAGCCACCCGTTTTGACCAAAATTCCCACTTGCTGGGGTCCCTTCCAACCTCGCAAGCAGCAATGATCGACTTAAAGTCTATATCCAAAATCTCCGCCAGAATCGCGGCATGTTCCGTGCTCATGCTCTGCCGTTTTCTGTAGTTACTGACAGCCTGTCTCGATACTCCCAACAGTTCGCCGGTCTTTCCGTCACTACCGGTTATCTTCTTAGCATCGTCTAAATAATCGCTCAGTTTTCGCATGGCTATTCCCTCCTGCGTCCGTCAAGTATTTGTGAACGTCCACACTTTGGCAACATTCACAATATGTTGACACTACACAACCTGTGTACTAGATTTCCCGGCAACAACAAGCAGGGGTCTATTTCGTGCAAAAGCCGCATGCCAAAGGGCACGACCTTAATTGTCTTCGCCATTGCCTCCGCTTCGGGAGCCCCGACGATCCCGAGCAACAAGTTTCCGTTCTCGTTACCTCTAAAAAACCGATTCTCCCGGCTGATCTTGCTGTGTTGCTCATTGCAGCAGCCCGGAATATCTGTCCTGACCTTGATTTTCAAGAACAACAGGAGCTTTGACATGTACGGCAACCCTTTATCTGACGCCATGGCTTCCCACTTCCCGCTCCCCAACTCCGAACCTGAAGAACATCAGTTCCTTCTCCCGCTGCCCTGTGTGGCCGTGGATGTTGGGCAGTTCATTGTCTGGGTTATCGAAGATGCCGACTATCCGCAACCACTCGATTCTGTCCATGACCAAGCTCTGTCCATTTCCTTGGATTCTCTCGGGGTCGATCTTCACGACCCTGCAACGTGTGACCTTTGTTCCGGTTCCTGCGTTGCTCCGCGAGTGGCGGACCTAGTAACACCGCCACTTAGTCCCATGGGTGGGACTGACACCCCGGAAAGTGTCGCGTAAAGCGTCATGTTAATCGACTGGGTAACAGTGCGGATTCCGCTGCAACATCTGAACGTTGAGGCGCGCACCGCAGCGCTTGAGCTGGGCGACCGGGTCTGCTGCTACTGCCCTAAAACCGGCATTGTTCGCTATGAGTCCCACCGCTGGGAGTCTGTCCGGTCTGACAGTCACCAGATCGCCGTCCGTGCGGGTTCCGATCTCTGGTTGCAGGGTAGCCCCGCGCGCATCATTGGCAACGGCTGCGCCGTTTTCGGTTCTGGCCCTTCCGCTGCTCTCGATCTTCGCGGCTGCGTTGATCGTATGGTTGCGTTTGTTGGCGGCCAACTCGGTGTAACTCTCCCCGGCACTAATTGTGATCTGGATACATCATCTGATTGGATTGTTTCTCGCGTCGACGTCACTGGCAATCTTGCCCTTGGATCTCTTGCTGAGGTCCGTGCGGCGCTGTCGGTGCTGCGCAATGTCGAGGGTGGCCGTTACCGGGTCAGCCAACAGGCAGGCGATACCGTCTATTGGTCGCACCTGTCAAAACTCCGCAGCGGCAAAGCCTACGCAAAAGGTCCTCACCTTCGCTATTTGATGAAGTCCCCGAAATATGACGGCTACCGCTACGGTACCGACGATATACAACTTGCCGACAATCTTTTGCGGCTGGAACTCAAACTAGGGCGGGAATGGTTCCGCCGTAACCCATGGAAAACAGCGACCCCGGCCGCGTTAACAGCCGAGTGGAACAATTACTTTCTCCGGATGATAGGAGGTGTCGAGGTGGAAACCGACAACGATTTGCAGGAGCGGATTATTTCCGCTGCCAAGACTGAAGGGCAGGGCAGGGCCGCGTATGGCTGCTGGGTGATGATTCAGAATGAAGGCTGGGAACGTGCCCGCGAATTCTTCACCAAAACCACGTGGTACAGGAATTTACAAATTCTGCGCGCTGCTGGCCTTGGGGATGCTGACATTTCAGCGGGGCAAGTCGTCCCACTTCGTCGCCGTGTGATGGAAGCGCGGCTAATAACCAACTGGTCGCAGCTCGCGGCTTAGGAGAAACATCATGTTAACCAAGTGCACAGTTCTGGCCGTTGAACGGCGCGAACACAAGGGCAAGCCAATAGCTGACGTGGTTCTGCTTTTCACCCACCCAACCGAGGCGTTTACCGTCACGCTGTGGAATAACTCCATTGCTGAAGGTCACGAAAAACCTTATGAAAAGCTGATAGGGCAGGTGGCTTTTGTTCCTGTCCAGTTCGATGTGTTCAACGGCAAGCTGCAGTGCCGCCTGCATACGGGCACCTTGCCGCAAGCTGCTCACGCTCCCACGGTAAAGGCTGCTGGCTAATGGACACCTTCCTTGAAAGCTTCATAGCTGGAATACAGGCAGATTCAGCGGAAGTATTCCAAGTAATTTGGCCTCTTGTATTCATGGTTCTCGGATCGCTCCTGATCATTAAGCTCATTAAGCGAACGATTAAAAAAGGAATCATGGAAGGGAACTTCTAGTAATGATCTTTCTTGCTTTTGCTGTATTTCCTCTCGTTTGCCCTCTCGCCGGAGTCTGACACCGTGCCAGCCGCTGACCATGTAACAGGCAAGCGCGGGGGTCGCCCCGCAGGGTCGACCCTTGCGCGCGCCCTGTTCATCGTTCTGGCGTCTGCCGCAGTTACGGCCACCGCACAAGAGCCAACAGTAGACGAATTGCAGCTTGAGCAATTGGAAAATATTTTCGTAATTGTCTGGTACTTCACGCTGTTTTGCGCGTTTGCGGCTGGGGTCAAGACAGGGTTGGTCCGGTGAGCGCGGCAGACGTTGCCATGTACATTGGCCAGCTTTTTGGTGTGTGGGCCATGGGTTGGGGAACCGGCCTGTTGATCTACACAGTGAAACGCGTAACGGATTTGATTTAGGAGGCTCCCATGTTTAAATCAATCCAACGCCGCTCAACTGTTGCAATCGCTGCAATTGCTGGTCTCGGAAGCGCTTCGGCTTTCGCTGATCTGCCCGCCGTGATTGGTACCAGCTTGACCGGCATCCAGACGGACGCGCTTGCAGCTATTGATCTGGTGTGGCCTGTAGTTATGGCCGTACTGGGTGGCTTCGTTGTCCTGAAGATCGTCAAGCGTGTTGTTAACAAGGTTTAACAGTCCTTGTCCCCACCTGCTGGCCCCCCTCGGGGGGCTGGTTTTTTCTATTTTTCTACTCGTAGCTCCATCTGCCTTTGCACAATCCGTCCCTTCAGGGTACACGGCCTGCGGCTCCAACCTTGCCTATTCTGGAACTTCTCCGGGTAAATCAAGCTGTGACCTGACCACCCTGTGTACTTGGTACGGTGGTGCTGGATCTTCGGGCAGCGGGGGTCTTTGTAGAAACTCGTCTGGGCAAGCCGTTAAAGCTTATACCACGCGAACTTGTGCGGTAAACGACAGCGTAGCGTATGCATGGGGTAACGGCTCGTCCGCTACCGGTTGTGCCAACAACCCCTGTGAGGGTACTTATCTGGAAGGCCTTTCACCGGGCGAATGTCCTCCACCACCACCGCCCCCAACGCCACCGAATTGTGATGCATTGGGCGAATACTCCGGCGGCCCCGGTGATGTCGGCGGCACTATCGCTTTCACAAATGAACAAAGCCAGATCATTGAATTCTGCACCCCGTTTTATTCATCCGATGCCAACGAATGCCAGGACGTTGCCGGGTACGTCAATTATCAGGGGCAGGAACATCAGATTTGCAACGACGATAAAAACCGGTGCGAGGCCGAAGGCGGCACGTATGGCGTAGCAGCAACGGGCGGCGACATGCAAACCGCTGTTTGCTTGCCTCCTGACTTTGCCGACGACTTGCCCACCTGTGATATTAAGACCCTCCATGTTGTCGCCATGGAAGGAACAGACCCGTTTAGCGGTGGCTTTGTGTGTTCCGCTCCCGAAAATTCACCGCCTAAGCACGACGACCCCACCAACGAAATACCCGGCATTAACAAACCAGACCCCGGCGACCCGGGCGGCCCCGGCGACCCTGATTCCGGCGCTCCTGACGGCGAAGGCCCCGGCGAAGGTGACACTCCTGAAGGTGACTCCAATGTGACAGGCGGCGGGAGCTGCACCAGCGCCCCGAACTGTCGCGGAGACGCGATACAGTGCGCTATTCATTACCAATCTTGGAAAGCCCGCTGCGCTTCCGAAAACCTGACGGAAAGCGTCAACGAATCCGAGAACCCCGGCGAAATCGACAAGGAAAGCGAATTCACAACCTTGATTGATACCGGCCTAGACGCTATCACCGGCACAGGGGAGCAGGGCGTAGACACACAAGCTAATGCGCTGGGCGATGTCGTTACGGGCCTTTTACCTTCTGCGGGCAGTTGCTCTGACCCGGTCATATCCTTTTTCGGTAAGGGCCAAGTCGTGCTTAGTTGCTCAAAGCTCGCTGACTTTCGGGACATTCTCGGCTGGATGCTCTACATATTGACAGCGTATTACCTGTTCAATCTGGCCATGAAACCAATCGAGTCTAAAGTCTAATGGCTATTCAAGTCCTTGCCGGTATTCCTTGGCTTGCGGGTGTCCTCGGGGCTGCTTTCACGTCCATTCTGACGTTCGTTCTTCAGTTTTTTACCAAGAAACTGGCCGTAATCACCGCCGTTGTTCTCTCCTTGGTTGGTATCACTGTTACTTTTTTCGCAGCAATCACCGCGTTGTTTGCTGGTATTCAGTATGTTATGCCGGTCGCTATTACGCAGGGCATGGCGTTGATAGTTCCCGGTAATACCACGGCTTGCCTGACCGCCGTTGTTACTGGTCACACCGTGCGCTATGTGTACGCGTGGCAGTTCCGAATTATTCAATACAAACTCTTCTAGCCCTCCATGGCCGTCTACGTTGTAACGGGCAAATTGGGGGGCGGCAAAACCCTGATTTCCGTCAAGCGGATTCGTGACAAGCTGCTGGCCGGCTGTGTTGTTGCAACGAATCTTGATCTGAACCTTGAAAAGCTCATTTCCCCGTTTAATCGCTCCTGCCGCGTTATTCGCATACCGGACAAACCGAAAATTGAAGATCTGCAAGCCATCGGCAAGGGCACCGACTCCTATGACGAAAACGACAATGGTTTGCTCGTGCTGGACGAGTGCGGCACGTGGTTCAACTCGCGGAGCTGGAACGATAAAGACCGCAAGCCCGTGAATGACTGGTTCCTGCACGCCCGCAAGCTTGGATGGGACGTGATTTTGATTATTCAGGATGTGAGTCAGCTCGACAGCCAAGCGCGGGCATCCATTGCAGAGCACACGGTATTTTGTCGCCGGACTGATCGCCTGACCGTGCCGTACCTGGGCACCTTGGTCAAGGCCCTGACTGGCTATCGAATCACGTTACCGAAGGCCCATGTGGGCAGGGTGGTCTATGGAATATCCGAATCTGATTTACTGGTTGATCGTTGGGCTGCTCGCGGCGTCGATATCTACCCGGCCTATGATACAAAGCAACTATTCCTCGACGACTACCAGCACGGCACACACAGCCTCTTGCCTCCTTGGTATACACACGGCTGGAAAATGGCCCCCAGAAACTGGAGCTTTGCAATGCGACTAACGAAAATCTACCTGAAGCGTTTCCGCGTCCCGCTGGCCGCTGGTGTTGGTATGCTCATGGGCACCAGCGTTGCTATGGCCGCTATCTTCGCCGCGAACTATGACCCTCGCTATACTCCACCGCCAGAACCCGCCACAGCGCCACCAGTGGCCGCTGTCGAGGCCCCGGCCTTCGACCCTGACCCGGTACTTGAAAAGCTCACAGCCTACAGAATAACGGGGCATTGGGTGGTCGATCAGCGCGTAACGTACCAGCTCGCCACCCGGCCCCAGAAGGACGAACCTGTGGACAAGATCACTACCGCCGATCTTGAAGGCATGGGCTATGAGGTGGAGCCGGTTAATCGTTGCGCTGCCGTGGTTCGACAGGGCGAGAAGGCCGCGCCCGTCTACTGCTTTTGACGCCGCCTCACTGTTCAGCCCAATACGGGCTCGCGGTCCACTCCCAAACTATCCCCAGCGCGCCCACAGGCGCCCGGCTGAGCCGGGGGGGAGGGGTCTCCCCCCCGGTGATTTGTCCGGGTCTTGGGGCCGGTCTTATCGGCCCCTAGACGCTGGTCGCTGAGGGCCTTGGCGTGCTCCCGGTGGGCCGGGCAATCGCACCATGCTGTAATGAGAATTTGCCCCGGCACCCAGCTATGGTGCCTCGGGTTTAGATTTTTATTGAATAACACGCCTCTTTTTAATTCCCATTCTGCCCACCCGAACGGGGCCAGATCGCCCGACATGAGGCAGAAAAACCTGTATGCCCATGGGTCCTCCCTTTTCCCGGTGGGTCAATGTTTCAGATTGAGTCCCCCTAAATAGAACCAGATCGTATTCTGGAAACGAACGTTGCTTCTAAATCCCTTGGCTCTCACCTTGATCAGTTTGAGCT
>CAMYIZ010000060.1 GCA_947258585.1 uncultured Haliea sp. | reverse complement strand
GTACCGACGGATTGTGCAACCGGTACCACGGCAGCGCCGCCAATCCACGCTTCCAGGCAACTGGAGTAACCCCCCTGTCGGGAAAGCATCCCGCCAGGGCTCCTGCTTTCTTCGGCGTTAACCCGCACTACGGAGAATGTGTCATGACTCAAGACAACAAAACGAAGTACTTCGATCTTCACCTTAACGGCATTGGCTATGTCAACAGCGTGCGTGAAGTCACCCCGGAACAGGGTTCGCCCTTCTGGAGTGTCGAGCTCGCCGCTCTGCACGGCCCCGCCGACAAGGTCCGCCACACGTATTTTGATTGCATTGTGGCGGGCGAGGAAGCCAAGGACCTGGTTCCCCAGCTGCAGTTTCTGGTGGAGGCCGGATCCCGGGTACTGGCAGGTTTTCTGCTCAGTGACCTGAAACCGGCGCCCTTTATCTTCAAGCAGGGTCAGCACGAAGGAGAACCCGGCGTGCGCCTGAAAACCCGGCTGTTGCGGTTCGACTGGATCAAGGTCGACGGGCAGCCTTTTCTGAAACCCCAAAAAGCCGCTTCATAGGGCATTACCGGACCTGATGTCGCCATCAGGTCCACCTTCCAACCCAGCGGGGATACAGCTCCCCGCGGGGCTGATCTCTGCCTCTTTTTTAAGCAGGAGTCAGCCATGACAACGACAGCCCCCACCCGGTCCCGGCGCACGGCCAACCGGGTTCTGGCCCTTGATATCAAGCAACTCACCGTGACCGAGCAGGAGCGACTCGTCGACCTTGCCCTGTCGGTGCTGCAGGAGCGGCATCAGCCCGGTGAGGTTTTACACAGTCCCCGACAGACCCGTGACTACCTTCGGTTACGGCTGGCGGGTTTCACCGCCGAAGCCTTCGGCTGTGTGTTTCTGGACAACGCCCATCGCGTGCTCGCCGTCAAGGAACTCTTCCATGGCACGATCGATGGCGCGGCGGTCTATCCCCGCATTGTGGTGCAGCAGGCGCTGACCCTCAACGCGGCAGCGACCGTTTTTTACCACAACCACCCCTCCGGGGTGGCCGAGCCCAGTCAGGCGGATCGGCGGATCACCGAACGTCTCCAGGCAGCGCTCGCACTCATCGATGTGCGGGTGCTGGACCACATCGTGGTCACCCATGGCGACACGACGTCCTTCGCGGAACTCGGCCTGCTGTAACACCCACTACCGACCCCCCGGGAGGCGATCTGCTTCCCGTGGGGAAGGAGGTCTGTCTTGCGGACATTTTTCGTAAAACAAAGGAGATGGACGTATGAAAGACAATCAACCCCTGTCGTCCCTGAACGACATCTTTGGTCCCGTCATTGTGCGCTATACGCGTGCCCAGGCGTTACAGGAGGGCGTACTCGTGGATGCGGGTTCGCTGGCCACTGAGGCCGGTTTTCAGTGGCCGGTGGCCCTGACCCGTGCGGTCTGGGAGGACTGCGTCGCCTGGCAGGTTGCGGACAATCAGCGCCAGCTCGGCCAGGATCCAACCGGCCGACTCTGGGATGTGCTGGTGATGGCCGTCATGGCCATACGCGGCAGCCCCCGCGGCGGCAACCAGCTGTCCTTCAGTCTCTACCGGGTACCGCGCGACGGTGTCAGCACCACCGCAGACAAGGTATCGCTAAAGCTGATCGTGGGCCCTGGTGATGAGGGCGAACCGGTCATCACGATCCTGCAACCGCACGAGGATTAATCACCGTTGCTTCCAGCAACGATCTCCCTGGCCACTTGGGTAAAGTGGCGCCTTCCGCTCCTGAAAGAACAATTCATCAGATGCGTCCCCGGTACAGCCATGAGCGCGGTCAGCACTTATACTCGTCTGACAGCCATTCATGGAGGAATGCAGATGCTGATACTTACCCGATCCCCTGGCCAGACCCTCCTCATCGGTGATGACATCGTCGTCGAGGTATTGGCCGTCAATGGTCAACAGGTCAAACTGGGACTAACCGCCCCCAGGGACATCACCATCCTGAGGCAGGAACTGGCCGAACATCTGGCAGAGGCCGAAGTCTCGACCGCACCAATGCGCAAGCACCTCCCGTAGCTGAAATCTGGGAGCACGCGAATCGACACCGTAAACCCGGTCTGCGGATTAGTGGAGTAGGGGGCACGCCCGACTGATGCCGGACATCAGCCGACGGCACGCTTTTTGGCCGCTTTCTTTGCCGGCGCATCTCGTCGAACGCGGCACTTCGCCGGCGCAGCCTTGGACGCCGTCCGCGGTTTCTTCTTTCCCAGCGCGGAAAGCTTGCCCAACATGTCCTTTGGCGCGGACTCCACCAGCTTCAGCAGCAGCGCGGCCTGGGCATTGGGTTTGGCGCGATCCTGCTCCCAGTTGCGCAGGGTGCTGACATTGGTGCGCAACAGTGCCGCAAACACCCCCTGAGAATAGTTGAGGCGTTCGCGCAGTGCCCTGATCTGGCCCGCGCTGATGGCGATCGGCTGCGGGGCTTCGACCGTGGTAGATTTCAGGGTGATCTTGCCTTCACGCTCCACCTGCAGATCATCGAAGCCCTGGACGAGTTCATCAAATACGTTGCGCTTTTTCATGTCTCAGTCTCTCCTTCAGTACCAACTTCTGCTGGCTCGTCAAATCGTCCGCGACATCCTTGCCATAGATCGTGAACAGCCAGAACTGGGCGCGTTCGCTAAACCGGTAATAGATGATGCGCACACCGCCACGCTGCCCTTGCCGCGGCCTCGATCGCTCCAGCGGAGCTTGCGCAACCCCCCGCGCCTGGATGACCGGACCGGCGTGCGGATTGCCCATCAACACCTGCTGCAAGGTCCCGGAACTCATCGTCGGATAGAGAATACCGACGCTGAGTGTCGAAACTGACTAGTTCTGTGAAAAAGGCGTGCATGTGGCACTTATACGCTATTTGCGTATAGGTGAAAAACCCTCCTGCTGTCCTACCATGCACTAGGTCAGTGGGCGGTACAGTGCCTCGCCTGTGTGCCGAGCAGCGCCCTCGTCACTAGCGAGCGTAGAGGGGTCGTGGTGTGTGGCGTCAGGTATTGGCACGTTGCGTGGAATAGGCGCTGCGTCTGGCGCGCTCAGTTGTCTGCGCATTGCAGACAAGGCCCTATGCTGGGTCGTCTGCAGTAATGGTAGCTTGCCCAGGATCTCGCGCGGTGTAGCTTTGGGCTGGGCACGACGGAGTTCTTCGAGACGCAAAATGCTGACGCTGCTGCGCTGGCTTGGCTTGTGAATAGCTGGATATCGGCGTAGGCTCAGTCAATCAAGCAGAGATAAATGCTGGTAGTTGCACGAAGTTCAAACGGCATTTCCCCCCCCCCCCCCCCGCTGCCTCAAGCATCTCTATGGAGGGAGATACTTCAACCCCAAGGGCCGCAAAGATCTGAGAACGTCGAAAGGGTTCCGATGACCAGAAAAAGCGCAGGTGCTCGTATTCGTCGCAAGAATACTAAAATGCGCCTTGATAGGACAGAGGCCAGGTATTTCGGGCTACTGGAAGCCGCCCCAGATGGCATGGTGGTAGTCAATCAACACGAGCAAATTATTCTTCTGAACTTACAGGCGGAGCGGCAGTTCGGCTACGCACGGGATGAGCTTGTGGGTCAGCAGGTAACGACCATCATACCGGAAGGGTTCGCAGAGCGCCTCGTCGCAGACGGTCTGCTAAGCGCAGTCGAGACGTTGGCACAGCAGATCGATACAGGCATTGAGCTAACCGGAAGGCGTAAGGATGGGAGTACATTCCCTATCGAGATCATGATGAGCCCTCTGGAAACCGACGAAGGACTGTTGGTGACTGCAGCAATCCGTGACATCACCTTGCGTCGACACGCTGAGAACAAGATCAGATATCTCAATCGCATCTATGCGATGCTGAGCGCCATCAATGGACTTATAGTTCGAGTGCGCAATCATGAAGTTCTATTCAAGGAAGCATGTCGCATTGCAGTCGACGTAGGTGGATTCAGCGCAGCCTGGATAGGGTTGGTTGATGACAGTGCAACGAAGATAAATGTAGCTGCTTCGGCCGGTATTGATCAGGCATTTGTTCCCGTTCTCAATGATCGCTATCTGCTGGACGAACATGCGCCATTCGGCAATTCTATGGTCGCACGCGCAATCAGGGAAAAAGCTAACATTGTATCTAATGATACTCCAGCCGATCCTCTGGCGCTCTTTCGAAATGAATATCCCGCGTCGGCAGCGGGTTCGATCGTGGTATTGCCCCTCGTTGTTCATGACACTGCAATCGGAGTGCTTGAGCTGTATTCAGGTGAGACCGATTTTTTTGATGATGTTGAGATGAAGCTGCTGACTGAGATAGCTGGTGACATTTCGTTCGCGATTGATCATATCGATAAACAGGAGCGAAGCAGTTATCTAGAATACTATGATGGGGTTACCGGACTGGCCAACCGTAAGTTGTTTCTTGAGCGGGTCTCCCAATACATATTCAGTGCCGTTCATGATGTGCACAAAGTTGCCCTGCATCTGATTGACATAGACGGATTCAAGAATGTTAATGACAGCTTCGGCGAGGAGGCAGGCGACTCATTGCTGTTACAGGTTGCACAATGGCTGCTAAACGAAATAGGTAATGCTCATGTGGTGGCGAGGATCGACAGAGATCAGTTCGCCGTAGTGCAACCGATGGTAAAACATGAAGGCGACGTTGCCAGGTTAATAAAAAGATTAATGGAAGGTCTCCAAAAGTATTCATTCAGCATGGCTGCCACTACGTTACGTATCTCTGCGAAGGTCGGCGTCGCAGTATTGCCGGATGACGCCACGACTGGTGATGAACTGCTGAAGAAAGCCGAGGCCGCCCTGAAGAAAGCCAAGGCAAGTGGCGATCGTTTTGTGTTCTTCACCGAAACCATGACATCCATGGTAGCGGAAAGGCTATCCTTGGAAACACAGCTACGCAATGCATACGATAACGAAGAATTCGTGTTGCACTATCAGCCAAAGATAAACCTGCTGAGCAACAAAATTACCGGTGTTGAGGCGCTGATTCGATGGAATAATCCAAAGACCGGGCCCGTGCCTCCAGACAGGTTCATTCCGATTCTCGAAGAGACCGGGTTGATCCATGACGTCGGGCGGTGGGCACTCCGCAAGACTATGGAGGATCACCTGCGTTGGCGAGCTTCGGGGTTGCCTGCAATACGTATAGCTGTAAATGTATCTCAAGTGCAGCTTCGGAGCAGCGACTTTGTCGCCGACATCCAACAGGTAGTCGACATCGACACAGATGCCGCAGCCGGACTGGAGCTGGAGCTTACCGAAAGCCTGATAATGAATAACGTCCAGTACAACATTGACATGTTGCGGACGATTCGGGCAATGGGGGTAACTATAGCCATCGACGATTTCGGTACAGGTTTTTCCTCGCTCAGCTGCTTGGCGAAACTGCCGCTTGACAAGCTAAAGATCGATCGCATGTTCATACATGCGATGTCAACGGAGCCCTTCGGACAGGTGCTGGTACATTCAATCATCAGCCTGGCGCATTTGCTGAGACTGCAGGTGATAGCGGAGGGGGTCGAAACGGAAGAGCAGCTATCCATGTTGAAGACCTTGGGTTGCGATGAAATGCAGGGCTTTTTGCACAGTCGGCCGGTAACATCAGCGATACTTGAGGACAGATACCTGGTGCCTCCGTATATCGATTGATCAGGCTGACTTACTTTAGTTGTTCTCGGCGATGGTGGCGGTTACGATGATCGTTTGGCAAGTGGTCCGGTCGTTGATTGTAAGTCACCACTCCATGTCTACTAGGCGTTAACACCGCCCAAAGCGCCCTGAGGACCTCGGATAATTAGCAGAAGTGGCGGTCAAGCTTCAGATTCACGAAACCCTGCACGAGCTCGTCAGATACGTTTTACTCCTTCATGTCTTAGCGCTTTGCTCCCTCAGTACCAGCTTTTGCCGAACAGGAGACACGAATGGCGTCATATATGCCTGACGAGAGCGGCCGAGGTCCGGGGATCGATGCTTACGTATACGGCCTCGCTTACCGCCAGTGATTAGAGTGTAACCACCAAGTTCGACATGTGGTGGCGATCTGCGCGTTTTTATACGCCGGCAGTGACCCCCTGTTCGCCGATGCCTGCCCTCGTCACTAGCGAGCGTAGCGGGGTAGTGACGAGGGCTCCGAGCCCCGAAAGTACGCCGCCGCCAGGCCGGTTTTCGGCAGGACGCGCGCGTGACGGGTTCGTAGACTGGCCACCGTAGACAGAATTACCCGTGGCCACTGCGGATCAGTGGCAAAGAGGGAGCCCGCCCTCGACCGACCGGTCACAACGGGCCTGTGCGTCCAGGACTGCACGCGGCGCACCGACCTCAGGGTCGACAGTCCATTCTCCATGCCATCGACCCCGGTCGGTGCTTTCACTCAAATATCCTCGTCGTCTCCGACGCGCTCGCCAGGCCCCGCCTGCGAGTCGTCTGGGCAACGGTTTCATCCACATCGCGACAGTAGTCGCTCAACTCAAAGGAGGTGTTTATGTCACTACCATTGCTAGTCGGCCCCCTGGGGCCTCGTGTGTATACACGACAGCGATCTCCCCCAGGAGATCGGTTGTGTAGCCTGTTTACAGGCGCTTTCAGGTTGTAAGGGAGTGGTGTCCCGTGATCCTTGCCGGTTTCCGGATGCGGTGGGTTAGTACCCCCGCCTGATCAGAAACACTAACCGAGACAGGTAAACACCATGAGAAACCTGAACTACCAACTCAAACAGCTCTGTCAGCGTAACCACGATGGCAGCTACGCCACCCGCCACAACCGGGAGCGCACACTGACGTTGATCGCGGACCAGCTGCACCTCCTGGGATACCGGAGGATGAGCGCGCAGTCACTAAAGCCGAAGCATGTAGAGGCGCTGGTTGCCCGATGGCGGGCCGAGGCACTGGCGATTGGTACCATCAAAAACCGCATGTCGGCGCTGCGCTGGTGGGCCGAGAAAGTGAACAAGCCGAGCGTGATTGCCCACAGCAACGACCACTACGGCATTCCAGACCGGCAGCTGGTCACCGGTGTTTCAAAAGCCCAACAGCTGGGAAGTGAAGCACTGGACCGGGTGCGCGACCCGCACGTGCGCATGAGCCTGGAGCTGCAGCGCGCCTTCGGCCTGCGCCGGGAAGAGGCCATCAAGTTCCAGCCGCACTACGCCGATCGAGGCGATCATCTGTTGCTGAAGGCCAGCTGGACCAAAGGGGGCAAGGCCCGGATAGTTCCCATCCTGACCCCCGCACAACGAGAACTCCTTACTCGCGCCCACCAGCTGGTAGGGCGGGGGTCTCTGATTCCCCTGGATCGCGATTACCGCCAACAGGTGCGGGTCTATGAACGCCATACCGCGAACGCGGGGCTGAACCGGATGCACGGCCTGCGCCATGCCTATGCCCAGGAACGCTATGCGTCCTTGACCGGGCGTCTGGCACCCGCTGCGGGTGGTCCGTCCGTCGCGACCCTATCTCCAGCGGAACGACAGCGGGACCAGCAGGTGCGGCAGCAGATCAGCCGCGAGCTCGGGCATGAGCGCATCGACGTCCTGCGGGTGTATTGCGGTGCCTGACATAGCGCGCCAGGGGTTGACCGGGTTTCCGCTGGTGCTGAACGGGTCAGCGCCAGATCATCGGATCATCCCCAAGCAACCCGGTACCCACCATGTCTCTCAACACTCCCCTGCTACAACAACCACGCGCCGTCCTGGCGGGCCTGGCCGCACTCCTGCTGCTGCACGGTGCGCACGCCAGCGCGCAGACTCTGGTGGTTGATCGCTACACCGTGCTGGCCGCGACGCCGACGACCGCACAAGAGGATCTTCTGGGTGGCATCGACCGGATACTTTTTCCGCTAGAGGTGGTGACCGTCGGCGATGCACTGGCTGCTGCCCTGGAAAGCTCCGGCTATCGCCTCGCGGTCTCAGCCGAAAGTGATGCCAGCCGCGAGATCCTGATGCCGCTGCCCCTGCCCGACGCTCACCGCACCTTGGGTCCTATGCCCCTGCGGCTGGCACTGCAGACGCTCGCCGGTCCCGCCTGGCGCCTTCTGGAGGATCCTGTACACCGACTGGTCGCCTTCGAGCGCTGCTCGGCTTTTAGGGAGGTGCGCTAGCCATGGTCGATGTCTTTCTGGTGATGGTGTTGCTGATGGCTGGACTAACGTGGACGAACGGTGACCCCGATGCCCCGGCGGCAGAGCGGCGTCAATCGGACGCGCCAATCACTGAAGGCGCTGCAATGGAACGCGAGAATTCCCCGCCCTGCGCGACCCCGGGGCCCCACTGGCGTGATCTGAGCACACTGGATCTTGTGGTGAATAGCGGTGCTGTGCGGGAGGAGGGCGCTACCGATGCGCGGTAGGTCCGTGTGGCCACGGAACACGCTCCTGCTGGGTCTCTGTCTGGCCCCGGTCACAGCCATGACAGACCCGGCCCACGACGAGAGTACCCTGACCCCGTCCGAGCGGGTCAGCACAGACTTGACCGCTGTGGAGCGCGCGCGTGCCGAGCACTGGGCGCTGACCCCGCAGGAATGGCAGCGCTACCGTTTTTTAATGCAGGGCATCCGCGGCAGCATCAGCCCGACGACCCTGTCACCGATTGAGGCGCTGGGTATTCACGCCCGGGATACCGCCGAGCGTAACCACTTCGCCGAGCGCTGGGCAGCCCTGATGCTTGAGGATGCCGAGCGCATCCTGGCGTTCCAGCAGGCCTATGATGCGGCCATCACGCGCCTGGTGGGCGAGCAACCCCTGATCGACCGGTCGCTGTTGCCGGTAAAGCAACCGAGCCAATCTCCCCTCGCCAGTACCGATCGGGTCCTGCTGTTTGTCCGACCCGAGTGCGCCGCCTGTGAGGCGGTGCTCGCACGCCTGCTGGCCCGCCTGGACACCATCGCGGGACTGGACATCTATCTGTCCGGTCTCGCCCCGGGTGATAAGCAGGCCATCCGCGAGTGGGCGGTGGCTCAGGGCGTAGACCCCGAGTGGGTACGTCAGCGCAGGGTGACACTCAATTTTGAGTCGGGGGTTTTAGCGAGCATGGTCCCCGGCGAGGTGAACCTGCCCTATCTGTTGCGCCGTCGCGGTGAAACGCTGACCCCGCTGACCGGGGCTGCCCTGTGATCATGCCGGGCAGCGCGTCGGTCGCAGTGTTGCTCACACTGGTAGGCGTCGCCGTGGTCGCGGCACGATCCGAACCCGACGCGGAAGCTAAGCGTGCGCAGCAGGTGGTGCCGCCCGGCTACCGACAGGTGGCACAGGAGCATGGGATCCCACCCGCATTGTTTTACGCGATCGCGCTGACGGAAAGTGGCTATACCATGCCGACAGCCGAGGCCATACGGCCCTGGCCCTGGACCCTGAACATCCGTGGCGAAGGCCTCTATTACCCCTCCCATCGCGCCGCGGCGGCAGCGCTTGCAGCGACGGTGCACAATGGTGAGACCGCGGTGGATGTCGGGATCATGCAGATCCACTGGCACTACCACCATGCCGCGCTGGGCGGTGTCCGACGGGCACTGGATCCCTACCACAACCTGCGGGTGGGGGCGCACATTCTGGCCCAGTGCTACCAGCAGCGCCTGGAGTGGTGGTCTGCCGCCGGCTGCTACCATGCGCCCAACAATGCCACTCTGGCGCGGCGTTACCAGGCGCGTGTGCAGCGGCACTGGCGCACCGTGGTACAGGATCCCTGACATGCGCCGCAGGTGGTGGCTGTATCCTCTCGGGCTCTTGATGGCATTGCCATCTCTGGGTGTCCGGGCCGAGCTGTTGGTTTTAACTGACAACGGCCAGACCTACCCGCTGGCTCCGTTTCTGAGCGTGTTGAGACCGCCAGATGCGCACCCTGTGGCACCTACAGTGCCGAACCTGGGTGCCGCCGACCCCACGCGGCTGCTGCCGCTGCGCTCACCGGGACTGACCTCGGGGCCGGTTCTCCCGCGGCCAGTGCCCGCTCTCTACCGGGACACGCTCACGCGCCCGGTCTTTCTGTTGGGTGCCGATCCCCTGTCGCAGAGCTGGCTGCGGCAACACCGGTCTCTTCTGCTTTCCCTGGGTGCGGTGGGACTGCTGGTCCAGGCCGAGACTCCGGAGGACCTGCACACCATGGCCACGATTGCGGCGGGTCTGTCACTCCTGCCCTCCGCCGCGACCGATCTGATAGATACCCTGGCACTGACCCATATCCCGGTCCTGATCTCCCGGCACGGCATTGAGCAGTGAGCGTCCGTCCGGTCGAGGCACTCCTGCGGCCCCCGGTGGAACTCTGGTCGGCCCTGGTGGCGGTGGCGACCGGCAGTGTGGCCCTGCTGGCACCCTGGGCCCTGATGATGCCGCCCGGCATTGCCACGCTGGCCGCCAGCACCCTGTTTTTGCTGGCCGGAATACGCACCCGGCAGGCCTGGCGGGTGCTGCGGTACCAGCGCAATATGCGCCGCCTTCCGTTATACCGGATGCGGGCGGAGCGGATTCCGGTGAGTCGCCACAAGCTGTTTCTGGGGCGGGGTTTTCGTTGGACCCAGCGCCACACCCAGCGCCTACGGGACACTCTGCGCCCCGAGGTGCAGCACTATGTGCAGGCCGGTGCACTCTACCGGTGGGCGCGCCGTAAGGAAGTGCAGTGGGAATCAACGCCTGTCCTGAAAACCCTCGCTTGGTGCCTGCGCCAGTCGCGCTGGTGGAATCCGCTGAAACCGCAGCCACCGGTGGGCGGTATGCCGGCCCTGCATGCGGTGGAGCCCGATGAAGAGGACGCCTGGATGGATCTCGGTGAGCGGGTCGGCCACCTGCTGGTACTGGGCACCACCCGGGTCGGCAAAACCCGTCTTGCCGAACTGCTGGTTACCCAGGACATCCACCGGGGGGATGTGGTGATCGTGTTCGATCCCAAGGGGGATGCGGATCTGTTACGGCGCATCTATGCCGAGGCCAAGCGGGCCGGGCGGGCCGATGCCTTTTATCTGTTCCATCTGGGCTTCCCGGAGATATCCGCTCGCTACAACGCGATTGGAAGTTTTTCCCGGATCACCGAAGTCGCCACCCGGATTGCCAACCAGCTGCCCAGCGAAGGCAACTCCGCCGCGTTCAAGGAATTCGCCTGGCGCTTCGTCAACATCGTCGCCCGGGCGCTGGTGGCACTGCAGCGCCGCCCGGACTATCAGCAGATCCGCCGCTACATCAATGACATTGAACCGCTCTTTGTCGAGTATGCCCATCATTACCTGGCCAGCCACGGTCCCGAAGACTGGACCGAGGCGGTGGACGATCTGGCCAGTAAGATCAGTGAGCGCAACCTCGCCGCCGCACTGCGGGGTCGCGATCGGGAGGCCATCGCCCTGATGCGCTACCTGCAGGCACAGGATCTGTATGATCCGGTGCTGGAAGGCCTGGTGTCCGCCTTCAAATACGACAAGACCTATTTTGACAAGATCGTGAGCTCCGTCGGTCCCCTGATGGAAAAGCTCACCACCGGCTCGATCGCGGCGTTGATCTCGCCAGATTATCTGGACGAACAGGATCCGCGGCCCATCTTTGAATGGCTGGATGTTATCCAGCGCAAGGGGATTGTCTATGTCGGACTCGATGCACTGACCGACACCACCGTCGCCAGTGCGGTGGGCAATGCCATGTTCGCCGACCTGGTGTCGGTGGCGGGGCACATTTACAAGCATGGTGTGCCCGGCGCGGAGGCGGCGAGTGTACCCACCATCTCGCTGCACGCCGATGAGTTCAACGAGCTGATCGGGGATGAGTTCGTGCCACTGCTCAACAAGGCGGGAGGCGCGGGTTTTCAGGTCACGGCTTATACCCAGACCTGGTCGGACGTGGAAGCGCGCATCGGCAATCGCGCCAAGGCGGGCCAGGTGGCGGGTAACTTCAATACCCTGATCATGCTGCGGGTGAAGGAGCTGGCCACCGCTGAGATGCTGACCGACCAGCTGCCGCGGGTCGAGGTGGTCTCGCTGATGAGTGTGTCGGGTGTGGATGACTCCTCCGATCCCACCTCGGGCGTGGATTTCAAATCCCGCAATGAGGACCGCATCAGTGTTTCAGACGTGCCGATGCTGACCCCGGCGGATCTGGTGCGCTTGCCCAAGGGCCAGGCCTTCGCCCTGCTGGAAGGCGGGCGATTGTGGAAACTGCGCATGCCGCTGCCCGATGACCGCGCGGATGCCGCGCTGCCACCAAGCCTGGCCGTCATGGCGGAAGACATGCAGCGCCGCTATGTGACCAATGAACACTGGTATCGGACCGCAGAGCGTTGGTGGCATCCGGTCGCCGATACCGAGGGCCCGGTCCGACACGACAGCGAGAACGATGGCTGAGCGCGGCGGAGCTCACCCCGCGCAGACCGCGCAGCAGGGCACCCTGACACGCCTGCTTGGCCGTGTAAGCCAGGCCGTCTACTGGTTGCTGTTCGCTCTGCTGTTTTCCATTGTGCTGGAATGGTTGGGGATGGTGTTCTGGTGGCCAGACGAGGGCCTGCGGCACAGCCGGGAAATGCTGGAAGCGGAGGTGGGCTATCTGCAGGCGGATTTCCGGCGCAGTCTCGTGAGCAGCGATCCGGCACACTTCGCCCAGACGGTGGCGGACAAAGCCTATGTCGTGCTGTTCGAGTGGACCCGACTGGTGGATCTCCTGGGTTGGCTGGGCAAACCCCCGATGGCGGGGGAGAGTGGCCTTCGGGTCCGGCTGCACCAGCTCTATCAACCGCTTGCCCAGTACATCCTGGCAGCTCTGCAGATCACCCAGGTCTTCGCGCTGCGTCTGGCCATTCTGCTGCTGGCCACACCGGTCTTCCTGCTGTTTGGTGTGATGGCCCTGGTGGACGGCCTGGTGCGCCGGGATCTGCGCCGCTGGGGCGGGGGACGCGAAAGCTCCTTCATCTACCACTGGTCCAAGCGCTCGGCGCTGCCGTTGTTGGTCACGGCCTGGGTTATCTACCTCGCGCTGCCGTTCAGTCTCCACCCGAGCTGGGTCATTCTGCCCTTTGCCACATTGTTCGCCCTCAGCATTGCCATCACCGCGAGCGCCTTCAAGAAATACCTGTAGCAGACGCCCAGGTTGGATGATCTGGTGGTTGTTGTAAGTTTACCTTTGGGATGCTGAGGGCGGAGTCGATGTGCGACGTTTGCGTGCGGTTGGCTGTTTGGGGTAACGCGGCGAATTCCTAGGTGAGCACGGCCGGGGTGTCTCTCCGTCGACGCAGAACTGTACCGGTCTCTTTGATCATGTAGTCACCGTTGCCAAGTGCAACGACTTCAACAACGCCGTCAATGAGATAGCTGATGACGGGCTGGGATTTGGTCTCCCCGCTGAATGTCTTGAAAGGAACCTCGTATCGGACACACTGAACCAGATAGGTGACGCCGTCCTTGCACATTGCCTCGAACTCATCCAACTGTTCCCACGTTGAAGCCATAACTCCCCACACCTCCAGTTCCGAGAGCTGATTAATCGTCACCCGCTGCGGGTTCGGCATATTCCGGGCGCCGCATCCTGCCAACAAGGTCGCCCCAAAGTTCAGGGCCGAAGAGCCGCGGGTGTCGTTGCAGTCTCTTCAGAGTCTCGCGACGGCTCTGGCCCCAATGATCGCGCCGGACTTCTGCGGACGCCTCAAACGTATCGCGTAAGCACTTTTTGGATTCGAGTGGAAAGATGATTTCCTGTCCGATGGCCGGGTGTGGCTCGATCAAGCTGGTTTCGGCACGGCTGAGACGCGATGGCTTATGTGCGGGATGCTCGGGGATGGCAACGTTATCGATGGCGTTGCTGTCTGCGCTCAGGTTGAGCGTGCCAAGGTTTGCGTATGGGTGGTCGAGGTGCGACGCGACGTTAAATGCGCGGATCCCTGGACGCCGGTGATGATCTACCCGAATTGGATACTGATCCGACAGAATTGGCTCTGCCGACTGAGAAATTCCCTTCATCCCCGAACTTCAATCTCTTCCGTTGCTTCTTATTTTTGTGGCTTTTTCAAGACCGGATGCATGCTGTCGGAAAACTTTGTACAGGTTTTGTCCAGGTGTTGTCAAATCGGTAAGCCACTGGACATTGGTCTCGGGCATTTTTGAGTCCGCTCAGGCGCATGCGGTGAAGGACTTCGCGAGACCTGACTGAAAGACCCAATGCTGTTCTCGTGAGAGAAACGCCGAATTTAAGCAAAGCAGATTCTTCCACCAACAACCCCGCCACCCAGTGACCCGGTTGTTGATGGCGATGCAAGCAGTGCTTGGTCACCATCTCCCTCACACAACACTGTGCGGGACGACAGACTCATGACGAAGCACCGATTTGCCACCGCCACACTGCTGGCACTGGCTTTCATCGCACCGGGCTCCTGGGCAGATGCCGACGCCGAGCGTGCCATGCTCGCCCGTCTGCTCCACGAGATCGCACTCCTCGAATCCCTGATTGCGGGCAGCGAGGCCGAGGCGGACCCCGACGCCCGTATCCATTTCCAGTATGACTGGCTGCGCCAGGATCTCGAGCGGGTACGCGCGGGTATCCAAGCGCACCTCGATGCACCACGCAATACGCCGCGCCCGGTGCCGCCGCTGCGCGGTGACTACCGGCAGTGATTGATGACACCGGCACAGACAGCGGCCTTCGAGGCCGGATCCGGCGCGACACCGGCAGCGCTTCTACTCGCCATCGCCAGCGTGGTGCTGATCCTCGCGTTTGTCTGGGTGATCTGGATCACCGTAGGCAGCTTCCGGGCCTGGCAGGACGGCCAGGCCAGCGTGTTCGACCTGCTCTGGGCAACCCTGCGCGCGAGCATCGTGTTGCTGGTCCTCGGCTTCTACCTGCGCTGAGCCTGCCGATGTCCGGCCACTCTCATTTTTTCTCAACAACTGAACACTGTATCCGCGCACTGTTGCGCCCATTCGGAGAACGCACCATGACCACAACCCGTTACCCTTCACGATTTGCCGTCCTCGCGACCGCAGCCTGTCTGTCCCATCCATCCGCCTGGGCGGTGTTGCCGACCCCGGTGGCACCCAGCACCGCACCCGCCGCCGGTGACTGGATCGGCCTCATTGAAGGCTATATCAAGGACGGCGGCCTGGTTCTTGGCCTGGCGATCGCCGTTCTGGGCTTTCTCTGGGTCGCCTACCTGGCCTTCGCCAAGTTCAATGAAGCCCGTCAGGGCAAAGCCGAATGGGCCGAGGTCGGTGTGCTGGGGATTGTCGGTGCCATCGTGCTGATCTTCGCCAGCTACCTGCTCACTGAAGCGGCCGGTGTGATCTGAGTGACACCCCTGGAAAGCCAGGACGTCCTCGCCGACCGGCTCAATGCGGAGCCGGTCATTTTTCGAGGCTGCTCCGCCAGCGAGTTGGGTGTCATCGTCGCCCTGGCTGCCGCGGTCTGGCTGCCACTTAGCCTGCTGCTGGCCTGGCTGGCTGGGGCGGTGACCATGGGCTTTGGCTTTGCCGGTATCGGCATTGTCGCCACCGTGCTCGGGACCGCCAGTTTTTTTCAGCGCCTCAAACGCAATCGTCCCGATGGCTACTACCAGCAGCGCTGCGCGCTGTGGCTGGACCATAAAGGCCTGAAACGCGCACCGTTCATCAGCCGCAGCGGGACCTGGGATATCGGCAGGAGAGGGCATGTCACGCTACCGCTTCGCCATCGATAATGTCCAGGCCCACCTGCGCTCTCTGTGGCTGATCATCGGTCTGCAGATGGTGGTGATTGCCGCGCTCTGCTACGGCTGGAGCCGGGCGCCCGAGCATCTGACGGTGCACATCCCGCCGGACCTGCGCTCCGGGGCCGTGCAGCACCACACCGAAGTACCCGCCGCCTCGGTCTACGCCTTCGCGTTCTACCTGTTTCAGCAGCTCAACCGCTGGCCGGAGGACGGCAGCCGCGATTACGGCCGCGCCATTTTTCGGATCGCCCCCTATGTCACACCCCGTTACCGGGCCGAACTGCTGGCCAATCTGGACGAGAAGGGCCGCCGGGGTGAGCTTGCCTACCGCGTGCGCGCGCTGCAGGGCATCCCCGGCCTGGGTTATTCCGAAAACCGGGTCGACATTCTCGATAGTCAGACCTGGCAGGTCTGGTTGGATCTCGAACTGCTGGAGTCGGTTAAGGGCATGACCGTCAAGCGTACCCGGATCCGCTACCCCCTGCGGGTCGTGCGCTACGCCGTCGACCCGGAAGCCAATCCCTGGGGACTGGCCCTGGATGGTTTTGGGGGCGACGGCCCCCGTCGCCTCACCGACGCCGATTTTTTAGGGGAGGACATTGCCCATGCAAAACAATAGTTTTCAAGGATCCTCCGCGTCCCGAATGGTTTTTCTTACCGCCATTATCTCGCTGTGTGGACTGCTACTGTTCAGCACCACGGCAGCCGCCGCACTGGACCCCGCCGAGCGTATCGTCTGGCGTAAAACCCCGATTACGCTGGAGCTCGGCGTTGGCCAGGAGCGCATGGTCCACTTCCCCGGCCCGGTGAGCGTCGGGATTCCGGGCTCCCTGCAGGGTCGGCTGAGCATCCAGAGCAGTGGCGGTACCGTCTACTGGCTGGCCCAGCAGGCCTTTCTGCCAATCCGGATCCTGGTGCGGTCTCTGGACGATGGTCAGGTCTATCTCCTGGATGTCGCTGCCTCCCCGGAAGGGGGCAGTGCCGCGCCGATGGAGATCAGCCTGCCACGGCAACCGGCCCCTGCAACGCATGACGAGCGCCCCGCCGGTCCCACGACCCACGGCTATGTCAGCCTGACCCGCTTCGCCGCCCAGCAGCTGTATGCACCCCAGCGCCTGCAATCACCGTTGCCGGGCGTGGTCCGGGTGCCGGTGCCCGAGGAACCGGTGCCGCTGGTACGCGGCGGCGCCATTGTCTCGACTCCCCTGGCCAGCTGGCGCGGTGGACACCGTTTTGTGACCGCGGTACAGCTCAGCAATGCCAGTACCGAGGCACAGGAGTTGCAGGCAGAGGCCCTGCGCGGTGCGTGGCTCGCCGCCACCTTCCAGCACCACCGGCTGCTGCCCGCGGGCGATGAGGCCGACCACACGGTGGTCTACCTGATTTCCGACCGCCCCTTCAGCCACGTGTTTTAGGGGGTAGCCCGCCCATGTCCCATGCCGTCTCCAACCGCCTCCTGCCCCTGCTCGCCACCCTGGTGCTGCTGGTGTTGCTAGGTGTGACCCTTAAAACCTGTTCGGCAAACAACGAGAACGGGCTGCTGCTGACCGGCGTACCGACAGCCCCCGACCCGGATGCCGATACTCCGGCGGACACGATAAAAACCCTGACCGCCAATGTGGCGGCGATGACCACCGCCGTGACCGCCCTGCGCCAGGACAACGCGGCACTGCGCAAGGAAAACCAGACCCTGATCAACAACCGCAGCCAGATCGAGGAGAACGTGGCCACCCGGCTGCGCCGCGAGCTACGCAGCCTGGAGCAGGACGCGGACAACCAGGCCCGCCGGGATTCGGGGGTTTTACAGTCACTCACCCAGCGCGTCGATTCCCTGGCCGCGTCCCTGAACGAGGTGCAGAGCGCACAGCCGGATCAGGTGATGCCGGTCGGGCTCGGGCTGGAAGGCTGGGAAGGTCCCGGGAGCACTCCGGCGGACGCATCCGCCCTGGTCTGGATCGCGCCGCTGGATGCTGAGGCAGAGCCTGCAGCCTTCGGGGGTCTGGCCGGGGCGCGCCAGGCAGCGAGTGGTTACCTGGGAGATGCCCGCCGTCGCGGTGGTGAGCTGGTTTCACAGACCCGCGACCAGGTGGAGACCCTCCAGAACCGACCGGTGTTCACCGTGCCCCGCAATGCCACCCTGATGGGATCGACCGCCATGACCGCCCTGGTGGGACGCATTCCCCTGCGCGGTCAGGTGCAGGATCCCATGCCGTTCAAGATCATTACCGGTGCCGACAATCTGGCGGCCAACGGACTCACGATCCCCGGCGTCCAGGGCATGATCTGGAGCGGGACTGCGGTGGGTGACTGGACCCTGTCCTGTGTGTCCGGTCGACTGGAAGCGGTCACCTTCGTGTTTGATGACGGCACCATCCGCACCGTGGCCAGCGATGAGGGTCAGGGGCAGGGGGGGCGTGATGAGCCGCTGGGCTGGATCTCCGATGCCCAGGGCATTCCCTGCATCAGCGGTACCCGCAAAAGCAACGCCACCGCCTTTCTGGCCCAGCGTATCGGGGTGCAGGCGGTGCAGGCCGCCGCCGACGCGGCCGCCGCCGCCGAAAACACCACGGTAATCACCAGCGCCGGTGGCATTACCGGCGGCGTCACCGGGGACGTCGGCGCCTATGTGTTGGGCAAAACCATCGCCGGCGGTAGCGAGGAACTGGCGCAGTGGTTGCTTGAACGCCAGTCCCAGAGTTTTGACGCCGTGTTTGTCCCCGCCGGTATTGCCGTGGCGATCCATGTGGATCGCGCCATTCCCATCGATTTTGAGCCCCAGGGCAGGAAACTGAGCCATGCATCCCTATCGTCCAGCCATGCTCCGCACACTCTCGATTAGTCTGCTGCTCACCGGCTGTGCCGGCAGCAAGGAGACCATCCTGCCCCAGGATGGCCCCACCATGCGCGAGATCTATGACGCCCATGTCCAGATTACCGGGGGTGAGGCGCCGCGGCACCGCCAACTCTCAACGCTGCTGCGCCCGCCAGGACACCATGTCGCCGACCTCGGGCCCGCCGCCCACGCCGACTACCGCGCCCTGAGTACCCGCTTTATGCGAGTGCCCAACCCGACGCTGGTGATGTACATCTTTCCGCACTTGGCGGGTATTCATCGGGTGCCGGTGCTGGGCTATTCCACCGTGTTTCCCCTGTACGAACGGCCGGAGTACGCCCTGCCGGGTGAGCACGCGGTGGATGCCCCATGAGCGGTTTCTCTGCCCGCCAGGGAATACCCGCTCAGGACACAGGACCCAACCCGGGAGAGCCATCGCGCTTGAGGGCACCGGCGCCACTGACTCACCGGGATGTGCAGGCGCTCTATGAGCGCCCCCCGTCCTTCACGCCCTTTTTACCCTGGGTGGAATACCTGCCGGACAGCCAGTGTTTTCTATTGGAGGACGGGGACAGCGTCGGTGCCCTGTTCGAGCTGACCCCGGTCGGTACGGAGGCGCGCACCGGCCCGTTCATGGTGGCCCTGCGCGATGCCATCCAGACCGCGCTCAGCGAGGCCTTGCCGGAACGCGACGACGGCCCCTGGGTGTTGCAGCTCTACGTGCAGGATGAGCCCAGCCTCGACAGTCTGGTTCAGTCACTGAAACACTACCCGGGGCCGTCCGTCCGCGAGCACGCCTACTCACGTTTCTATCAGGCGCTGATGCAGAACCACTGCGCACGCCTCTGTGCGCCGGGCGGGTTGTTTGTCGACACCGCACTCACCGGCAGCCCCTGGCGGGGCCAGATCCGGCGGGTGCGGGCGGTGCTGTACCGCCGTCAAACTACCCGCCACCGCCCGACCAACCCCTATGAGGCCGAGGCGGAACTCAATCAGGTGGCCACCCAGCTCACCGCCGCGCTGGCGGCGGCCGGTATCCGTAGCCGGCGGTCCTCCGGCATCGACCTGTACCGCTGGCTGCTGCCCTGGTTCAACCCCGGCGAGGGACCTACCGATGCCACCGGCGCGTTATTGCGCAGCCTGGGTGATGCATCTGAAGACGCCGAACTGCCCTACGGCCATGACTTTGCCGAAACCCTGACCCTGTCCCTGCCGTACTCGGACGCCACGTCCGCCACCTGGTGGTTCGATGGGATCCCCCATACGGTGATCAGCATTCAGGGCCTGCGCCGGGCACCCGAGATCGGTCACATGACGGCGGAGCGTGCCGCGGGTGACCACCTGTTTTCCGTCTTTGACCGGCTGCCCGAACACACGGTGATGGTGCTGACCCTGACCGCTAGGCCCCAGGACGCCACCCGCAATCACGTGGCGCTGGTCAAACGCGCCGCGGTGGGGGATTCCGCTGAGGCCGCACTGACCCGGGAGGATGCCACTCGGGTGGAGCGGGAGATGGCCGCAGGCAACAAGCTCTATCCGCTGGGCATGGCCTTCTACGTGCGCGGTGATTCACCCGACAATCTGCGGGAGCGGGTCAACCAGCTGCATGCCCTGCTGCTGGCAAACGGCCTGCAACCGATTGGCCGCGAGGGCGATCTGCTGGGGCTGGACAGCTACCTGCGGAACCTGCCCATGGCCTACGACCCGGCCTTTGACCGTAAAAGCCGCCGCTCGCGGCTGGTGTTTTCCCGGCACATCGCCAACCTGTTGCCGGTTTACGGACGTTCCCGCGGCACCGGCCATCCCGGACTGGTGTTCTTCAATCGCGGGGCGGAACCGCTGGTGTTTGATCCCCTGCATCCGGACGATCGCAAGAAGAATGCCCACATGCTCATACTGGGGCCCACCGGGGCGGGCAAGTCGGCCCTGCTGGTCTACCTGCTGCAGCAGATGATGGCCATTCATCGGCCCCGGATCTTCATCATCGAGGCGGGTGGTTCCTTCGCCCTGCTGGGGGAGCATTTTAAAACCCACGGCATCAGTGTGAATCAGGTCACCCTGAACCCCGGCTCCGATGTCAGCCTGCCACCCTTTGCCGATGCCCTGACCCTGCTGGATCGGGAGCGCCGTATCCGGCTCGCCACTGACCCCGACGCGATCCCTGAAAGCGAGGACGAGGAGGAGGGCAGTGACAGCCCCGGCCGCGATATTTTAGGGGAAATGGAAATTGCCGCGCGGATCATGATCACCGGGGGTGATGAACGCGAGGATGCCCGCATGACCCGGGCCGATCGTCTGTTGATCCGCAATGCGATCCTGCTGGCCGCGAAAACCGTGTCCCGTCGCGGCGGGGACCAGGTCCTGACCCGCGATGTGGTCGCAGCCCTGAACGCCCAGGGTCAGGAACCGACCCTGCCGGATCACCGCCGTCACCGCGCCACGGAAATGGCTGACGGCATGGCGCTGTTCTGCTCCGGATTGGCCGGTGATTTCTTCGACCGGCCCGGCCACCCCTGGCCCGAGGTCGATGTCACGCTGGTGGAAATGGGGGTACTGGCCCGGGAAGGCTATGAGGACCAGCTGACGGTGGCCTACACGGCGATGATGAGCCACATCAACCAGCTGGTGGAGCGCCACCAGAGCGATGGTCGCCCGACCCTGGTGGTGACCGATGAGGGTCACATCATTACCACCAACCCCCTGCTGGCGCGCTACGTCGTAAAAATCACCAAGATGTGGCGCAAGCTCGGGGCCTGGTTCTGGATCGCCACCCAGAACCTGGAGGATTTCCCCGACGCCTCCCGGCGCATGCTCAACATGATGGAATGGTGGCTGTGCCTGGTCATGCCCAAGGAGGAAGTGGAGCAGATCGCCCGCTTTCGGGATCTCACCGCCGAACAGCGCAGCCTGCTGCTGTCGGCCCGCAAGGAACCGGGCAAATATGTCGAGGGCGTGGTCCTGTCGGACCAGCTGGAAGGGCTTTTTAGGAATGTCCCTCCACCCCTATCCCTGGCACTCGCCATGACCGAAAAACACGAGAAAGCCGAACGGGCCCAGATCATGCGCGAGCAGGGCTGCTCCGAACTGGAGGCCGCCCACATCGTGGCCGAGCGGCTGGAGGCTCGCCGTGGTGGCTAGGCTGAATTACACAGCGCCCACCCAACCCGGCAGCCACGTCCGGCACAGGCACATCATCGGGCTGGTGGCATGGCTGGCATTGCTGACAACCCTGTTGACGTCTCCGTTCAGTGTCGCGGAACCGCGCTATCAGGTGGAGCTGTTCACCACCGCCGCGCATCCGCCTCCCGCGCATCACAACGCAACGGGCAAGGACATCCAGCTTACCGTCTATGACCTGGACGGTCTCGCACGCCTGAACGCCATCCTGTCTCACCAGCTGCCGCCCCAGCAGTCGGCGGCGAAGGCGATGGCAGCAACACGGCTCGCTGCGCTGACGGAGAAGCAGCAGGCGGACCTACGCGCGACCGCCACGGGGTTGTTGGCTGCCCAGCGTTACCGACTGACCCGCTACCCGGCGATGGTGATCAATGGCGAGGCGGTCTTTTACGGACTGACCGACCCGACAGCGGCTGTCCGTCAGTATCAACGCTGGCGCGGGGAGGCCGAGTTGTGAGGGCTACAATCCTGCTCGCCACACTGCTGCTGACCCTGCACTGGCCGCAGGGCAGTCAGGCTGCGTCCCTGTCCACTGCCGGGATCGTGGCGCAGACCAGCAATGCTGCATTCGCGTGCATGCAGTGGCGCCCGGTGGGCCTGTGTTTCTGGCTGGAATGCGATCTGTTGAGTTGCACAGTCAACTCCTCACTCAAGGTGGGACATTACAACCCGGACCTGGTCGTCAGCGCCTACAATCAATTGGGAGGCAATCCCTGGCTTGAGATCCGCGCCACCCTCGGTGCCGCCCAGCGCGCCGCCGCCCAGGGTCTTATGGGGCGCCTGCTGCCCGTTCCCGTGGACAGCGCGGGCAACCGCACGGAGGGCTCCTACAACCGTCTGGATCACCGCAACCTGTTATTCAGGGAGACTGATGCGATCGGCCATCCCCTGAGTCTGCTACCAGACGTTGCCGGGGCGGGCGGACTGGTCTGCCCCTCCCAGGCCACACCCTTCGTGCCGTATTTTCAGTCGGGGGTGAATGCCCTGGCCTGGCGGCTGGAGGTCCCGGAAATGCTCTATCCCGCCAGCCTGATCCCGGGCCTGCGCGAGGTGGGCCACTGGCCCCTGCAGACCTGGGGCGGCCTTTATCCGCGCACCGGCTGGACCACCCAGTCTGAAGAACCCAAGGGCGCGGCGATCAACGCCCAGCGCGCGGGGGATATCGTCACCCGCACCGGCCAGCCCCATGTGTATCTGCCGCTGCAGGGCCCCTACACCATAGACATGCGGGTCTGGCCCCCGGGCCCGCTGGTGGAGGGCAATGCCCGCACCGGTACCTGGCAGATGCTGGCGCCGCGCGCCGAATCCAGCTGCGCCGTATTCGGCACCAACGATCTCTTCAGTGCGGTCGGCTGGGGCGGTGGCCGTGTTGATCCCGGTGGCGATTACGCCTGGACCCTGTGGCGTCCCTACCAGTGCTGCCAGCGCGAGGGACAGGTCTTCATTACGGATATCAACTGGACGGGGTACCCCTGATGCGACGGCACCATCCCACCAGTACGCAAGGCACGATTGCCGCTTTGCTCCTACTGTCGCTGACGGCGTCGCCTACCATGCAAGCCGCGGAGGGTCCCACCGAGGACAGCTTCTGGTACTACGAAATCGGCGGTGCCCAGCCGGTCTCACCGCCGCCCAACCCCTTGGTGACCTCGGTCACCCTGGGCGGCTCGGCCCAGCTGGGTCTGGGCTACAGCTGTGCCAAGTTCGATCCCCTGCTGGCGGTGACCCACACCCTGAACAACATCAAATCCGGTGTGGATGACATGATGAACGCGATGACCGCAGCGGCATCCTCCGCCATCGCCGCACTGCCCGCCCTGATCCTGCAGCGGGCCAACCCCGGCCTCTATGACCTGTTCCAGAATGCCCTGTTAAAAGCCGAAGAGACCATGAAACTCGCCACCAAATCCTGCGAGCAGATGGAGGCGGAGATTGCCAAGGGCAAGAATCCCTATGCGGACCTGATCACGCTTTCCAAGGGCAACGACTGGAAAGTGCAGATGGGTATTGGCTCCAATGATGCGGTCAGCGCCAAGGAGGCCGTGGAATCCGCCAATGGGGACAACGGCGTCCCGTGGATTGGGGGACAGGCCGGTGGGTCTGGCCAGCCGGTCCTGCGCTTTACCGGCGATCTGGTCCAGGCCGGGTACAACATCAACCTGAACAGGCCCATCACCGAGACCGCCCCGGTGCCCGCCGGCGATCCCACCCGCCTGTCGGAAATCTGGGGCTCGCCTACAGAAGCCCGTGACTGGGTGGTCGCGGTGGTGGGGGAGAACATCGTTACCACCTGCGATACCTGCCGCAAGGACAGTATCCCCGGTACCGGCCTGCTACCCACGCTGTACCGGGAATCGGCTGAAGTGACGGTTGATCTGCAGGCACTGGTGGCGGGGGATGTCCCGCCCACAAGAACCAACCTCAACGACGTCACCGCCCCGGGGGTCGCCGTCACCCGCCAGGTCATCGAGGCCATCCGCGAGATGCCCGCCACCGAACAGGCCCTGATCACCAGTCGTCTGGTGGCCGAGATCAGCACCGCCCGCACCGTGGAAAAGGCCCTCTACGCCCGCCGACTGTTGCATTCCGGCCGCCAGGTGCCGGAGGTCTATGCCACCGAGGTCGCGCGCCAGCACGCGGATATCGCCATCGCCGAACTCGACAAGGAAATCGAGAGCCTCCTGTTTGAGACCCGTGTGCGCCGCGAGGTGGTATCCGAAACCGTCACCGTTCTTCTGCAGCGCGCCTCGGCCCGCCGTCAGTCCGCCCTGGATATTCCGCAGGTAGCCCCCCGTGATCCAAGACCCCTTAGCCATGGCCGTGTCCAGTAACCCGCAACACCGGCGCCGCGCCTGGCTGGTGGGCTGTCTTCTAGTGGCATTCCTCGCCGCCCTGGGTATCGGCCTGCTACTCTGGCAGGCCGTGGCCCTGAGCTCCCTGGCCACCGTCGCCCAGCGTGTCAGTGAGGCCAAACCGCTGCTGGGGGCAGTGCGCCTTGGCCTCATCGCACTGCTGGCCCTTCTGTGGCTTTGGCTAAGCGATTGGCTATGCAAAAAGCGGCATAGCCCATTATCCAAAGCCGAGTCCAATCGCCTCCGCTGGCGGGTCGTCGGTTGGCTGCTGGCCATCGAACTGCTGATCGGCCAGAACCTGCTACATCACCTTGCCGCATTCGCTGGTGGCAACTCATGATTGTCGACAGCTATCTGGAACTCTTTACCACGCTCTTCGGCTGGGCATTTTATGGCGTGCTATGGGATGTGCTGGTCAGCACCGGTATTGTTTATCTGCCTTTTCTGGGGATCCTGATCGACAACTGGCGGGAACCGGCTCAGGGGGGCGAGTTCGGCTCGGTGACCGGACTCTCCCTACGCCGTATGGAGATCGATCTGTTCATCGCCCTGCTGGTGGTGG